>JAILIC010000043.1 GCA_024695475.1 Treponema sp.
ACCGGGAATAAGTCCATGCAACATAAAGCCACCAAGAAGTATAGCCGTTACACCGTCTCCTGGTATGCCCAATGTAAGCAAAGGTATCATTGCACCACCAATACTTGCATTATTAGAGGTTTCAGTAGCAATAACACCATCAACAATACCTGTCCCAAATTTATCAGGATGCTTTGATGATTTTTTAGCAACAGAATAAGCAATCAAATTACTTGTTGAACCACCAATTCCTGGAAGAATACCTATTCCCAGTCCCACAAATGCAGAACGCACAAAGTTCACAATTTGATCTTTAACATCATCCCAACAAAAACCAAGTCCTTTTATATGGTATTCAGTCATTATGACATTCTTATGTTCCTCAACAGCAGTTTCCATAACTTCACTTATCGCATATAATCCAACAAGGACTGGCAATAATGCAAAACCTGATGTTAATTCAATGGAACCAAAAGTAAAACGAGGGGCAGAATCAATTGGAGCTAACCCTACTGTTGAAAACATCATCCCAACCATAGCACTGATAAGTCCTTTTGACATCGAGTTACCACACAAATTAGCAATAAGTGTCAAAGCAAACAATGTTACACTAAAATACTCCCAAGGTCCAAACTTCAATGTAAGTACTGCCAGCGGTCGAGAAATTAAAATCATGGCAACAACGCCAATAAAAGTACCAATAAAAGAACTAATAATACCAATTCCTATAGCTTTTCCAGCCTCTCCTTTCAATGCCATCGGACGACCATCAAAGCAAGTCGCTATAGAAGATGGAGTACCTGGGATATTCAAAAGAATAGCTGAAATTAATCCTCCTGATGTACCACCAATATAAATTGCGGTAAGCATAGATAAACCACTATTTTTGCTTAATACATATGTTACAGGCAACAACATAGAAATACCAGCAACTGTAGTCAACCCTGGAATTGCTCCAAATATGATACCAAAAATAACTCCAAAAAGAATTAATGGAAGTGTAAGAGGCTCACTTAATAAAGCTAAAAAACCTGAAAACAACATATTTTTACCCTATTATACTAAAATGGAATTATGCCTGAAGGAAGTATCAGTCCTAAACATTTACTGAATACTACATAAATAGCACAAGAAACAAAAACTGAAAAACAAATCGTAAACGCTATATTTTTTTTATTTCTTTTAGGAATAAGCATACAAATTATGCATGAAAGATATAAAATACTCGACAAAACAAAGCCAAGTCGAGCAAACAGAAAAATATATACAACAAGAAGTATAAACGCTATACAAAGTTTTATTATAGTCTCTTTATTATGTTTCTGTTGTGTATGCTTCACTTCAACATTTTCTTTCTTTATACTAATGAGTGCAGGAATAAGTACTGACAAACTCAATATAAACAACACTACTGATAATAGTTGAGGTATTGTTTTTGATGACAATTCCTTACCGCCAAATGGATTATATGACTGTATAAAAAAAGTACCGATAAAATATAGTAATGACAGTGCTAGGAAAAAAATACCTATATATATATCCTTTTTAGTTTTTTCTTTTGTCATAAAAAATTCCTGCCTTTTTAGAAATCTACAAAACAGGGCTGTCGAAGCAGATCTACCACAGCCCTTATAAAATCAATACATTATTTCTTTTTGATCTGATCCTGAATCTTCATTAAATCTTCATACTGAGATTGATACAAAGCCTTTGTATCTGACGGATTTTTATAATTTGGTTCCTGATACAGTTTAAGCATTTCAACTTTATAATCAGCATTACTTGTTATAATTTTTTCGCAAGCTTCAGCAAATTTGTTTACAATTGCCTGATCAGTACCTTTTGGCATAAAGAAAGTATTATCGTAGCTATATCCACAATCTACACCAAGTTCTTTCAATGTTGGAACATCACGCAATGTACTTGATCGTTCAGCACTTACATTTGCAAGAATTTTAATTTTTCTTTCTTTAACATAATCTACAATTTGACTGAAATTTAACTCCGTAACATCAACGTGGTTACCAAGAATAAGTTGTAAACGTTCTCCTGAACCACCTGAACTTACAACATTAAACTGAGCACCTGCCGCCTGAACAGCAATACCAATCCACTGAGTTGATGCTCCAGTATTTGCGGTCAATTTATACTTACCAGGCTCTTTTTTCGTTGCATTTACAACATCCTCATATGTATTCCAATCTGGATGTTGTTCCGTATTTACAATAAGAACCTCATCAGAAGCTCTTGAAAATACACAAACAGGTTCAAAATCCATGTAACCAAAATCAACCATGCCAGAAACCTGAGCCATATGCATAGAAATCTGATGTACCAATACTGTATAACCATCAGGAGCAGCATTTTTTACTTGTGCAGCACCAATTGTACCACCTGATCCTGCAACATTGGTAATTACAACAGGTTGTTTTAGTTCTTTTGTTAAATACTTTGCAATCGTACGTGCATTAACATCAGAATTACCACCTGCAGCAAAAGGGACAACAATATTTATTGCTTTTTTTGGCCAACCACCAGTTGTATCTACAGCTTCGCCTTTTTTATCAGCAGTTCCATTCGCAACAAGTGCACTTAATGCAAATACACTAGCCAAAATTGTCATCAACACTTTTTTCATAATAGTTTCCTCCTTACATTTTACTATTACGTAATAAAGTCTTATTTTATAAGATTCATATCTTTCAGAATTTTACTTAATTTATCACGTTGCTCACTTGTCAAAGGTCCAATTGGAGAAAGACATTTACCTACCGGATATCCTTCTAATTCAAGAGCTTCTTTAATTACTTCAGGGAATGTTCCCATATTGCAGGCAATACGTAAGGGATTTAACTTAAATTGAGCAGCTTTAGCTCCCTCTAAATCACCTGCAGTAAACTTATCGTAGATATCTGCTACTAAACGAGGAGCAACATTTGCACAAGACGCAATAGAACCAACAGCACCCTGACATAAACCCGCAAAAATTAAAGTATCACGACCAATCAGAACACTAAAATCTTCAATATCTTTAGTTAAACGCAGATACTCAGCAGAATTAGTAAAATCGCCTGTGCTATCTTTAACCCCTATAATGTTTTTAATCTGCGCGAGACGTGCAACCGTATCAGGTGCAATCGTCACGTTAGTTTTAGGCTTATTATTATACATAATAAGAGGAAGACCTGTATTTGCAGCAACAGTCTTATAAAACTCGTACAACTCATCCTGTGTCTGAGAAACAAACATTGGTGTCAATACTGAAACTGCATCATATCCAACTTCTTCTGCGATATGAGCAAGCTCGATAGTACCTCGTGTTGTTATATGACTTGCACCTGCATAGATTGGTACACGCCCATGAACCTCATCCTTTGCGATCTCTAATATATTTTTTACTTCAGCTTTATCAAAAGCATAAAATTCGCCAGTAGTTCCCAAAGGAAAAATGCCATGGACACCATCTTCGATAAGATGGCTAATCATTTTCCTATAAGCTTTTTCATCGACTTTACCATCAGAAGTAAAAGGTGTTACAACTGGGGGAATAATGCCAAATGGTTTAAACATGTATAACTCCTACTTTCGTAATATTAACGTACTAAACAAGGCCGTTTTGGATCAAATTTCCATCCCTTTATGAGATACTGCATTCCGACAGAGTCATCGCGACCACCAAGACAGTTATCTAAATAAAGTTGATGCGCTTTTTTTATCTGATCCATATCAGGCTCTATACCAAGCCCCGGTTTTTTAGGCAAATCAACAAGACCGTTCTTTATCTGCAAAGGTTCTTTTGTAAGACGCTCAACGCCCTCCTGCCAAATCCAGTGAGTATCAATAGCATTCAGATTACCTGGTACGGCAGCTGCAGTCTGAGTAATCATTGCAAGTGAAATATCAAAGTGATTGTTAGAATGCGAGCCCCATGTAAGTCCAAATTCATTACACAATTGTCCTACACGCACAGCCCCTTCCATTGTCCAGAAGTGACAATCTGCAAGAGGAATATCAACAGACTGCAGCTGTACAGAATGCCATAATTGCCGCCAATCTGTTGCAATCATGTTTGTCGCTGTAGGCAGACCTGTTGCCTGACGGAATTCAGACAAAATTTCGCGACCTGAATAACCATTTTCTGCACCACACGGATCTTCACAATAAGTTAGAATTCCGTGCATATCCTTACATAATTCAATTGCATCTTTTAGGAGCCATCCACCATTTGGATCAAGCGTAATACGTGCATCAGGAAATGCCTTTTTCAAAGCTTTAATTGCTTTAATTTCTTCTTTACCTTCAAGGACACCGCCCTTAAGCTTAAAATCCTTGAATCCATATTTATCTTGAGCAGCTTTTGCCAAAGCAACAATCTTTTCAGGAGTCATAGCTTCGTTATGACGTATCTTATACCACTCACAAGAACTATCAGGTTCCTCATCATATGGTAAATCAGTTTTTTTTCTGTCAGCAACAAAAAAGAGATATCCAAGCATCCGGACACTTTCTCTTTGTATACCATCACCTAATAAAGCTGCTACAGGAACTTCAAGAAACTGACCTACCAAATCCAGTAAAGGAGCTTCTATTGCCGTAACTACATGAACACCTGTTCTTAAATCAAATGTTTGTAAACCACGTACATCTTCTCCACCTTTACTCTTAAAATAGTCAGAGACTCTTTTTAAGGTATTTTTATATTCACTTATTTTAGATCCGACGACAAATCGTTTACATTCTTCTAAGCCGTCCGTGATTTTTTTTCCTCCAGGAACTTCTCCAACACCAATACGGTCTGTACTGTCTGTAAGGATTACAACATTACGAGTAAAAAACGGAGCATGTGCACCGCTTAAATTAAGCAGCATACAATCTTTGCCTGCTACCGGATATACATCCATCTGTTTAATTGTAGGTATCATATTTTTTCCTAACATACAAATTTTATTTGTCTATCCTATTTTTCCTCATGTAATAGGATAGACGATATTTCATACAACTTTTGTCTTTCTACACTACTTACCAATTTTCATATTGGTAATCTTTTCATAGTATTTTGCCAAAGCACTATGATCATCTTTTTCATACCCATCAGCACGTAAAGCCTGCATCATCTCCATTACCTGGCCTGTCAATGGAACTGGACAGGTAACGCTGTGAGCTGCATTTAAGGCGTTGGTTAAATCCTTTATATGGAGTTCAATTCTAAATCCCGGTTTGTAATTATGAGCAAGAATCATCGGAGCCTTTGCATCCATAACGGTAGAGCCTGCCAACCCCCCTCTGATTGCCTGATAAACAAGTTCAGGATCAGCTCCAGCTTTTCTCGCCAACATCAATGCTTCTGAAACTGCTGCAATATTAACTGCAACTACAATCTGATTTGCCAGTTTTGCTATATTTCCTGCTCCCAATTCTCCAACATAGGTCACAGATGAAGCCATCTTGCTTAGCACTTCCTTATATGTATCAAACAATTCTTTTTTTCCACCACACATTACTGACAATGTACCGTCTATTGCTTTTGGCTCTCCTCCAGAAACAGGGGCATCTAGCATATCTATGCCTTTCTTTGCCAATTCTTCACCAATTTTACGTGTCTCAACAGGATCTATTGAACTCATATCTATAACAACTGTACCAGGCTTTGCCGTTGCGATGATTCCATCCGATCCCAAAACAGCATTTCTTACCTGTGGAGAATTCTGTACCATGGTTATAATCACATCACATTCTTTACCAATATCTGCATTACTTTTTGCTGATGCTCCCATTGCCACAAGTTCATCTGCAGCTGCCTGTGAATGATTACTTACGATAACATCATATCCCGCTTTCACCAGATTTTTGCTCATTGGCTTTCCCATGATTCCAAGACCGATAAATCCTATTTTCATACACAAACCTCCGTTCATATTCTTTCAACTCAAATATATTTTTATAAACTCTTTATATATTTTATAACCAATTATTGTTGATTTGTAAAGGAAATT
>JAILIC010000044.1 GCA_024695475.1 Treponema sp.
TGCAGTTATTGAACACGAGTGTCGTGTGGGCAAGTTTTCACATATATCTGTTGGTTCAAAACTTTGTGGAAATGTGAAAATTGGTAATGATACAATGGTTGGTGCAGGCTCTGTTATAATTCAAGGAATTGAAATAGGTGATGATGTAATTATTGGTGCTGGCAGTACTGTTGTTGTGAATGTAAAAAGAAATTCTATAAAATACGGATTGATTAAAGGGTGAAACAATGAGCAGAACACTTATAATTGCCGAAGCAGGTGTAAATCACAATGGTAGCCTTGAAACAGCAAAAGAACTTGTGCGTACAGCAAAAGCTTGTGGTGCTGATATAGTTAAATTTCAGACTGCAAAACTTGATTCTTTGGTCTCTAAATTTGCTCAAATGGCTAATTATCAAAAGAAAAACACAGGTAAAGTTGAGTCACAGAAAGAGATGCTTTCAAAACTGTTACTCAGCTTTGGTGATTTTAAAGAACTTGCAGAATATTGCAAAGAAATAGGAATAACATTCCTTTCCACACCTTTTGATATTGAGAGTATCCATTTCCTTAATGATATGCTTGATATTTGGAAAGTACCTTCTGGTGAAATTACCAATTATCCTTATCTTGTTGAAATAGCAAAAACTAAAAAAAAGATAATTCTTTCAACGGGTATGAGTGATATGGAAGAGATAAGAGAGGCATTAAATTTATTAAAAGAAAATGGTGCTAATGATATTACACTTTTGCATTGCACAACTGAATATCCGGCTCCTTTTGAGGAAGTTAATTTGAATGTTATGAAGACACTTAAGTCAGAGTTCGGTTGCAAGGTTGGATATTCAGACCACACAAAAGGAATAGAGGTTTCTCTTGCTGCTGTTGCTATGGGTGCAGAAGTCATTGAAAAACATTTTACACTTGATTGTAATATGGAAGGTCCTGACCATAAAGCAAGTCTTGAACCTGATGAGTTGAAAGCACTTGTTGACGGGATAAGAAATATCGAAAAAGCAAAAGGTATTTCAGTAAAAAAACCTACAATAAGTGAAATCAAAAACAGAGTTGTTGCAAGGAAGAGTATTGTTGCAGCGAGAAATATCAAGAAAGGTGAAAGATTTTCAATTGAAAATCTCACAACAAAACGACCAGGCAATGGTATTTCACCAATGAGGTGGAATGAAATTATTGGTATGACTGCTAAGCGTGATTTTATAGAAGATGAGTTGATAGAAGTATGAAAAAGATTGCTGTTGTAACAGCTACAAGGGCGGAATACGGAATTTTAACTCCACTAATCAAAAGAATAAATGATGATAGTGAGTTAGAACTTGAACTTATAGTTACAGGCACTCATTTATCTAAAAAGCACGGTTATACAAAAAAATTTATTGAAGAAGATGGATTTCCTATATCTTATGAAATTCCTATTCTTGAAGAGGGAAACTCTCCTTACGACATTTCTATAACAATGGCAAATGCTATAAAAGGCTTTGCACAATGTTTCAAAAAAGAACGACCTGATATGATAGTCATTCTTGGCGACAGAACAGAAATGCTTGGAATAGCAAGTGCTGCTATGAATGAGAGAATTCCTATTGCACATCTTCACGGTGGAGAAGTTACAGAGGGTGCAGTTGATGATTGTGTTCGTCACGCACTTTCAAAAATGAGTTATTTGCATTTTACTTCAACTCAGACTTATAGAAAGCGTGTTATTCAACTTGGCGAAAATCCAGATAGAGTTTTTTTTGTTGGTGCATTGAGCACAGAAAATATATTAAAACAACCGCTTAAAAGCAAGAATGAAATAAAAGCTGATGTGGGTATTGATGAGAATATGCCTTATTCAGTTGTTACATTTCACCCTGTTACACTTGAAAATGATTCAGTCAGAGAACAGACTTATGAATTGTGTAAGGCTATTGAAAGAGTAAACAAATACTTTTATTTGATTACAATGGCAAATTCTGATGCTGGCGGAGATGAGGTAAATAAAATATTTGAAGAATTTGCAAAGTCGAAAAAGAATGTTAAACTTGTTTCTTCTCTTGGTATGATTCGTTATTTGAGTGCGGTAAAATATGCTCAATTTGTTCTTGGAAACTCGTCAAGTGGTATAATCGAAGCACCTGTTCTTGGAACTCCTACGGTAAATATCGGTGACAGACAGAGTGGCAGACTTATGGCAGATACTATAATTAACTGTAATTCTGATACAGATGATATAGTTAGTGCGATAACGATGGCGGAAAATAAATCACATACACCAACATTGATGTATGGAGATGGTAATACATCACAGGAAATAATTGCTATTATTAAAGACTATCTTTTAAATGATAGGATTGATTTGAAAAAGAAATTTTATGATTTAGGTGAATGATATGAAAACTTTGATAGTTGGATATGGTTCAATGGGCAGAAGAAGAATAAGGCTTTTGCAAAATATTGTAAAAGATGTTGAGATTATTTGCGTTGACAGTAATCCTGAAAGACAGATGCAGGCAAAAGAGGCAAATATAGAAGCTTTTAGCGACCTTAATGTAGCTATCAACGAAAAACCTGATATAGCCTTCGTTTGCACTTCGCCAGGTCATCACGCAGAGATAATTCTTGCCCTTGTAAATTCAAGGATAAATGTTTTTACAGAGCTTAATCTTTTGGATAATGATTATGATAAAATAATTTCATTGGCAAAGGAAAAAGATGTTACTGTATTTATGTCAAGCACAATGCTCTACAATAAGCAGATACAGAAAATTGATGAGTTTGTAAAAAGCACTAAAAAGCCTTTGACGTATATTTATCATATAGGTCAGTATCTTCCTGATTGGCATCCTTGGGAAAGCTATAAAGACTTTTTTATAGGCAGAAAAGAAACAAATGGTGTAAGAGAAATTCTTGCAATTCAGATGCCGTGGATAGTAAATACCTTTGGAAAAATAAAATCATTAAATTCAAATGCACAAAGATGTAGCGAACTTGATATAGATTTTAATGATAGTATTGTATCTAACTTTGTTCACGAAAATGGAAATATAGGCGTTTTTGTTGCTGATACTGTTTCAAGAAAGGCTACTACAAGTCTTGAAGTTATAGGTGAAGATTTGCATTTATTCTGGCACGGTCATAATGATGATTTGCAAGTTTATAATCCTGAAACAAAAGAACTTGAAACAATATCAATGTACAATAATGTCGAGCATCGTGAAGGATATGCCGATAATATTATTGAAAATCAGTATTCAGATGAAATACAGGATTTTATTGATGCAGTTTATAAAAAGACTACCCCGAAATATTCTATTGAAAAAGATAAGTATATTCTTAAAATAATAGATGAAATAGAGGGGAAACTTAATTAAATTTGATAAGAAAAGATGTAAAATAATGAAGTTTTGTTTTATAGGTCTTGGCTCAATAGCTACAAGACACATTAACAATTTAAAAAGTATTTTAAATGATGCTGTAATAGATGTTTTGAGAAGTG
>JAILIC010000046.1 GCA_024695475.1 Treponema sp.
TGGGTTTGTCCGCTTTGTGATGTCACAAAGGAATCATTTTCAAAGATAAAGGAGTAATTGTATTGTCAGAGTACGCTTTGCGTAAAGCCATGACTCAGTCAGTTTTAGGTTGATGACACGTATCAATCTAAAATAAAAAAAGCTTCTGCAGAATTGCAGAAGCTTTTTATCGGGATGACAGGATTTGAACCTGCGACATTCTGGTCCCAAACCAGACGCGCTACCAGCTGCGCTACATCCCGGAAAGTGATTCTATAATAGCAAAGTGCAGTTATTTGGTCAAGAGCAAAATCGAAAAAAAATAAAATTTTTTTACGAAAATTGCTTAGTCCAATCGGGACGTTGACGTGTAATGGGTGGTTCTGCATGAGTCGAAGCAAGTTGAGTTTCAATTTCTTGCTTTGAGTGCAGTTGGCCATTATTTATACCGGGACAGTCAGAAGCTTCTGCATCCCAGTTTTGCTTACATGAGAGGAGATAGTCCCAAAAGGGATAGGCACGGCATTGGACTGGGCGGGCATCGTATACGGTGCATCCGTCTTTCCAAAATACACAGTCGTAGTTTTTCTTTTCACGCAGGCAGAGAATGTCTGTTGTGGTAGTGTCCTGTACCCAACGACAGTACGCTTTGATAAACTGCTCGGGAGTAAGCTCACACTTTTTGCTTAGTGCATCCAAATCGCTTTTGGTGAGATATACAAATCCGGGATCGATTCTGCAGCACTTTGAGCATCCGTTACAGGAAAAGTGCAGGCCGTTCTCATAGAATTTTTCCATATCTACCGACTATACGGTAATTTATGGTGGTGGTCAAGTAAATGAATCCGTAACGTAAGGTGTCACTTATTTGTGCTATTACAGACGGTTTATTTATGATATTATTAATATAACTTCATTTTGGAGGTATACAATTTTTATGGAAGAAAATATTACCGAAGTGGTAACTATGTTGGTATTCCAGCTTGCGGTCATTATCTTTGCAGTCCGTGTTTTTGGAAAACTTGCAGTAAAAGTAGGAATACCTTCCGTACTTGGCGAATTAGTGGCTGGTATTATTATCGGTCCATATGCATTAGGAGCGATTCCCTTGCCAGGTTTTGCCCACGGTTTGTTTCCCTTGTATTCATCTTCGCTTGCGGTAAATCCAGAATTATATGCAATCTCTAGTATTGCTTCGATTATCTTGCTGTTTGCATCAGGTATTGAAACAGATTTATCGTTGTTTATTAAGTATTCTGTATCAGGTGGTATCATCGGTTTTGGAGGTGTCGCCATATCATTCCTGTTTGGCGATGTTTGTACCATGCTTATGCTCCATACCTCATTTATGGATGTTCGATGTCTGTTCCTGGGTATAATGTCAACAGCAACTTCCGTCGGTATTACAGCACGTATCCTATCTGATAGAAAAAAGATGGACTCACCAGAAGGTGTTACTATTCTCGCGGCAGCGGTATTTGATGATGTTTTAGGCATCGTATTGCTTGCTGTTATTATGGGTATCGTTTCTGCAGTAAATGGGGGAGGTTCTTTGTCAGGCAGTGTTATCGGTATGATAGCACTAAAAGCATTCTCGATTTGGCTCATTTTTACTGTTTTGAGTATTGTTTTTTCAAAGCAAATTGCACGTTTTGTAAAGCTATTTGGCGGTACATTCGATTTTACGATTGCTTCTCTCGGTGTTGCATTTATCCTTGCTGGTATCTTTGAAATGCAGGGACTGGCAATGATCATTGGTGCCTATACGACAGGACTTGCACTTTCAGGTACCGATATAGCACCAGTTATTCAAGAGCGTATTCACGGTTTGTATAAGTTCTTCGTTCCAGTCTTTTTTGCAGTCATGGGTATGAGTGTTAATGTAATGGAATTGACAAACCGCAGTGTCTTGATTTTTGGTGCTGTGTATACAATTACCTGTGTGCTTTCAAAGATACTCGGTTGTGGTGGACCTGCAATGGGTTTAGGCTTTAATTTCCGTGGCGCATTACGTATTGGTGCAGGTATGGTACCACGTGGTGAAGTGGCATTGATTATTGCAGGTATTGGACTTACCGCAGGTGTTATTAATCAGCAGGAATTTGGGATTGTCATCTTGATGACACTCATTACAACTCTTGCTGCGCCTCCAATTTTAAGCATAACTCTTAAGATGAAAGGTAGAGGCACACGTAAAGAAGTAAAGACATCAGAAGCCCAACAGTTTGTTTGGGATTTTCATAATCCAGAGATCTCTGCAATTGTTCTTAATTTCTTTATTGAAGATTTGCGTTCAGAAGGATTTTACGTGCAGATGATGAACATCTCTGAAGGTTTGTCTCAGGCTCGTAAAAATGATGTATCGCTCTCTCTGCGAGTTGAGGGCTCATCGCTTATCGTTGAAACCAGTGCTGAAGATATGGGCTTTGTTAAGGGTGAAATATATGAAATTACCTTGCGCCTCAATAAGTCTCTGGAATCATTAAAAGCACTTAAAAATACGGCACAGCTACAATATGGATTTGCAAGCGCACAAAATCGTGTTGAACCTATGTTGTTTAAGTATCTTAAACATTCCGTCGTTTCTTGTGACCTGCAAAGTACGACAAAAGATGGTGTGTTAAAAGAAATGGTTTCGCTGCTTGAAAAGTCCGGCAAAGTGATTAATGCTGAAGAAGTATTTAAGGCGATTTTGGATCGCGAAAAGATTATGAGTACTGGTCTTGAAAAGGGTATTGCTATTCCACATGCTCGTACTGATGCAGTCAGTGAAATTTGTGTTGCCATAGGTGTAAAAAAAGGCGGCCTTGATTTTGCGGCATTGGATAAAAAGCCGACAGAGCTCATCATTATGATAGTTTCTCCAAAGAGCACTGAGTCTCCGCAGATGCAGGTTATGTCAGCAATTACGGGAACTTTGACCAATTTGCAGGCCGTAAAAGATATGATAGCAGCAACAGAACCTGAAAAACTAATTGAAATATTCAAAGCTGCATATCAGAAAAAATAACCTTGTATCGGTGAAATAAAAAGCCCGGCTTCAATTTGATGCCGGGCTTTTTAGTGTTTAATGCAAAACAAAAAACAGGCAGAATTAGGCAAGTTCTTCGATTTGCTCGACTTCTTTACGTTCAAATACACCGCGTT
This sequence comes from Treponema sp., assembly GCA_024695475.1. Taxonomy (GTDB): domain Bacteria; phylum Spirochaetota; class Spirochaetia; order Treponematales; family Treponemataceae; genus Treponema_D. Next base: position 3,127 of record JAILIC010000046.1, read on the forward strand.
TGATGATGTCAGTCATTGCCTCAAAAGAAATTGGAGCACTGTACAGATAGCCTTGAGCATTATTACATCCCGTATTTACTAAGAAGTCAGCCTGCTCCTGTGTTTCGACACCTTCGGAAATGACATCAATACCTAATTCATTGGCAAGCGTGATGATGTTGCGTATAAGAATAAAAGCTTTTTGGCTTTTCATGCAGTCATCAACGAATGTCTTATCAATTTTGAGTACATCAGCATGAATGCTTTTGAGAAGACTTAATGAAGAGTATCCTGTACCAAAATCATCAATTGAAATCTTGATACCGTTTTCAAACATCTTTTGAGTAAATTCCGTTAGTCGGGTAAATTCCTCAAAGGTTGTTGTCTCTGTAATTTCGATTTCGATGAGCTCTACCGGGACATCGTATTTCTTAAGTATCGATTTTATCTTGTCTACGATTTCTGGATCGTAGAGGTTTGTACGTGACAAATTGGATGATATGATTGGTACGCTAAGACCCATGTTTCGCCATTTTTGGATAGACTCACAGGTACGTTCCAACATGTATAAGTCAAGCTGGGCTATGAGATCATTAGCCTCCAAAATAGGCACAAAACGTCCTGGAGGTATGATAACACCATCTTTTTTCCATCTGACAAGTGCTTCCATACCGATGAGTTTTCCGCTGGAAATATGAACCTTTGGCTGAAAGAATGGTACATATTCCTTTTGATTTAAACAGATTGAAAAAGTACCTGTTACCAGTTTTGCCCAGGCTTCTGATTTTTCAATTTCATCAGTGTAGTAGACGACTTTGCTATGAAACTTATTTTTCCCGAGCTGTACGGCAAAAGACGATTCAAACATTCGGCGATCAAAAGGCTTGGTACCTTCTTTATCGAGTGAAATTCCTCTCCACGTGGATAAGTGCAAGGTCATTTGCACTCCCTTGTTGTTAACCTCTATAGGAATATCATCAAGAAAGGCAATGGCTTGTTCGAGTCGTTGAGCCTTTATGATAAAGACGATGTTATCTCCACCTGGTCGGGCAATGTATTCATCAGGCTCAAGAAAGGATTGTGCAATTTTTGCGTACTGCTTAATAATCGTGTCTCCTGTGATATCGCCAAGAGTTCTGTTGTAATACTTCATATTCTGAAGATTACAGAATATGGTTACATAGTTTTTAGCCTGACCTTTTTGGAATACTTCGGTTTGAAACTTGCGAGCCGTGTATTCCAAAAATGGTAAATCAGTAAACAAATCATAATGCATGGTATGCTTGATGATGTCACTGAAATTCTGGCGGCTAAACATGATGTAAAACAAGATATCCATCGTTTTATAGATTAGCTTGTCATCTTCTGTTAGTGTAAGATCTGTCCGCCAGTACAGTTTTGTAGATATATTGGTCTGAAAAGTAATATTATTAAAATGACAGATTTTAAGGTGCTCATCGTCATAAGGTAGGTTTGACTGATAAAGAACCGCGGAGTGTGTCGTATCTTTTTTAGAAATAGAGTTCTTTGGAACAAAAACTTCATATTCTATGCGGACTATCTGTAAAGTTTCGCATAAGGATGCCAGTGCTTTTGTAAAGACATCGCTATTTGTGATTGAAGTATTTGAAATTCCGCTTTCTATTTCCCTAAGAAAACTTCCTATCTTCTGGTAACATACTGAAACATCCATACAGCCTTCTTATATTAAGAATGATATCTTTTATTATACAGTTGGTTTTAATAAATGACAAGGAATCGTGACTGTTATATCGTAAGAGTTTGTTGAGTGCTATTGTAGTTTATAGGTGATTTGGATTGTGTAGTTGCGGATGGTATCTTCGAGAGCAACAGGAAGCGGAAATACTTGTTCTATCTGCTGCTTTGCAGCTTGCGAAAGGAGCTGCGGCGAAGTCCCTAGTTCCCGACAATCCATAAGGGTGCCGTAGGGGGATATATCAACGAGTAGATTTACTGTTCCTTCAATACCACGGTTACGGGCACGCTCTGGATAAAAATAAACATTTTTTAATCGTTCATTAATAAGCGTTTGCAGTTGTTGGAATGTAGTATACTCTTTGATGGTTGCAGCTTCTTTTATGGAACTGTCTGAAGCATTTGCGTTGCTGGAGTCTCCTGCTGTGCCATGATAGTGACGATTGCCTTCGGTAACGTTGACTGCTGGCGGCAACCACATGGAATTTTTTGTACGTGGATCTATACGTCTATTTTGTCCAAAGGCAGTGTCCAAAGAGACGAGAGCGTTAAAAGAGAATATACATAAAAGCCAAACAGTTTTCTTCTTCATGGCAATTTGCCTTACGTGTAAAATGCTCCACATGTCTTATCGGCATAATTCCCCTGATACTTGAGCATTATTTTTGATCAAAATCGGTATTCTACTTGGTAACCATGGAATTATACAGTTGTTTTTATGTACTTTTACGATATTGACAAAGAAGTTGCTATTTGTCATAATCGCTTTATCTTTAATTAAAATAGTTAAGCATACATTTTTTTCCTGTTTTTTAACGGGAAAGGTGTATGCTTTTTTTATTTAAGAAGGAGAAATGTATGAAAAAACATTCAAAAAAACACGTAGTATGCCTTATGGCAGCAATGGTTTGTGCAGCATTATTTTTAAGTTGTGAAACAACATCATCAGCAGCTAATGCTGAAGTAGCTTTGAACTATGACGAAAGCATGACACCAGAAAATTCTTGTGTTATTTATTTTTCGTTTTTCCTGAATACGGAGGCAGCTTTTAGGCAAATTAATCCTGAGCTTGATGTAGATGAACAACATTTTGAATATAAAAAATCCGATTTTCAATGCTGGACAGTCTTTAAGCCATGTAAACCAGGATCTCGTTATATGCTCACGAAGTTGAAAGGTAGTGAAGGTGATATGTCTGGTCGTTTTGGGGGTACAATATGGGATATGGACTTTGATCCAAGCCAGCAGATTTTTGTTATCGACGTACCTAAGGAGCCTGGTGTGTATTGCTACGGTTGGATTGATGGATTAGCTGTTGCACGAAATGCAAGTAAAGGTGAGGTATTTCAAGTTCCTGTACCAAATGATATGACTGACTGGAAAGCAAAAACTGCTGTAAAACGTGCCGATAAAGCATTCAAAAAGGCTTATGGTGGTACCCCATGGTACGATGCTTATCTTGCAACAAAAGACAAACTTCTCAACGCTCGGAGTAAGTAAATGAAAAAACGGATTTTTTTACTTCTTTTATCAGTGTCCGTTGCTCTTTGTTTTGCTGAATCTAAAAATACAGAGATTTTAACACCTGGTTCTAAAGAAGTTGTCATCGTTGGTAAAATTACCGTTCATACTAATGACAAGAATCGGGAGTTTTTTGCAAAATCATGGGGCGTAAAAGATTTTTCAAAAGCAGATACCTATGTTGCCTTTGATGAGGTTAAGAATCCTAAGAAGGAGATGCCGGAATGGCGTGAATATTTACAAGGTGAGTATTTTCTTGCAAAACGAATAGTCAAGGACAGGCAGGTCGTGTCAAAATCTCGATTTGCTTGGTGCTTTTATAGTGATTATGATTTTCAAGTTGCTGTCCCACTGAACTTTAAGGCAACGATACCTGACGGCGAAAAATATGTCTACATTGGGGATTTTGACTACTATCTTGATGGTTCAGATTTTAGGCCTGTAAAAATAACTGTTTCTGACAGTTTTGATTTGGCAAAAGAATTCCTTGAAGCAACGTATGGTGTACCTGTAGATCTTTGCAGAGTCGAAATAAGCAATCTTGATGAGTAAAAGTATATAAAAAAGTATATAAAAATATTTATGAAGGAGAAAGCTATGAAAAACTTTCTAAAGGCTATCACTGTGCTTGCAGCAACTGCGATTGTCTGTACCAGTTGTGCGTCAACAAAAGTTGACTATCTGGCAGAATCAGAGGAAAAAACACCAGAAAACTCTGTCGTCATGATTTTTTTATGGGGATATGGTCACTATGATCTTGCGCAAATAAATCCTGAGTTTGATCCAGATTTGATTGAGATTACATTAGGAAAACCATGGACAACTCCAATGACTCCCGGAGCTCTTTATTTTGTAAAAGAACTGAGAGCTGATACAAAAGGAACCTATGCTGGTACTCCATGTCTACCAGGTGAGCTTCCTTTTGCATTCTTAAATGTGGTGGAGCCTGGAATTATGACTAATGGTGGTCGTCTTGAAGTACCAACAGAGCCTGGTGTTCATCTGGTTACTTACTTTAATAAGTACAGTGCAACGACAGAAGACAGTGAATCAGAACCTAAAAAAGAACCTCCAACTATTGTCATAGGTAAGTATCCTAAGAGTATGGAAGACTTAAAAACTATGCCGTACTATAAAAAAGGTGCCGTAAAAACAATCAAAAAGGCTGCACAATACTATGCTGGCACTCCATGGGAAGATGCCATTAATGAAAAACTAAAGGAGTGGGAAGAATGAAAACTAAAACTATAGCCTGCAGTATTGTATTTTTTATGGTGGTTTCTGCCGTTTTTGCAAAATCACAGTATCTAGACGTACCATCAAAAAAGGAAGTGACTTTTATTGGACGTATCTTTTTTGACTCTGATGTAGATCGCAATTTTTTGTTTGAGTCATTTGGTGTATCTGAGAATAAGCGTCAGTATCCGGATACATATGTTCTTCCTTATTTTCCTGGAAAAACTGGAATCTTTTCGAGTATTCATAAATATGATGAAATAGAAGAATTTGAGGAACATGCTTGGGGCGTTAACGGTGATTACTTTTATGTAACGTATACACTTCCTGAGGATCGTACTATCTATTTCGATTGTGCTACTGTTTTTATTGGTAGTTCTTATATGTTACCAGTACTCTTACCAATGTACTGTAAGGTACAGGTACCTGAAAACGAAAAATTCTTGTATATAGGTGACTTCCATTTTAGTGCCAAAGGATTTGCTTTTGAAGTATCTGGTACTGTCGTCGATGAGTATGACGCTGCACAGGATGCCTTGAATGCGGTAACAAAAAAGCAGTATACACTCTGCCGTGCCAATGTTGAAAAAGCTTCTAAAGAAGAATTAAAAGCTATCAAGTATACTTATGAACCTCCGGTTACAGAATTTAACAAGTGGTATAAGATGCTCGCTGAGCGTGGCCTAATCTCTGGAGATAAATAACATGAAAAAAATACTTGTAATGGCTTGTGCCACTCTGTTTTTGACAGTTTCCTCTTTTGCACAGGTAAAAAACTATGTAGGTGTCGTTCGTGAAACTCATTATCCTGCATACGATGAATTCCTTGATGACTTAGGTAAAACATTTAAGTCTCATGGCTACAATACCTATGCGGAATATGTTGATGCATACCGTAAGGGTGGTTTTGGATCTGGCTTTGTATATGTTGATGCTGAAGGCAATAACTATATTATTACTAACCGCCATGTGGTAAGTCAGATGGCTTCTGCTTCAATTGAGTTTGAAGGTGCAGACGGCGGTGTTACCAAATACGATAATCTGTCAATGTTTATTACTGATGATGACATTGACTTGGCAATCCTTAGATTTGAAGGCAATGCCAAACCGTTTAAGACAGGCCTTCCTCTTTTTGAGGGGAAGCTTGCCGATGGTCAGGATGTACAGTCTGCTGGATATCCTGGATTGATGGGTGAGCCAGTATGGCAGTTTGGTAAGGGTAGTGTTACAAATGCCTCAGCCCGTATCAAAGATATGATTGATCCAACTATTTCTACTGTTATACAGCACTCAGCCCAGATTGATGCTGGTAACTCTGGCGGTCCGCTTCTTGTTGCTTCAAAAAATGCCGCTGACGGTTATGAAGTTGTTGGTATTAATACATGGAAAGCCGTAGGACGTGATGCAACTAATTTTGCTATCCCTGCAAAGCTTGCCATTCAACTTATCGAAAAGGCTAAAAAGCCAGCAGATGATGCAACACTTAAAGCTGATCGCGTTGCAAAGTTTAAGGCTGCTCTTACAGAAAGTACCAATGACTATACTGCAATCGTTAAGTTTATTTCCTATGATATGGCTTCAAAACAAGGTGAAGCTAGCTTTGAAGAAATATTAAAACATGGATCAACTGCAGTCCGCAACCGCATTGCATCAGAGTTTTCATATAATCCTATGGAAGGCTTGCGTTATGCTGTTGCCTATACTGTATACAAGGATTTTAGCGCTGAAAACGCTACTGATGAAAAATTGACTGCCATTGACTGGCAAAAGGAACATGGGCTTTATAGAATCTCTTCAGTAAAAGTTGAAGAACCAAAAAAGACTAAGGTTGCAAAAGATTCTAAAAAAACAACATCAAAAAAGCCTGATTCTAAGGGCAATAAAGTACCAGAAATTAGTTTTAACGGATTGGGAATTCCTTATCAGATAGGTTTATCCGCAGGTGGATTTATACCTACAAGTGTTGATAAAGATGAAGCAGATTTGAAAGGTGGATTTGATCTCACCGCATCAGTATTCCCTGGCGAAAATGGAATGTTTGGTGTAGTCTTTGGATTTGAAAGGCTTTCAGCAGTTGGCAAAGACTTTAATGCATTTGGATTTGGAGCCTGTTTCCGTATTCCATTGGATTTTACACTGTTCTGTGTTAGTCCAAATGCCTCTGCCGGATTTAGAATGTGTGGTGGTGGCGATCCATCATTATTACAGGGTTTTTGGCAGGTTGGAGTTGAAACAACATTTGATTTAGGAGTTGACTACATCCGTCCTGGTATAGGACTTGGATATAGAAAAGCGGGTAATAGCTTTACTTTTACTGATAATCGTAATTTAGATACAACCGTAAATAGTTCCAATCTTGCTTTGACCCTCACTTTAGGCTTCTTATTCTAAACATATATAGGGCTGTCCATAAAAAGTGGACAGCCCCTTTGTAATTTTATATTTGAAGTTTTCCTATCTTTATGATATGTTTCTTTCGTGCATTTCAATGGAAGCAGGTGCAAGGCCTGAGCTGGATGCTTAACTGTATCGAATGAGTGTTACCTGTTTTGCAGATGACACAGCGGCACAGCAGCCCACTGGATAAAACCGGGAAGGGGGTGTCGTATTTTCTTCGGAGCCAGGAAACTTTGGTGCACGTTGAAAAACAAAACAGTTTTTCATGCCACCCGTACGGATGGTACATCCTTCAATTGGAAGACTTAGCAATCGGGTCTTCGGAGATTCTTTTCATGTTTCATTTCAATTTTTCTCTAAAAGGTGCAGGTCACGCTTTGTTGCCTGCATGTCTGCTCGTAATTGCAGGAGTATCTGTTTTTGCTCAAAATTCGAGCACGACTATTGTTGGCGTCCGTGATAAAACAAAAACTACGGATATAGCTGCTTCTGTTGATATTATTTCGGAAGAAGATATCGTAAAATCAGGTAAATCAACCGTTACAGAATTACTGGAATCTGTACCGGGAGTCTCTCTCTCTGGTATGACAGGTAGTTCTCGCCGTGGTGTTTCCATCGGTGGCTATGGAGAAAATGCATACGGTCGTGTACTTATTCTTTTAGATGGTGTTCCGCTTAATAATCCTGATATGGTTTCTGCTGACTTATCATGGATACAAGTTTCTTCAATAAAGCAAATTGAAGTATATAAAGGTGATGCCAGTGCATTATATGGTAATCAGGCCGTGGCTGGTGTTATTTCTATTACTACCAAGGAAGCTGCAAAACGCTCTGTTATGGTTGAAGGTAGTGCTAGTACTAATAAGACAGTTACAGGAACAGCCAGTGCTTCAACAGCGGGTGATTCTTATGGTGTTACTGTAAGTGCAACCATGGATAATGAGCGTCATGAGCGCGAAAATGCTGAAAGTTATACAGGTACTGTCAGCGTTGGTGGTTTTTATGATGTTACTGATACTGTATCTATCCATACACAGGTAAGTGCCCATAATGACCGCTATGGTATGCCTGGAAGTGCATCAGAACGTGATGCTACAACTGTAAAAAATCCTTATGACTATGCAAAACTGTTTGGTACCTTTGTACTGGTAAAACCTGAATGGGATTTTTCTGAACAGGGAAAAACAACATTGCCGCTTTCATATACCTATTCAAAAGTTGATTCTGCCTGGTTATCTTCAAAAGATTGGTCAGATGCAACTAAAAATTATTTTTCTGAAAAGCGTGTACATACCATTACGTTTAGACCTGATGTCTCATATCAGTTTAATGATGCGGTAAAAGCATACGCAGCATTTGACTCGCAGTGGAATTATGTATCAACAAAAACAGGGTATGATACCTCTTTTACTGCTTTGGAAGATGCATCTCTTACTCCTGTTAAAATGAGTACATCAAATTATGCACCGGTTGCAAATATCACTTTTACTCCAGTACAGCCATTGCAGTTGGAGCTGACTGGACGGTATGACTCCTATACTATCCGTTATGATAGCGGGGCTGTTGATGCAAGTAAAAGTTATTCTAAGCCAGTATGGAAAGCCTCGGTACTGTATCATGTGACCGAAAGTGATGAATTTGATTCTTCTGTTTATGCTTCGTACGGATCAATTTTTCGCTATCCGTTTACTGATGAAGTTGGTTCATTTTATGGATATACAACAGATAAGTTTTCTGATTTAAAGGCAGAGACTGGTTACTCGGCACGCTTGGGATATAAAGGAGTCCTGAATATTGGTAGCTTTGATGTGTATGGTGGTTGGTCAAGTACCGATAACGAGATTGTATATAATGGTGCTACCTATGCTAATGAAAATATGGATCCTATTACACGCTGGACTGCTGGTGCCAGTGTTAAAGTAACTCCAATACAATATGTGGCTTTTACTGCTGGATATACGTTTGTTAATGCAAAGTTTACTTCTGGAACATATAAAGATAAAAAGGTACCGCTGGTATCAGAACATGTTTGTACTGCAGGTATTACTATCATGCCAATAGAAAAAATAGCGTTTGGAAGTACGATACGGATTGATTCTCCCTATTATTTGGCAACTGATTTTGCTAATGCTCAGGATAAAGAGCCTGTTGCGGTCAATCTGGGGCTTAATGCTTCTTGCAAAGTGACAGAGGATTTTACCTTGTATGCAAATGCAGATAACCTTCTTGAAAAGGCAAAACCAGAGTATGCTGGTTATTCTTCTTCTGCTGGAGCTTATTATTATCCTCGTGACGGTAGAACATTCACAGTAAAAGCACGTATTATGTATTAAACTGATACGCAGTACAGAATACAGTAGAAATACTGTATTCTGTATATCTGTAGTGCACTTGTGATACTTCCTGCTTTTCTATATTATATACCTTATGTCTGATTCAAATCTAAATAAAATGCGTAATATCGGTATTATGGCACATATTGATGCCGGTAAAACAACAACTACAGAACGCATATTGTATTATTCCGGAAAAATTCACAAGATTGGTGAAATAGATGATGGTGCTGCTACCATGGACTTTATGCAGCAGGAGCAGGAGCGTGGTATTACCATCGCTTCAGCAGCTATCACAACACAGTGGAAAGACCATCAGATAAACATTATTGATACCCCCGGACACGTTGATTTTACTGCGGAAGTAGAGCGCAGTCTCCGTGTACTAGACGGTGCTGTTGCCGTTATTTGTGCAGTAGGTTGGGTGCAGCCACAGACTGAAACCGTATGGCGACAGGCTGATGAGTTTAGTGTTCCCCGCCTTTGCTTTGTTAATAAAATGGATCGTGTCGGTGCTGATTTTTTTGGTGCCATGAACGATGTACACGAAAAGTTTGGATGCGAAACTGTTGCACTGCAAATACCAGTTGGTTCTGGCGCAGAGTTTGACGGTATTGTCGACTTGCTCCGTATGAAAGAAATACACTGGGATGCAGAGTCTGAAGGCGAAAAATTTACGGTCAGTGACATTAGTGACGCCATGAAAGATATGGCACAAGAATGGCATGACAAGCTTATTGATACGGTAGCATCAAATGATGATGCCTTAGGCGAAAAATATCTCGAGGGTGAAGAAATTACTCTTGATGAGTTAATAGCAGTTATCCGCCGCTGTACTATCGATAGAACTTTTGTTCCGTTCTTGTGTGGTTCTAGCCGCCATAATCAGGGTGTACAGCCGCTTATGGATGCCATCGTAGACTTTTTGCCAGCTCCAGATGAAGTACCACCTGCAGAAGGTATCCATGTTAAAAAACATGGTGATGAAGAAAAGGTCTCTGTTCCTTGCAAAGAAAACGGCATGCCACTTGGTTTGGTATTTAAGATTCAGTATGACCGTGAGATGGGCAACTTGTGTTACGTACGTATGTATTCCGGTAAGATTAACTCCGGTACACAAGTACTCAATGTCTCAAAGAAAAAGCGTGAGCGCATTAATCGTATTTTGCGTGTTAACGCAAATAAGATGGAACAGATGGATAGTGTTTCTGCCGGTGATATTGCAGTCTTTGTAGGCTTAAAGCTTGCTCAGACAGGTGATACGCTCGGTAGTGAAGGTCTTCCAATACTTCTTGAAAGTATGAAATTCCCTGAACCGGTTATTTCAATTGCTATCGAGCCTGAGACTTTGTCTGATCGTGATAAACTAAAAGAAACACTTGATATCCTTTCGCATGAGGATCCGACATTTACCTCACATGAAGATGACGAAACTGGTCAGCTGATTATCAGCGGTATGGGTGAGTTACATCTTGATGTTTTGGTAACACGCATGAAAGATGACTTTAAAGTAAACTGTCGTAGCGGTGCTCCTCAGGTTACCTATCGTGAAGCGGTTACTGCTGCTGCAGAGCATACAGAAGTATTTAGCAAGGTACTTGCCGGTAAGGAAAATACTGCTGGTATTACAGTTAAGGTTGAGCCTCGTAAACAGGGTGAAGGCAACTTGTATATGTGTACAGCTAAGCAAAATGATATTCCTGACGAAATTATGGAAGCTATCGAGTCTGGATTTAAGGGCGCTTTGGCTGCTGGTATTTCATATGGTTATCCGTGTACTGATACAGCTGTTACTGTTACTGCAATTGACTATAATGAACTTACTTCGACTCCGTTTGCTTTTGAAGCCTGTGCTTCAGCTGCCTTTGATCATGCTTGTGAAAAAGCAGCTCCCCAGCTCCTTGAGCCGGTTATGAATGTTGATATTTCTTGTCCAAAAGAATTTGTTGGTGATGCGATGAGTCAGATGACTCAGCGTGGTGGCATGATTATGGGGCAGGACTCAAAGACTTCTGTTGAGATTATTCATGCTCAGGCACCTATGGCAAAGATGTTTGGTTTTTCAACAAACTTGCGTTCGGTAACACAGGGTAGGGCTTCATTCAGTATGGAATTTAGCCACTTCCAGGTAAAGCCTGACGGATTAGGAACTATTTACTAGAGATAGTTCCTTTTATCGGATGATGGTATCACCCTCATTACTCGGATATCATCATCCTAACTGGTCGCGAGTCATCATCCTAATTCATCGGATGTCATCATCCTAACTGGTCGGATGTCATCATCCTAACCAGTCGCGAGTCATCATCCTAACCAGTCGCGAGTCATCATCCTAATTCATCGGATGTCATTATCCTAAAAAAAAGAATCTAGCTGTAATTTTTTAGCAAATTTCTATCTTAGCTACTTGACACACAGGAGCAGTTTCGATAATATAATAAACACTTACGCGGGGATGGTGGAATTGGTAGACACGTCAGCTTGAGGTGCTGATGCTGCAAGGCGTGCCTGTTCAAGTCAGGTTCTCCGCAATGATAGCTTGTCGTTCAAAACGGCAAGCTTTTTTTTTACCTGTGAGGTTATCACTATGCTGATGGCATTCCCGATTTTCTTTATGTTTGCTGCACATGCGGTAAAGAATTCCTATTTATCTTTGTTCTTTAGCCAGCTTGGTTTTGATGTAGCGCAAGTTGGTCTACTGCTTGCAGTGTTTGAGTTGTCGGGAACCATTTTGCCACTGTTGTTGGGACGTTTTGTAGAACACAGACGTAATTATGGCATTCCACTGGTTGTATACGGACTTTTATGTTTTGCAGCATCATTTCCAATGTTGCTGTTTCATAATTTTGTGATAAGCGCTGTCTCTGTTGTATTTTTTGCCGCAGGCATCAAGGCAATGGTCCCTCTGTCTGATACGGTTACAGAAAACATTTTGGTACACAAAGGTGATTACGGCAAAGTGCGGACATCTGGTTCCGTTGGTTTTGTCTTAATGCAGTTTGTTTTGCAGGCTTTTTGCCGTCCGTCAAATTTAAGCGGAATGGAAATGGTGCTCTGGCTCGGATCTCCTTTTCTGTTATATGCTGCCTCTCTGGCATTAGTACCAGGTTTGCTTTCCGGTAAGTCAGGCGTACCTGCACAGGCTGTTGTACAAAAAAATCAAAAAGCAGTACGCTTTTCTCTCAAAGAGGAATTGCATGGCCTGTCAGCAGAGTTCTGGATGGCTATGGTCATGATAACCTTTGCCTTTTTAGGCAGCTGCTCATACAATAGCTTTTTATCATTGTATATTGCTGAGTCACTGCATCTTGATGTTGCAGCTTTGATGTGGGGAATTTCTTCCTGTGCGGAAATTCCATTTATGTTCTTTTCTGGCTATCTCATCAAGAAGTTTACAAGCCGTCATCTGCTGTATGTATCGATTTTTGCTATGTCTGTACGTATGGTTGTGTATGTGGCTTTTCCTTCATTTGGTGGACTTGTGGCAGGGCAGTTATTACATGCATTTACCTATGGTGTCTTTCATCCTGCTGCAGTTGCATTCGTCTGCGAGCGTGTCTCTGAACACAAAAAGGTAACCGGGATGACCATGTATGCCATTTTAGCTCAAGGTGTAGCCTATCTAATCGGTAATGCTGCTGGTGGTATTATCATCGCACAGTTTGGCTATCAGTTCCTCTTCTTGGGAAGTGCACTGTTACCGATTTTAGGTATTGTCATCTTTAGAGTGTGGAAACTTTCGTTTGGACGCAATTGCTGTATCGAAGCTCAATAGTACCAAAATTCGTTTTTTTTATGGAATATGACGTTTTTTTAATTTGACTTTACCCCTCTGATGGTTTAAAATTAATACAATAATTTTTATAACCCTTTAGGAGGTTGCCATTATGGCAAAAGTTGAATTAACAGGTATTGGCAAGCAGTATGATGATGCCGAAGGTTTTGCAGTAGAAAATGTCAATATCACTATTGAGGATCAGGAGTTCTGCGTTTTCGTAGGTCCTTCTGGTTGTGGTAAATCTACTACATTGCGTATGATCGCTGGTTTGGAAGATATTTCTGCTGGTGATTTGAAGATTGATGGTGTACGTGTCAATGATATGCCACCAAAAGATCGTGATATCGCTATGGTATTCCAGAACTATGCTTTGTATCCTCACATGACTGTATATGATAACATGGCTTTTGGTCTTAAGATTCGCAAGATGCCAAAAGAAGAAATAGACAAGCGTGTTCATGAAGCTGCAAAACAGCTTGACCTTGAGCAATATTTAAACCGCAAGCCAAAGGCTTTGTCTGGTGGTCAGCGTCAGCGTGTTGCTGTCGGTCGTGCAATCGTTCGTAATCCAAAGGTATTCTTGTTTGATGAACCTTTGTCAAACTTGGATGCAAAGCTCCGCGTTTCTATGCGTAAGGAAATTTCTGATCTGCACAATCGTCTTAAGGCAACTATGATTTACGTTACCCATGACCAGGTTGAAGCTATGACCCTTGCAAACAAGATTGTTGTTATGAGTATGGGTCATGTACAGCAGGTTGGTAAACCACTTGATTTGTACAACAAACCAATCAACAAGTTTGTTGCAGGCTTCTTGGGTACACCACCTATGAACTTTATGGACGTTACCATCAAAGAAGAGGGTGGTCAGATTGTTGCTGATGAAGGTTCATTTGTTGTAGTACCTACTGCAGATCAGCAGAAAAAATTAAAGGAAAAAGGTTGTGTTGGAAAGGTAGTTACCTTTGGTATCCGCCCAGAAGATTTGCACTATGTTGAAACTCCAGCTGCTGCAAACAATATGCCTATGATTATCGACAACAAGGAATTGCTCGGTGCTGAAGCTCACTTGTTCTTGCATTCAAGCAAAGATCAGAATGTTGTTGCACGTGCTGCTCAGAGTGGTGCATATGAGCTTGGTTCAACATGTAATGTTGTACCTGATATGGAAAAAGCTAAATTCTTTAGCAAGGATGAGGGCGAGCTTAACCTTGTTGATGATATCCAAAAGACTTGGTAAGCGATGCTCGTATAACTAGTATTGCTTTTTACTAGAGGAGACCAGCGGTTTGTATATAACTGACCGCTGGTCTTTTTTTTAGTTACTCTCTTTGCGGATATTTTCGAGCTTTGCTGCAGCCATTTGTATTTGGTCAGTTGTTTCGGTGATTGTTTTTGTTGACTCTGCAAAGTTATCGATTGTGGTACTGATTTGTTTTAGTGTCACGAGAATCTGATTAAACGAAGCTGTCTGTTCTTCGATCATGGTTGCAATTTCACTGGTTTTGACAGAGGTATCAACGGCTGAGTCTTTTATAGCGTTAAAGTTTTCCATAAGGGTATTAGCAGACTCTGCTTCCTTTTTGATAAATTGAGTCTCCTGCTCTGATGAAGAGATTAACTCATGTGAAGCCTGCTGGATATCAGTAATTGAGTTTTCAATGTCTTGTATGCTGTTAATCGTGCTGTTTGCCAGGCGACGGATTTCGGCAGCAACGATATGAAAGTTTTTACCATCGTCACCAGCAGTTACGGCTTCCAGTTCTGCATTAAAGGCAATGATACGAGTTTGATCAGCGATATCTTTTATAATGCTGATGATATCCCCGATTTTGTTTATCTGGCTGCCAAGATTACGGATACCTTCGATTATTGACTCATTGGAGGCATTGATTTCGTCCATGTGGTTGAGGTTTTGCTCGAGTATATCAAAACTGTTGTTTACATCCTGCTTGGTAATTTCTGTTCCTTTGGATACGGTAGTAATCATGTTCTCGATATTTTTGGCAAAGGCGTTTGAGTCTTCCATGGTAGTTACGATTTCTTTGACATCGGAACTTTGCTCAATTGAAGCGGCTGAAAGTTCGTTTGCTACTACTGACAAATCCTGTGTGGTCTTTCGAGCATCACCACTGATAAATAATGATTGGGCAATGATGTCTTGAAAGTGGATAAGTATCTCATTGAGGAGGTATACGTTATACTGCATCTGATCCGAAATTGATGTATCCATCTGTTGGTTGATCTCGTCAGAAGTAAGTATGCCTGTGATAGTATTTTGTAACTTTACATTGCTGCTGATGATGTGATTGAAAAAATAATAGGCAAGGGCAGTACATAATCCCAAGTTCATTATGGCAAGGGTAATGATACGTGCAATTTGAAATTGTGCTTTTGGCCAGATGTTATTGAGTTGACTGTATCCTTGCATGAGTATCAACAGTGTCAGTACATTTGCAAAAATAACCGGTATGACGAGGAAGAGTATACATTTTACGCCTGTAGCCAGACCAAATGCACGTTTTGAAAATACATACTCTTTATTTATCCCCTGTGCTACCAGAATTTCGCCATAGTGGCTGCAGATACGTTCCGAATAGACTCCACCCAAAATGGCTGCATTGTAACTGCCAAAAATACAGGCAACGAAGGCCATAAAGCTTGTACGGCTATCTATATGAATTTGTGGTATATATTGGTAGCTGGCACAAAGAATAACGGAAAATGCTGAAAAGAAGGCAAATGTTTCGAGCATTTTTTTTACCGGATAGTCCATGATATCCTGAAAGAGTTTAGTACGTTCAATATCGTCTAAAATTCCGTTTTCTTCCCATGTACTGATGCGTTTGCTTAATGGTCGGGTCATCAGCATGTTTGCAATAGGTGCAAGTGTAAATTCTGCAACAATAATGATACCGATAAGTACGGCAATAGCAGCAGGAATTTGTTCTCTGTGTAGTGCAATAAAGAAATTTGCAAAAAAGAAAACGATAAATGCAGAGATACAATTAGGTATGACTCCTGACTTAAAAATTTGTTTATAAAAAGGGAGATTGCTGTCTTTCATAGGTACTATTTATCCTCCTCATTTGTATTGCTGATTGATCCCAGTTGTTGAGCTGTTATGGTAAGTGCGTCGGCAGTATCGATAATCGCTTTTGTTGAGTCAGAAAAATTTTGAACGCTGATGCCGATTTGTTGCAGTGTTTTTACGATTTGCTCAAATGATGCCGTCTGCTGGGTAATCATTTCTTTTATTTCTGTTGAAGTAGAGGCATTAACATCAGCAGATGTGTGAATGTTAAAAAATGCTTTTTCCAGTTGATGGGCAAGCTCTGAACCATGATGTATCTGCTCGGTATTGCTTTGGGAGGCAATTAACAGGGAATCAGCAGATTTTTGGATATCATTGATCTTGTTTTTGATTTCATTTGTACTTTCCATTGTACTGTTTGCCAAACGTCGAATTTCACTTGCAACATTGCGAAAGTTTTTACGGCTTTTGAGTACGCGCGCAGTTTCAAGTTCCGCATTAAAGGCAATGATTTTTGTTTGATCTGCAACACTATTGATGATGGATATAATATTCTTTATTCCATTGATTTTATTTGTGAGGTCCTTGATACCAGTAATAGTCGTTTCATTTGATTTTTCTATCTCGATCATGCGATTGAGGTTTTCCTGCAGGATTTGAGAGCCTGTCTGTACATTTTCAGCAGTGGCGTCAGCGAGAGATGCAACTTCAATGATACGTGCTTCAATCTCATGGGAGAGTCGGCTGGCATCTTCCATTGTTGAAACAATTTCATTTGTGGCGGTTGATTGCTCCAATGCAGTTGTTTTAGTTTCATTTGCAACGGCAATAAGATTTTGTGATGTCTCTTTTATGTTATTACCGATTTTTTCAGTCCGAGAAATAATGCCCTGAAAAAATGAAATTAACAGGTTTGACAGGTAGTGGTTATATGCAATTTCGTTTTCGATGCTTGTTTCAAGGAATGTAGCTTTTGTTACATTTTTACCTTGCATGTTTTGTAAGACTTCTGTCATTTTTGCATTATTGCGGTGAATTCGATGATAAAAAAGAAGAATTAATGCTGTCTGGATACATATATTCATGATAATGGTACCAGTCATGCGCTTTATTTGTAAAAAACTTCGTGGCCACATAGCCGGTGTATCCATAGGAGAATAACCTGTATACAAGACGAGACAACAGATGATACCTGCCGCTGCTACTGGAATGATGACATATAAGAATAATTGTGTTTGTAATCTAACGCCAAAGTATTTTTTGTGCATGACGTAGCTTGTGTCGAGGCCTGTAGCAACGATTTTACTCGCGTATTCGGTGCAAATCTTGTTACAATAATTGTATGCATACAATGCGGCAAAGTATGATCCATAAAAACACTCGACCAGTGACAGTATATTAATAGCGAGGGCGACTTTTAAATAAAAGTAATATATTAAAAACAGGGTAAATGAACCGAGTACAAAATATATTGCAGTCATGACGGCGCAAATAAAGGGCATGTGCATTACTTGTTCAAGTAGTTGTGTCCGCTCGCGTTTATCAAGCATGCCGCTTTCAAAATCTGATATTTTAGATGAAACATCTTTATACACAAAATGATCTATGACGGGAGCAATCATAAATTGGGCAACGAGAATGATGCACAGTACATATTTAAATGCTGGCATGGTGATGTAAGATGCTAACCGTATGGAAAGCACTGAATACAGGAATATAATGAGACCTGAGGCAATATCAGGCAAAAAACTGTGTAGAATTACTCTTTTTTCAAATGTCATTGTTTTCATTGTTTGTCACCTTCATTTGGAGATTGAGTTGTTATAACACCAGTGCTTATGGTCTGAATTTTTTCAGAGTACTGCTGCATTTTAAGTACGGAGTCAGATATTTCAAGTGTTCCGTTGTTGATACTGACAATACTGTTATGTATCTGCTCAAGTGTTTTTAGAATTTGAGCAAATGATGTTGTCTGTTCGATAATGTGCTGTTTAATTTGCTTTGCATTGACAAGTGTACGTTGGGCACTTGTTTGGATGGTGGTAAAGCGTTTTTCCAGTTGTGCTGACAGGTCGTCACCTTCCTGTATTTTTTCCATGCAGGAGTGTCCTGTGGTGATAAGAACATCACTGGCTGTAAGAATATCTTCGATTTGTTCTTTGATTTGCTTTGTCATTGTCATGGTACTATTTGCCAATTGACGGATTTCTTTACTGACGTTATAAAAATCTTCGATATCGTTTTGGATATTGCCTGCTTCAATTTCGGCATTGAATGCGATTATTTTAGTTTGGTCGGCTACAGTATCGATAAGGTTAATGATATCTTTTACACTTAGGATCTTGTTATAGAGATTCTGGATACCGATGATAGTCATCTTATTGAATGTAATGATATCTTTCATGATCGATAGATTTGCATGTATCTGCTCTACGTTATTGTCGATATCTGTTACGGTTTTTTCGGCAACATGGACAACTTCGTCTGATTTTAATGAGATGGTATTTGATAGTTCTTTAGTGGCCTCCATCGATTTGACAACAGCAGCTATGCTGTCTGACTGTGTCTGTGCGGTTGCATTTGTTTGCTGTGCAATCGATGACAGTTCCAATGATGAGGTGTTTATCTCGCAACTAATATTGTTGTTTTTTTGAAGCATTGTATGAAAAAGACTGATGACATGATTTATCAAAAACTGTGTATAGGCAAGTTCTGATGATAGATCGGTAGGAATAAACGCTGCATTTGCAATATCATGAGATGTTATACGCAACATAGATGCCTTCATGTCTGTTGCGTATCTGTGAATCTTTTTAAAGAATACAGTAATGAGCAGTATGAGTACTGCACAATTGATTATCGATATAATCGTTATCTGGAGCAGATGGTTTGGATTAAATATGCAAAACAAAAAGATGAGTGTAAAAATACAGATAATCGGCAATATGATGTAGATGACAAACAAATGGGTGAGTGAAATACCAAAGAGATGTTTGAGTATGATACGCTGCTGTGATATTCCTTGTGATACGACATCCTTTGTTATTTTTGAACAAATATTTTGTGAGCTGTAAAAGGCTGCAATATACGCAAAGTACGAAGTAACACACCCGATTAACAGAAAGATGAGTGATTCTTTTATTTCGACATTCATAAAGAGTATAAAGCACAGTACAAGCATACCGGTACAGAAAGTAAACATGCAGTATATTTCAGTTGCCTTTACATAGGGAAAATTGGTTAACTGCATAAAGAGGTCAGTCCTTTGTTTTTCTGTTGTCTCCTGTGTTTGCCAGTACAGCAGTTTATTTGATAACGAAAAGGTGACGAGTTTGTTAAGAATAGGAGAAAAAATACACAAGCCAATGCCGATGATGCTGGCTGCACTGATATAGGTTTGCAGCAGTTTTTCTATGGGCAGATGTATAAATGTCATGTCATAAAAAAAGATGATGATCGATGCCACAAAATTGATGACGAGGTTCTTTTTGAGTACCGTTTTTTCAAAGTTTTGCATGAGAATCCTCCGTTTGTGCAGATCCCCAAAGCAATAGCTGTGTTGCTGCAATCTGTAGATTATCCGCGGTGTTTGTAATTAATTGGGTTGATGCAAGAAATTGCTCAAAACCTGCGCTTACCTGCTGTAATGTGTCGTTAATCTGTTTAAAAGTCTGTTCCTGTGAGTCGGTGATAGATTTAACGTTTTCGGCTGTTTCGACAGTGATATCACTGGTTGTGTAGAGATTTGAAAAGGTTTGTTCCAGCTCGCTAAAGAATTTGCTTATTTCGCGTATTTTTTGAGTACCGCTTTCGCTGGTGACAATAAGATTATCAGATGTTTCTTGTATGTCTTTAATTCGTTTTTTTATATCATGCGTTGATGTGGTAATAGTAGCGGCGAGCCGACGTATTTCGTTTGCTATGACATGAAAATTTTCGGCATTATCTTCGCCTGCGCTGTCAGCTTTTAATTCTGCATTAAAGGCAATGATCTTGGTACGCTCTGCAAGGGAATCAATGGTATTGATTATTTCCCACACTTTGTCAACCTTACCGCTCAGCGTTTTTATGCCAGTGATGGTGGCGAGGTTTTCGTTTGATATTTGTAGCATTTGGTTTTCGCTGATGTCATGTTTTAGCAAGAAAAAACCTTCGTTTAGATTGCTTCTGGTTGCTTTAGTCGTATGTTCTACATCACTGGTGGTTTCAGATATGTTGTTTAGTAATTTTTGTACGTTATACATAGTTGAAAGGCACTCGTCGACACTTGCAGATTGTGAGATCGATGTATCGGAAGTGGTGTTTGCGGTAATCGAAAGTTGTTTGATGGCTTCTTGCAGATTTGTTGTTGAGTTATTTGTTTGTTGCACTATTGATTGTAATTGAGACAACATGTTATTGATGAGTGCTACGTTATAATTAAGCTCATTGTTGACATCTGTTGGCAAATAGGTAAAGTCAGTTGTTTTTTTCAACAGGGTATTTTCTAGTACGTTATTGATATTGATGGTTGTCCGGAATATCTGCTGAAAAACAATAATGGTAAATACAGCTATGATTGTTATATTAGTAATGATAAACAGAGGCGTAATATGTTTTTCTCTGATAATAACGAGCAGTGCAAGAAGATGTTCTAATACGATGGGTATAAGAATATACATTGTGGCACGAGCAGTCATGCTCAGACCAAATGTCTGCTTTTTATTAAATGCTTCTTGATCCAATCCTTGTTGTACGAGTTGTTTTGCATAGTGAGAGCATACTTGCTCGGTGAATGTATAGGCAACGAGAGCTTCTATAAAGCTGCCGAAAAACGATGTCGCAGTCCAGTAAGGAATAAGTGTAAGCGGTAGATGAAAACAAAAGCATAAAAAACAGATGGTAGCAAGCAAAGTGAGTGTGGATATTACAAGTACTTCTAAAAAGATTTTTTTAGGGCAACTTGCCAGCTTTTCAAGTAATTGAGTTCTCTCTAATGGGGTACCTGGACTGCTTTTTTCTCGTTTTAAACTGTCGGTTATGTCCATTATCAGTGTGTGATTGATTTTTGGACCGATAAGATTTGGAAGAATAAGGGTTACAACAACGAGAATGATAATTGTTTTAGGAATATCAATACAGTCGATATATGGGGCGATACCTGAAAAAAGAAAATTATAGGTGATGATACCGACTGCTGAAAATGTATTGAGCAGTCGTCCTGTACGCATGAATCGAGTTTTAAAACTATCGTTTAGAATAAGTTTGTTCAAATGCTTTCTTTTCATATCTATGCTACTTTGTGGTTAGTGTAAAAGCTCCATCCCAGTCTACTGGTTTGTTTTTATTAAATTCCATACAACGTGTGTATAATACCTTTGCAGACTTGTTGTCTGGATACTCTTGCAATGCCTTGTCAAAATACGAGGCGGCATTGTCAAAGTTGCCTATTTCGTATTGGTTTAATCCCTTTTTGTATGCTTGGGTAAATGCTGACGTATACGTATTGTTTTCATCTGTTAATTCATAAATTTTTACCGGAATGGATTTGCCTTTTACTTTTACGGTATCGAGTTGTCGGATAATGTACTCTCCACGGAGATCTTGCACCACCGAATCGGTAATAATAATGTGTGAGTCATAGAGTTTCGTCAAACTCTCAATACGTGAAGAAAGGTTTACGTCATCACCAATAACGGTATATTCTTTTTTTTCTGCGCTGCCGATAGCTCCGACAATAGGCTTTCCGTAATGTATGCCAATACCCGTTTTAAAGGAGTAGCCTTTGGGCATGACTAACATACTGGTATCAAGTGTTTTGACTGCCTGCATCATTTCCAGAGCTGCTTTTGCTGCACGATTGCCATTGTCTTCAAAACTCTCGGCAGCTCCAAATAATGCCATGATGGCATCTCCCATAAACTTGTCGATGGTGCCGCCATGTTTTTTGATAATAGAGCCCATGATAGAAAAATAATAGTTGAGAAAGGTAACGACACTTTCTGGAGGATTTATTTCGCTTAATGGAGTAAAATCTCTGATGTCAGTAATGAGAACGGCAACCTGGCGTTTCTCGCCCATGGTGGCATTAATGAGCTTGTTGCCTTCGATAAAGTTATCTATAACCTTGTCCGGTAAAAAACGGCTAAAGGCTTGCCGTATTTTTTTCTCGGAAGCCATTTTTTTGTTAAACTCAATTACTTGTGCAACGACTGGTTCATAAATCTCGATAAAAAAATCGAGACGTTCAAGCGTGCGGCTGTTAAATGCATCTTCTGTAGCATTTGCAAGGTGGAGTGTAAAAATGCCGTTTCGATCGCGGGGAAATACCTCGTAGCTTTTTAATTTTATCTCTTCAGTGTTTTTAGTAGGCACGTCCAATTCAATAGTATTGGTATTTTGCCATAGATATTCTTTTCTATTAGGAACCTTTTCTTTAAAATCAGATTGGCATATATGCTTAAAGTCTTCATAGTCCTTTTTTGTTATTGTCTTGATATGTTCAAAATATCCTGACAGAGAGTCGTCATTTACTAAGATGCCGAGTGCATCGTAATTAAAAACACCGGCAACGGTTGATGCCATATACTGCAATAAATCGCTGATATCAAAAGTACTAGATGCAGCTTTATAGGCATTTTGCATTTGATACAGAGTAAACAGCTCGTAATCATAGGTTTTATTGATAAAAGTTATGAGCTGTGTCAAATCAGGCTCTGGTCTGACGGTTGCTTTGCGCTTTGGTATATTTTGGCTATACGAGATATATACTTCGTCGGCTTTTGTGGCTAGCTGATCATCTATGATGATAAAGCCATTTGATTTGGAGTTTGATGCCCAAAAGCGGTGTACACTTGTTTCTTCATTGCCACAGACTATGACACAGATGTCGCTAAACTCATGAGCGTTTTTTATGGTACGGGTCAGGCTGTAGGCGTCAATAGCTGGTAATTCATAATATACAAGTAAGAGGTCTGGGCTTTCGGTATATACTTTTTTGAGAGCTTCGATTCCGTCTTCGGCAAGTACTGTTGCGTATCCTAATTTTTGCATTTGTTTTGCCAGTATGGTTCTCATCGTTGGAGAATCAAAGGCAATAAGAACCTTTTTTTTACTCACCAAGGAACTCCTTTACCGCTTGTATAAGATTGCCACGTTGAAACTCTGATTTGACTATAAAAGCCTGTGCCCCTGCTTCTATAAACTGGTGTTTTGCTTCGGGATCATAGGCACCTGATACGATAATGACAGGTGTGTTTGCGTAATCATCCATGTGACGGATATTACTTAAGAGTGTCAACCCATCCATACGGGGCATATTGATATCGGTGACGATTGCATCAGCATGTATGGTACGCAATTGTTCTATGGCGTCAATACCATCAACTGCAGTATGTACAATATAGCCGTCAGTTTCAAAGATTGTTTGTTCGATTTGACGGGTGGTTGTAGAGTCGTCAACAATAAGAATAGTATAGGTCTTTTTTTGTGTTTTTGTTTTGTATTTTTTAATGTCATAGGCAACGAGACCTTTGAGTCGTTGCATAATATCAGGAATATTAAGAATGGGGATAATGGCATAGTTTTCGTCATATACAACGCCTTGTATGGCCTTCATCCCAGTTAAGAGTCGTGGTAATGGATTTACGACAACGTTTTCGTACTGCTCCAAGGAGTCAACAACGATAGCCATTTGTGTTTCAAGGTATTCTACGACGATAATGGCCGGAACAGTGTTGCTTGTAGTGGTGTTGATATTTAAAAGTGATGATAGGTAATATACTGGTATGAGCTGCTCATGTAATCGTATATAGGTTTGAGTTTGGATATGTACCAAAGGATATGATTCAGGATCTATTATTTCCTGAATATAATGTGACGGTATCATAAACTTGAGGGAACTTGCATGTACAAAAAGCCCCTCTTGTGTTGCCAAAGACAACGGTATGACGAGTTCAAAGGTAGTACCTTCGTTTTGTTTGGAGGTAAGGTGTATTTTACCCTTTATTTTTTCCATGTTGTTACGTACGACATCAAGCCCTATTCCTCGACCAGATAATGCTGTTGTTGTCGAATTGGTTGAAAAACCTGAAGAAAAAATGTATTGTTGCAGTTCTCTGTTGCTCATATCAGAGATTTCTTTTTTTTCATTGGGGTGTAATTCAATTGCCTTTTGTCGTACTTTTTCGTATTGAATGCCCCGTCCATCATCATGTATGACAATCTTAAGGTGGTTAGCTATTTGATAGGTATGGATGGCTATGGTTCCTTGTTCACTTTTTCCTTTTTCTTTTCTTTCTTGTGGTAATTCGATACCATGATCAAGACTGTTGCGGACAAGATGCATGAGTATATCGACTAGTTTTTCCAGAATGATTTTATCAAGCATGGAGTTTGTTTCTGGGATATCAATATAGACCTTTTTTTGCAGTTTGATGGCTTCACTTTCAATTTCTTTTCTCAGTGGAGCAAGCACCATGTTTAATGGCAGCATGCGCAAATCAAGAATTTGATGTTGCGTATCAAAGATTGTCTTTTCGATGAGAATAAGGTCTTCTTTTAGTTGCTTGGGTATTTCATGATACTGTTTTTCATAAAGCTCCAGTTCATGTTTAAAGCGAAACTGCCTGATGATGAGATTATCCAGAGATTTGACAATTTCATTGATACGTTCGATATCGATACGTATTGATGTTATGTTTTCGAGATCGGACGCCTCTTGGATACTATTTTCGATGTCTTGCTCTATTTGCTCGCCTTTGTTTGCTTGCTCAAGTGCATCTACGGTAAAGAAAAAACCTGATGCTGCCTGTTTATAGGCATCGATAAACAGAGTAATATCCAGCGTATCATCTTGTGTATTTTTTACTTTTGTTAATGCACGAAGTATACAATCTGATGTTGCAAAGGTGAGCTGTACGATATGGTCGGTAAGTTCAAAGCGTTCTTCTTTTATTCCTTTAAAAACATCTTCAAGTCCATGTGAAAGTGCTTCGATTGTTGCAAACCCCATCATTCGGGCTGTTCCTTTTATCGTATGGAGATGCCGTAAAAGGTCATTGAGGACTGTCTTATCAGAAGTATTATTTTTTAAAACAATGATGGCTTGATTTATTGCCGAAATATGTTCATTTGTTTCGGCTATAAATTCTGTACTAAAGGAATCTTTTGAGCTTGGCATGCCGGCCTATCCTGTTATATGTATTACTTTTTATCGAGCGAGTCACATAATGTTAAAAAGTATTCTGGACTAAACTGCTCCATAATAAAATTATAACATGTTTCTTGATTTTGAATATACTGTTTCAAATAATTTTTACAGGTTGAGATAAGTTTTTCTTTTTCTTTTGGCGATAGCAGTGATGGAGTGAGTGTCAGCTGTTGAAAATATCCAGGCCAAAAGAGTGGAACCGTATACGTTGCTTTTTGAAATAACTCATATGCTGTTGTTATATTGCCTTGTGCCTTTTTGACTAGTCCTAAAAAATAGTATTTAAACTCGGTGTTTTCAACACGGAATGGATATGCTTGTATAAGTGTTAATGCGTGTGGATAGTTTTTATACGTAATATCGTTTTGTATTTTTGCATATAATTGAGGAATTGTATCAATCTGTTGTATTTGTGTGTTTTGTTGTATTTGATAGTTTTCTTCTTTTTTGTCTACTTTTTGCTGTCGAGTTATCAGTACATGCGATTTTGTTTGCGACTGGGGGAGTATCACTGGTTTATAATCACGTTTTACTGGTTTGAGTATGGAAGTTGATGAAGCTTTTTTTTCTGTATTATTAATTTTACGTAAAAAGTAGACGGTACCGACATGTTCTTTTACGAAAGGGAGGCTATCATCACAATCGATGCTTGCAATTTCGTTTATCGATAGAAACAGTAAGGCATTTGGTTTTAAGAAAGTTGCAATATGTCTGAGTAATCTGTTCCGTAAATCAGGCTCAAAATAAATAAACAGGTTACGTAAAAAAATGAGGTCAACGCCATCTGCTGGCAATGGTGGATTATTATTGATGAGTAAATTCATTAGGTTGTAGGTAAAATAATGAATGGAATTTTGTACATCTGGATACAATTTAAATTTGCGTTTTTCCCAACTTCCGTGTGCTTCTAATAGTGGCAAATACTTTTTGCCGTCAGAGCGGAATGACTTTATTCTAAAAAGACCTTCCTTTATAGAAGATAATACAACGGTATCAATATCGGAGGCATAGACAGTTACTTGCAATCCACAGCATTTTGCAGCTAAATACAGAGAAATAGGTTCTTCACCAGTAGAACAAGCAGCACTCCATATAGAAATATGGTTTGCATTGGTCTTAAACTGAGGAAAAAACACTTTTGTCAGATAATCAAACTGCTGTTCTTCCCTAAAAAAATAGGTTTCATTTATGGCTGCCTCATCGATTAGTGATGATAGTTCTATACTTGAGCTATTGAGAAAAGTATAATACTCATCAAGTGTCATGTGCAACTTTTCAAGATGTCTGTTGAGATAACTGGACATCGTTGTCTGTTGTGCATTTTTTATACTGATGCCGCAATGAGTTTCTATGATGTCAAATATATCCTGTTCTGTTACCGACATGATTACTTGATATATTTATTAATGAATACTGGTATTTCTTGTAATGGTAAAACAGTTGATGCCCCTCCACATTCTATTGCAGCTCGAGGCATTCCAAATACAACGCAAGTTTTTTCGGACTCTGCAATGGTAAAGCCTCCATTATTTTTTATGCGTAGGCATCCTTCTGCTCCGTCTTTACCCATTCCAGTTAAAAGGACGGCAAAACACCGCTCTTTTAGACAGGGGGCTGCACTTATAAAAAGCTTATCGACTGCGGGACGTAAAAAGTGCATGGGTGGATCTTTATCCAACATCATGGTATAAGAACCTTTTTGAGTTGGAGTTGCCTTTATGGTTAAATGGCTGTTTGCTGGAGCTACATAGACATTCCCTTTTTGTGCTATTTGTCCATGCTGAGCAAGTTGTACGTTATGTCCTGTTGTGTCTTTGAGCCATTTTGCAAAGTAGACGTCAAATGAAGCATCTATATGTTGTGTGATAAGAATTGGCAATGGAAAGTTTGTCGGTAAGCCTTGCAATACTTTTTGTATGGCAATGGGGCCACCTGTTGAAGCACCAATGAGTAACAAATCATAGGCATTTACCGCAGGTTGTCTAGCAGCAGTGTTAGCAGTTGTTGTTTGTACGGACTTTAGAGGAACTGTCTTTTTAAGAGCTTGTCGCTGCTCAATTATCGAAGCAAGCCTGTTACAGAATTTTTTGAGTGTCTCGGTTGTCATGCTTGCAACATTTGGTTTTTGCACCATGTCCAGAGCCCCGGCCTGAATACATTTATAACTGTTTTGTATGGTATCTTCTGTAGTAAAAACGATGATAACAGGCTTTGACGTTGCCATGATCTGACGTGTTGCCTCAATGCCGTCCATGACTGGCATATTGATATCCATGATGATAAGATCGGGACGATATAATTTATTAAGTTCAATGCCTTCTTGTCCGTTTTTTGCATGACCGACAATATGAAAGCGACCATCTATCTGCATTATTTGTTTTAGTACTGCATACACAACTGCAGAGTCATCTACAATAAGAACATTTATCATATAGGTTTTTCGCTCCCTTTTTTTACTAAGTATTGTATATCAAGTTCATATTGGAGTTTGTCATTTTCAAATCTAAATCCACAGATACCATGGCTGCGTAGTTTTTTGCCGATGATTCCCTCTATCGACTGTATAGAATGAAAAGAAAGTTGCTGAATTTGTGGTATGGCAGATGTTGTTATAAAAAAAGGGGTAGAGCCTTTTGTACGTAATATACATTTTGTCTGCGTATCGGGGGCAGTGATATTGCATGAAGCTGCAAAATCATCGAGGGAAATAGTCGTAAGATTACCTGTGACATCATCACCACTTTGAACATTACTTTCGGCAATGACTGTGTATGGTATGAGGATATCATTTTGATTGTAGGGCAATTTTATGTACCAGTTACTTTGTTTCAAGATCTACCTGTACCTTTTCGAGTATTCCTTCGAGATTGATTATAGGTGCTGTAGTGTCATTAAAAGCAATTGCACCGGTAAAGTTTTGTGTTTCTGATTGATTTGATAACGAAACTTCTGAAATATCTTCTTTTGCATGAAACTCCAGGATGTCGGTGATTTTTAGTGCAACATTATTTACATTGTTGAGAATGAGAAAAAGAGAGTTTCGCGATTGCTGTGCAGTATCATGTTGTTCGCTATTTTGTGTATCCCCGCTAAGGTAGTGTGCAAAATCAAGAACCGCATATGGATTTCCATAATAGTTAAGTACACCGGTTATATATGGGGGAACAAAAGGAATGGGAAAAATCTTGCTGTTACGTATTATTTCTTGAATGGCAGATGATTCAATTGCGTAGGAATCAGTACCTGACTTAAAAACTAACCATGTTTTATGTGATGCTGTGTCACTCATACTGTTATTATAATCTATTTACGCTGATTACAAAAGTATAAAAATGCGTTGTAAGACAAGGAATAATCAAGTAAAATAGCTATATGTTTAATAAGAATACGCTTGTACTATATAAAAAACAACCCGCTGTCATTTCTGATATTGATGGTGATAAATTTATCATTACGTATTGTAGTGCGCCTGCAACGGCTACTGGTAAAAAAGCACAATATGCGACACAGAAGGTTCGTGATAAAGATATTGTTTCGATAGGGGATGCTACGGTATCTTCAATAGAAAAAGTGCTTGCGTATACAGCTGAAGCCATTGGTGAAAAAATTGCCGAAGCACATGAGTTGTTGTTGTCTGATGAAACTACGGCAACGCAATCTATCTCATTTATTGATTTATTTTCGTTGATTGATGGATCGCTTGAGCCTGACTCATATTGGTTTGTCTACAGTAGGCTTGTTGCTTCGTTTGAGTTTGCATTGGATGAGACTTGCTTTAAGTCTGGTACCATTGCATTTGTTCCTCGTTCACTTGATGATATTGCTTTACTTAAACAAAAGGCTGATGAAAAAGAACATGCTGGTGAAATTCGAGCTGCCTTTATTACTCGATTAAAGAAAAAAGCTCTTGTACTCCCTGATGATGCAAAATACATGGGCGATGTTGAAGCCTTAGCATTGGGGCAAACAGATAAATCAAAAACACTCCATGAAGCTGGTATAAGTGAAACACCTGAAAAAGCGCATAAACTATTACTTGATACTGGAATCTGGGCCATTACGCGCAATCCTTATCCAAGCCGCTGGGGCTTGTCGATGCAGTCTGCATCAGAAGGGCTTGCTTGCCCTCCTGAAGAAGAACGTCTTGAAGTGCCTGGTGTGTCATATGCCATAGATAATGCTTGGTCAACCGATCCTGATGATGCTGTTGCTTGGGATGGTACGTATCTGTGGGTGCATATAGCAGATCCTGCAAGTACGGTTTTGCCGGATAGTTCCATCGATAAGACTGCTAGAAATCGTGGTGCGACATTATATATCCCAGAGGGTGCAAGTCGAATGTTGTCGGAAGATGCTCTTGCTGATTATGCACTTGGACTAACCGAAAAAAGCAGGGCACTCTCATTTAGAATCTTGTTTGATGAAAATGGTGCAATCGATGATTGTGCTGTATTTAAAACTGTCGTTGTTGTTAAACGATTGTCATATGAAGAAGCAGATGCCCAGAAAGATTCTCCAGAACTTGCTCCATTGTTTGCTATAGCACAACGCAATATTGAGCGTCGTACAAAGGGTGGTGCTGTCTTTATTAATCTTCCAGAAGTACATATTACGGTAGAACCTGAGACAAAGCATGTTTCAGTCTTGCAGGAGCAGCATCCGGAATCAAGTGAGATGGTCCGCGAGATGATGTTGCTTGCAGGAGAAGGTGCTGCCCGCTTTGCATTTAAAAACGGTATTCCGTTTGCATATATCGGCCAGGATACCCCTGAAATACCAGCTGATGTTCCTGATGGGCTTGCCGGGCAGTATAGGTTGCGTCGCTGTATGCGTCGCCGCAATGTGGGCGTGACTCCACGACCTCATGGAGGTTTGGGACTTGCCGTATATAGTCAGGTTACCAGTCCACTGCGACGATATAGCGATTTGCTTTCGCATCAGCAGTTACGAGCATTTCTTGATGGCAGACCATTAATTGATAAAGATACTTTGCTGGAACGTCTTGCCGCTGGTGATGAGGCTATGTATGCAAGCAAAAAGGCCGAGCGTAACAGTAATTTGCATTGGACGCTGGTATATCTGTTGCAAAATCCGGATTGGACTGCTGAAGCCGTCTGTGTAGAATTAAAAGGTAAGCAGGCCGTATTCTTGATTCCGTCCATTGGACAGGAGACAATACTTACTCCGACAAAAGCAGTTGCGCTTAATGAAACTATTATGGTCAAGGCTGGCTCTGTCGATATTCCTAATCTGCAGGTTGTCTTTACTCAAATCAGCTCCTCGTAAACCGTATGCGAAAGCTTTTTTACGAGTATGTATACAAAGCATTGCATATATATGCATATTTTGGTATATTGATGTATCAATTTACAAGTTTGAGGCAGGAATACTATGATTGTAATGAAGTTTGGCGGTTCATCGGTTGCAAATGCGGAGCGAATCAGGCATGTTGCTTCTATTATAAAGACATATAAAGATAAAAAACCTGTTGTTGTTCTTTCTGCAATGGGTGATACAACGGATTATCTTCTTGAAGCGGCAGAACAGGCTTTGACGGGTACTGTTGATATCCGACGGATTATCGACTTGCATATTCAAACGCAGAAAGAATTAGGTATTTCTGTTGATTCCCTTATTGGATTGCAGACTGAGTTGACTCAGTTGTTGACTGGTATTTTTATGATTAGGGAGCTCACTAAAAAAACTCGCGACTATCTTGTTTCGTTTGGTGAGCGTATGTCAGTCCGCATTATGGCTGCCTATCTTGAAAAAGAAGGAATTCCTGCTAAAAGCTATGATGCATGGGATATCGGTATTGTAAGTACTAACGAGTATACGAATGCGGAGTTGCTTGATAGTGTATGGAGTGAAATTCCTGCACATCTTAATGCTTATAAAAATGGTCAGTCACAGGAGATTCCTATAGTTACAGGTTTTATTGCAAAGGACAGCTCAGGAACAATTACAACTTTGGGTCGTGGTGGCAGTGATTTGACAGCTACGGTGATTGGTGCTGCCATGAATGCTGATGAAATCCAGACTTGGAAAGACGTTGACGGTATCATGACTACCGATCCTCGTATTTGTCCTAATGCGCATCGTGTTGATGAAGTTACTTATGAAGAAGCTCAGGAGCTTGCTTATTTTGGAGCACAGGTTCTGCACCCTCGTTCTATGATACCTTGTCGTAAAGTGGGGATTCCAGTACATGTTATGAACTCCTATAATCTGGATAGTCCTGGAACGTTAATTGTTGAAAAGCATTCTGTGGCTCCAAATAGGGTTTGTGCAATTACTTTGGTAAAGGGTGTTACCCTTATCGATATTGTATCTACCCGCATGCTGGGAGCGGCAGGCTTTTTAGCTCATATTTTTAACCAATTTCTCAAGTATAATATCAGTATCGATGTGATTGCTACCAGTGAAGTTTCTGTTTCATTGACAGTCAATACTAAAAAGGATTTGACTCCTTTATTGAAGGATATCGGTGACGCTGCCGATGTACAGGCAAAAACAGGTAAAGCTATCGTTACGATTATCTGCGATGCAGATCATTCCAGTGATATTTTATCTGTTGGTTTTGCTGCTCTTGCACAAAAGGGAATCAATGTGCAGATGATCAGTCAGGGTGCTTCCAAGGTAAATATCAGCTTTATTTGTGAAGACTCTGAAGCTTCAGACGTTGTGCGTGTATTGCATAATGCCTATTTTGGACAAGAATAGAAAAGGAACAGAAAATATGAAAATTGCATTAGTCGGTTATGGTAAAATGGGACATCTTTTAAAGAATGTCGCTATTGAAAAAGGACATACGGTTGCAGTTACTGTTGATGTTGTTGCTCCTGATGCAGATGTAAAAATTCCTGCTGGAGATGGCCAGGCACTTGCACGAGCAATAAAATCTGCTGGCGTTGATGGTATTATTGAGTTTAGTCATCCAAGTGCGGTAATGACAAATATCAAGGCTTTGCTGCCATTGGGGATCCCTATTGTTGTTGGTACAACTGGTTGGAATGATAAAGTTGCAGAAGTTGAAAAACTGGCCTCTGATTGTGGAGGTACTTTGTTATACTCTTCCAATTATTCTATTGGTGTAAATATGTTTTTCAAAATTGTCGAAGAGGCTGTAAAGGTATTACAACCGTTTTCTGAGTATGATATTGCTATTCATGAAATGCATCACAATCAAAAAGCTGATAGCCCTTCAGGAACTGCTTTAGAAATTGCACGCCGTGTGCTTGCTAATACATCTGCTAAGACAGAGACTGTTGTTGATGCATTCCACACAAAACCTGCTCCACAGCAGTTGCATGTATCAAGTACACGTATAGGAAGTAATCCTGGAGAACATACAGTCTATTTTGATAGCCCTGCTGATACCATTGAGTTGACCCATCGTGCACGTAATCGAGAGGGTTTTGCTCGTGGTGCGGTATTCTCTTTGGAGAAGTTAGTTGCAGGTGTTCAGAATGGTTCTTTCAAAAAAGGAAAAATCTATACGACAGATGTAATCTTTTCATAGTATGCTACTCTTGTAGTCTGATTATTTTACCTAATGCGTTTCGGGGAAGTGGAGTAGAAGTAAAGATAACCTGCTGTATGCGATGTGACAGTGGGACAGTTTTATTAAGCTGGGTAACAAAGCCTTGTATTGAATTTTCTGTCTCATTGTACTTTTGTAGTGCAGGACAATAGAGCTCTGCAATGATACTATTGTCTTTACTATAGACTCTGCTTTCGGTAATTGCAGGATGTGCCTGGAGCTTTTGTTCCCATTCTTCAGGGCTTACATTTTCACCATTTGAAAGAATGATGACATTTTTTTTGCGTCCCTGGATATGCAAATATCTGTCTTTATCAACATATCCTAAGTCACCAGAATGCAGCCAGCCGTCTGTATCTATGAGCTGGCGTGTCTGATCGGGATTATTATAATATCCTGGTGTAATGGTTATACCTTTTATGAGCACTTCACCATCTTTGATACGTACCGAACAAAATGGTGCTATTTGTCCGCTGGCACCTGGTTTATAGCATCCCAGATATGAAACGGTACCTGTTGTTTCTGTCATGCCGTAGTAGACCAATGGTTGTATATGCAACTTCTGTAGGGTTTGCGCTAAAGTAGGTGACAATGGGGCTCCAAGACAGAGTATGGTTTTAACTGAAGATAGTGCCCGTGCAACTGCTGTTGAAGTCTGCTGTTTTCGTATTAACAGGTCTGCCATTGCCGGTACTATATTCAGTTTTGTAAATGTCGTAGTTTTGATATCGGATAGGAATGTCTTTGCACTGGCAAGCGTGACGATATGTCCTCGCATCATGTCTTCGAGCAGGGGAATGATACCACTGATATGGTATAAGGGAAGTGTCTGTAAGACTTTGTACGGCCCCTTGTCTGGTGTACAACCAATGCTTTCGGGAAAGGCACAGAGGTTGGCATTTGTGATTTGGACAGCTTTGCTTGTACCGCTTGTTCCAGAAGAAAGCAAGAGAAGTATAACATCTTGTTCTCTAGGCTCGGTATGTGCTGTAGCTGCATCGCTGATATCTGATAGAGCAGGCATCTCTAAAGGAACTTGCATAATTGCCTTATTGATTGATACTAGTGCATCACTATAAGAGTCTTCATAGAGACAGTAGTCTATATCGAGTGCATCCATCAGCATTGCGAGATCTGCACTTCCTAAGTTTTGATTGAGAGGAACAACAATATTGTTGGAGCAAATAATGCCAAAATAGTGAATGAGGTAGGTATAAGAGTTTTCACCAATAATGGCGATGTGCTGTCGTTTTTGCTGGCTGCCTGATTTTACTCGCCAATAGGTTGCTGCTTTGAGGACATCTGCATAAAACTGTTGCACCGATATCAGCGTCTCGCCATCAAAATCGATGATACTAAAACCTGATGGTGTCGTAGCTTGTGAATAAAAATCTCTATAAAGGCGCAACAGTTTTGGTATGGTCATCGTATGTATTATTTGTTTAAAATCTTTTCAACTTCATCAGCGATGTCTTGTACAGTCTCAACTTGTGCAAGAATACGCTCCGCTATTTTTATACGG
Organism: Treponema sp.; assembly: GCA_024695475.1. GTDB lineage: Bacteria > Spirochaetota > Spirochaetia > Treponematales > Treponemataceae > Treponema_D. Next base: position 37,376 of record JAILIC010000046.1, read on the forward strand.
AATGTTCGTTCTAAGTCTCCTAACAGTGTATAAAAATCAACAGACTCAATGTGCAAATCATCTTGCATGAGTGTATCCGCGGTAACATTGTCTGTTTCCATTGTTTTTTTTACAACAGCTATTACTTTTTCGAGAATTTCGGTGTTAGTCATACTCTTTAGCTCCTTGTACTTTATGTATATTTTTCATGTATTTTACGAGTTCTTTATGTATTTTAACTTCCAGTGCATTTGTATCTATGTGAGAATGATTACTCAACAAAATGATGCAAAGAGAATCTTCTGGGTAATAATACATCGCATTCCTGAAAACGATGCCTTCTCCTTCGTGGTAAAACTTTGTGCCGTCAAACTTTAAACCACATGAGTACGGTTGCTGTTCGGTAAATTGTTTATAAATATGTACATTTGGAATTGCATTGCTGAATAGTGCGTGTTCCCATTTTAAAAGATCAACGATATTTGTCACGAGACAACCAGCACCACCGGTAATAGATGCATCGTATTCAGTAATTTGTACCTGCTGTTTTGTGTCAAATCCGATAGCCTCAGCCTTTTGAGGTGAAAAAGCGTATTTAATTACCCCCGTAGGAAATAACAGCTTTGATTTGACATAGCTGGCATAGTTTTCATGAGTGATTTGCTCTATGAGTAAACCGAGGAGATAATAGTTTGCATTGCTGTATTCATGCTTGCTTCCTGGTATAAAACGGAGTGGCTGAGAAAAAATCAGTTGTAGCAGTTTTTGCGGATCTATGCCATCGGTGTAAGCATTTTCTCCAATTACGTCTCGAAGTGTATCATCGGTAATATAATCGGGTATGCCAGATGTCATTTCCAATAGATGTCTGATAGTAATTTTTTTACCGTATGCATAGTCAGGAAAAAAGGTATCGAGTGTATCTGTCAGCTGTAAATTTCCATCTGCACAGAGCTGTAATATAGCTGCGGCAGTAAACTGTTTTGTAAGTGAAAAGAGAGGAAATGTTGTATACCGATCATTAGGTTTTTGGTTTACATCATCAGCGTATCCAATACCAGTTGAGTATAGTATTTTGCCGTGTTCTGCCAATAATATCGTTCCACTATATCTATGCTGGATAAGTATCTTTGTGATGGAAGACTTAAAATCCGTTATCGTATGGTAGTTTCTGTTTGCTGCATAGAGTCTGGTTGCAAATAGAGCTACTATGGCGAGAGCTAAACAGATAATACATATCGAAAAAAAAGTATCTCGCTTCATTATTACTCTTGTATATATTTTTTGAGTGCTCTGACGATAAATCGTCCCCAAGGGGTCATGTCGGAATCTTCCCAGTCGCTGAGCTTGTTACACGTACTCAGAATGACACTATGAGACTCTGCTTTATTTGATAGTGACCACACGCACCATCCTATATTATTCGTTTTGAGATAATCAATAAACTTTCGTGTTTCGTTAAAGTTAAGTCTGCTGTCGTGTGATGCAGTGATTTTTGTGTCATCAAGCTTGCCATACGAAATACCCCATTCTGTAACGAATATGGGAAGCTTTTTATCAAGTGCTTTTTTTAAGTCTCCTGGAGAAAACTCGTTTTGCTCTGAAATGTTAATGTAATGATGATAACTATACATAATGTTGGCATAAGGCAGTGGCTTTTTTAATGGCCCGCTTAAATCTCTACAGTAATCTGGGGTACCAACGATAATGACTGCTTTTGGACTGTTTTTTCTGATAATCGGTATGATATATTCGGCATATTCATAGACATCTTTCCAGGATGTACGTCCATTTGGCTCATTACAGATTTCATATAATATATTTTTACAGTTGGGATACCTGCTGGTAATCTCTGTAAAAAAATCTATTGCTTTATTTTTATGCTTAAGCGGATTTTTGTCTCTCATAACATGCCAGTCAACAATGACATACATGTCTTGTGAGATGGCATTTTCAACTGCCATGTACAGATAGTTTTTACTCTCTGTCTCGTTGTAGATGTATCCCCCTTCCTGTGTTAGATACATTGCTGCTCTAAATACGTTTGCACCATATGACTTTGTGGTTTTGAGTGCATTTGCATTACAATAGCGTGGATACCAAACGAGACCGTGACTGCTAAAACCTCTGAGCTGTACCGTTTCGCCACTTTCACTTTTAAGAAAGCGTCCTTCTACTGAAAGTTGTCCATATTGCTGTACCGGGCTTGATACAACTTGATTAACAGGTGCCTGTGCAAAAAGAGGCGCATTTGCTGCTGTACATAATGTGATACACACTGCTATGAGCGATGCGTACTGATGGCAGTACGTAGTAAACTTATCGACGGCGTTTTTTGTTGTCATATGCTTCCCATTCCTTTACTTTTGCCAGAAATAATTTATTTGTTGAAAGTTGCTCCATGTTTTTGATTATGTAAATTCCTGGCCGTATATCTGTTTTTTCACATAAAATATCAAAACCGCTTTGAGGATACAACACGAGTACATCTGGTAGCGACTTTTCGCTTACAGGAGCGAGTTTTATATATTTGAAGTTAAAGCCTTGAAGTTTTACTTCGGTTCCATCTTCGAGTATGGTTGTCTCCTTTATGAGAAGACGAGCTGTTTTTCGGTTAGTCTCAGTTTTATCACTGTTATGGAGTGCAAAATTGGAACTGATATCACTGACATAGCTTGATGATGCAAGTAAATGTTTTGGCAAGGTATGCTCGCGATCAAAAATGATTTGAAGATATTGTTTTTTATTGAGCAGACTCATTTTATTAAGCTCAATACTGTACTTCCATGACTTGTCTTTTGTTTTTGTGACACTGGATATATGTCCGCTGATATGAGCTTCATACATGCGATACGATAGGGTAAATGATATATTTGCCTCTTTGTCGTCGGGTAAGTAGACCGCATCATTTAAAATAAAGGCTAAGCCACCTTCTGAAACATCGACAGTCCAGCCTTTGTATGTGTTATTGTTATAGGTGACTTCGATAGGAATATCAAATTGAAAGCGCTCTGATTTGCGTTCATTGGTGCGTCCATTGATAAATAGGATTGCCATAACGAGGCTGTATGAGTTGATACAAAGCCAGTACAGGATGATGAGTGCCCCGAGTGCACGATACAGTATGAGTTCCCTGAGTGTTATGGCCAACGAAAAGAGACAGCATACTAACAGTACCACATGTGGTAGTACAAGAAAACGATCATCTGGTTCGCCACCACTTTGTGATTTACTGGTGATACTAAATTTCTTTTTTTGTATCCCTAAAATCTCAGCCCAGATGGGAATGACAAGATAAGGAAACATGATGGTATCGATAATATTGCTCCAACGAGCATCTCGGTAGCCTCCTGCGATAAGCTTGAGCAGACGTGAATAGAGTACATATGATGGCAACCAGATAAGCAGGAGTGGCTCTAGTCCTGCGACGACAATAGGTATATGAAATAGCACAAATACTAATGGTGACATGATAAAGATAAGTCGTCGAGAAAAACTTTCCCAGTAAAGGCGACAGGCAAAATACGACAGTTTTTGAGCAAAAGTAAGATTTTTATTTCTGAATAGATGTATGCGCCTTAATGAATAGATGCAACCTCGTGCCCATCGCTCGCGTTGCTTTATGAGGCTGCGGAATGTCATTGGAGCAAGTCCCTTGGCAACTAATTTGCTTATGGCATAGCACTTATATCCTAATGCTTCGATACGTATGCCGGTCTCAAAGTCTTCGGTGATAGTACCTGTGGCAATACCGCCGACGCGCTCCAGTGCTTCTCGTGAAATGAGCGTATTGGAACCGGCGTATAATACTGCATTGTCTCTGTTTTTTTCGATGTTAATATGACGAAAAAAGTAATCCTGCTCATTTGGCACGGAGTTTTCACTGTAAAGGTTATACTGGAACAAGTCTGGATTATAGAATGACTGTGGTGTCTGAATAAATCCTACTTTTTCATTTGGATCAATTTCATCTTTCTCTTTAGGAATCCAATTGCCATTACTATCTTTTTTTACTTTTGGCAAAAAGAAAAACGGCACCGTTTCAAGTAAAAACTCGCTATTGGGAATCATGTCTGCATCAAAGGTGGCAACTAATGGTGCAAAAGTTTTTGACAGTGCATTATTCAAATTGCCAGCCTTTGCAAGCTTATTATTTTTTAATCCGAAATAGCCGATTTTGAGTTCCTGTGCAAGTTTTTGTACTTCGGGTCGTGCGGCATCGTCACAGAGAAATACATGTACTTTGCTTTTATCTGGATAGCGCAACATAGTACAGGCATTTGCCGTTTTGAAGAGCAAATTGGTGTCTTCATTATGTGTTGCAATAAAAATGTCAACTTCAGGATACCAGCTGTTTGGGATTTCAGGAAGTTCTGGCTGAAAGATCTTTTTCATCATAATGACTTGTACCAATACCTCAAAGGCAGATGAAATCTCTGCTGTAAAGAGAAGCAATCCACAGATACAAGCTACCCAGCCATGATCAGCAGGACGAGGAATGGTAAAGAAGAGACGCCACACATAGTATATAGCAAGAAAAAAATAGGTGACTACTGTGGCAAGTTTTACGATGATAATATGGAGTAGTTCTTTCATTGCGTTATGATTCTTTCATCTTAAGAGTAATAATATACAGCAACGTTATAAAACAAATAACAAAGATAACAAGTGCAATGGAATAATAGGTTTGAGTCTTTTGGGCAATTCTTGTATCTTCATATTCTGACAAAAAAGGAACCATATAGTTGTCCAACCACTTACCATGAGTAAATGCCATATCTTTAAGGCGGATTATTTCGTCTTGGTAGGTATCACGATTGCGGTTTATTATGTATCCTCTACCTTCCTTTACTGTTGCAAGCATGTGTTCCTTTTGGTAGACGGCACTCCAACGGCTTCTGTCCCGTAACACTGCATTACCAAGAAATGCTACGGTATCGTCGATATAACTATCAAGATACTCCTGCGATAAGATTGTCTTTCGTAACTGCTTATAGCGTTTGTCAAGCTTCTGTACAAAATGAGGGTCGCGTACGAGTCGCTCAAACCAAGGACGCTCTTTAAAAACAATATATTCAGCATCACCTGCTGCGAGTTTATAGTTATCCCAACAGTTGTCATAATCCCATAATGGACCCATCGTGAGTTTGCGCGCATAATCTTTGTAATAATAGGTAGAGTTATCACCTGCATCGTAATTCATAAAGAATTCGTTAACAATAAAGTAATCGACAAATGATGGCACATCTATAAACTGCGAATAAGTTAAAAACTCCTGAAGATTATCGGAATAGAGGATATGCTCAATATGTGACAAGTCACGCTCAACTTGTGATACAAAGCGATCTGTTAAATCTCTTTCTTTTGGATACTTGAATGTAAACCAACCATAGCAAATATTGTTTTCTGATGCCCACGTTGATAATGTTGTTTGTGTATAGTTTTTACGATCACGACAAATAATATAACTGGGGTTTAGATCGTTTTTCTTATATTTTGCAATATTGACATGATCCTTGCCACGTTTTATTGGTTCGACAGCAAGGTATAATCCTTGATAAATGTATTTACCTTCTTCTTTGGTAAAGACTTCGCAAAAACGTACATCAGAGGTATAAGGAACAATAACGCCCCCAATAGTCAGCGCAACATAGTTTCGTATTTGACTGGAATCAAGAATACTATTTGATAAAATCCAGTTTTCATCTGCATTCATGCCCAAAAACGGATACTCTAATTCCTGTTTTTTATCTTTATCAGCAAAAAACTTAATGCCATACTGGTGTTTTTTAAACGCACGGGAAGAATTGCCTCTCAATTTTATAAGACCATCGTTAACAAATGTTGGCTCGTCAGTGAGCATATTACTATGGTTGCGATTGTCTATGACGGTTATGTGCATATCAATCCAAGGATTTGTCTGGTTTTGATTTGCATAGGTACGTGCCTGTTCACTGCCAAGCGTTTTATAAATGTCAGGAGGCTGTTTACCATTCATATCAAGAATGACAATCGGCAGATGTGTCTTAAAGGAACTTTCATGCGTGCGTCCTGAAACTGGCATGGTGTCTGGACCAAGAGAAGAATCGATGTTTTTATATAATTCATGATGAAAAGCTCGTACTGATTTTGAATAATCAGTATTTAGATGAGAAAAATAAAATATAAAGAAAAGAAGCATCAGCACTACAACGACTGATGCACAAATAATTTTTTTCACCTCTCCATATCCTGTATGTGATTACATTGTGAACTTATCTGGTTATTTCATCATTCTGGCAGATGAGGTTTACCGTATCCACGCCTTCGATTTTGAACAGCGTAGTTTGTATATCTGTACCATTATGTGCCTTTTTATAATGCTTTATGTTATGATCTGAGACTTCATAAATAAGCTCTACAGATGCTTTTGTCTCATTACAAACTCTAAAAAAGGCATGGCGGTTATAGTATTTAGTTACTGCATTTGCGACTTCGAGCGAGAAGTTTTCACCAGCACCACGAACTATGAGTAGGTACCGGTTATTGTTGATGACATTACCTAAGAAGAGCATTGCAAAGAAGATGACTCCTGATCCGAGACTTGCGACAAGATAATCTTCACTACCGCAACAGATACCTGCTGCAATACACCAGAAAATGTATGCAGTATCTCTAGGATCCTTTATGGCAGTACGGAAACGTACGATAGATAAAGCACCGACCATA
>JAILIC010000056.1 GCA_024695475.1 Treponema sp.
AATACGTTACAAAAGAAAATATTGCATTAGTAAAAACCTATTTTACTGACTATATGACTGTTAAAAATGAAGATGTCAGTTCCCTGTCTGATGCTGAAAAAAAAGATCATGACTCTAAAGTATATGAGGCTTTTATGAAGCTCCGCTCAAATTTACCGAGTGGCTTTGAAATGTGGGAAACTATTACGACTAATTATCTCCAGCTTAAAACGATATATGTCCAGCGTCATAACCATAAATTGCAGGAAGATTGGGGGACATTTTGTAATGCGTTGCTGCAATTACCTCATTTTTGTGAATTGACAGGTCTTGGTGCGTAGTCTATTGGGTTATGAAGTTTCTACAAACAAGTGACTGGCATCTTGGAAAACTTTTTTTTGAGCATTCGCTTTATGAAGATCAAAAAGATATATTGTCGCGAATAGAGCTGGAACTGTATCAAGAATCTAAAACAGACAAGCCTTATGATGCTTTACTCATTCCTGGTGATATTTATGATCGCGGAATTCCTCCTTCTGAAGCAACATCACTCTTTGGCCGTTTTTTAACGAATGTACATACTCATTTGCCTCAATTACACATTTTTATATTATCAGGCAATCATGATAATGCAGAGCGGCTTTCTTTTGTAAAGGAATTATTGGCCAGTCATAACATTCATCTGTGTACTGACTGTCAGGATATAAGCAAACCAGTTATCGTTGGTGATGTTGCCGTGTATCAGATACCATATCTCCATGCAGGAGATCTTTCTCACAACGGGTGTCCATTACGTACGCAGCAGGATTTATATGCAGAAGCTTTTGCTATGCTTACCAGATATCATAAAGAGAAGTATCCAGATTTGCAAAGCTTGGTGTGTGCTCATCTGTTTGCCGCCGGTGCACTTAAAAGTGACTCAGAACGTTTGACTGTCGGTACTGTGGAACAAGTCGATGCTTCCTTGTTTAGCGATGTTTCTTATGTCGCATTAGGACACTTACATCGGTATCAAAAAGCTTCTCATAATGCCTATTATTCAGGCTCACCACTTTGTTATTCCTTTGACGAGCGGCAAACTGCAAAGTGTATGCTTCGAGGTGTACTTGATAATGGTTCACTTTCTGTAGAACAGGTTTTGTTACAGCCATTACATGACTGTGTTGAGCTGGAAGATTCCTTTAAGAATTTGCAGGAATCAGCTGTTTACGATCAGTACGCAGATTGTTATGTAAGCATAGTGTGTACTGACACAATACCGGTAATGGATCCTGTTCCCTTGCTTCGTAAGCGATTCCATCGGCTGCTAAGTTTTAAATATAAAAGTCTTGGTGGTAAAACAACACTTTCCTTATCAAAGCGAAGGAATTTATTGTCAGATACTTCTAGCAACTCATTTTTATCGATTTTTGATAATTATATTGCTGATATACACGATTCCGATCAGTTGGAAACATCTCCTTTATTGCAGAAAGAAAGAGATTTATTTGTGTCATATCTGGAAAAGTTTTCTACAGAAACAAAAGAATGAAACCGCTTAAGCTTATACTTAAAAATATTGGTCCCTTTCTCAATGAAAAAGTAGATTTTACCGCTTTAGATGATATTTTTCTTATTACTGGTAATACCGGAAGTGGTAAAACGACGATTTTAGATGCAATCACGTATGCACTGTATGGTGATTTGGCTGGATCGCGTGGTGGCAAAAATATAAATTTACATAGTGATTATGTTTCAAAGTCAGAACAAGGTTTTGTTGATTTTACTTTTGCACTCAATGGCAATCAGTATCATGTTAATCGTTCCGTACCGTATGAAACGGTTACAAAGAAGGGAGAACCACGTAAACATGCCGCTGAGGTCTATCTCGAAAAGTTTGATAGCGAAACACAATCCTGGAAATGTATCAGTGATAAAACACAGAATGTGCTGGAATATATTGTTCAATTAATCGGCCTTAAAAAGGACGAATTTTCTAAAATAGTATTTTTACCGCAGGGAGAGTTTTCCCGTTTTTTGTCCGAAAGTTCTGCAAAAAAAGAGGAAACACTTGCAAAGCTCTTTCCTATAGAGCAGTACAAAGGTATTTGTGAGGCTATAGCCAGTGACGCAAAACAAAAAGAAGCAGAATTACAAAACTTGCGGTCGTTATTGGATTCTGAAAAAGAAAATTACGATCCTGTCGCTTTAGAAGCTGAGCTTGGTGCTATACAGGAACACATACAGACTATTCAAAAAGAAGAGTCTGAGTATACTCAAAAGCTAAAAGAATATACGACGGTACAAAATACCTTGCAACAAGATTTACAGGAAGCAAAAGAAGCTGCTTCGTTAGAGACTCAGTTGCAACATTTAGAGCAACAGCAAGAGGATATTCATGCAAAGAAGAAAACGCTTACTGATGCTAAAGAAGCCTTGCAATTTACGGACTTGCTTAATGATACTGAACGGTATCAGCAGTTGTTGCATGATTGTTCTACCACACTTCAGCAAAAAAAGGACGAGCAAAAATCTCTTTCTGAGCAGCGTCATACATTAGAAAGTAAGCGTCCAAAGCATGATGCTTCAAAAAAAGAAATCGAAACGCTTACATTACAAATCTCTATACTCCAAGAGCGGGTAAAAAAGCTACATGATTATAAAAAGAATCAGCAACTCTATGAAGAAGCGTGTAATAAACTCTGCCAGTTATATCAAAAAATTCAACCTGCACTGACTAAAGCCCAAAAGACTGTCATACAGGTGGGTGATTCGATTGCTGAATTTGAACATGTTCGGGATGAAAAGCAACAACAAATAGAAAAAGTGAAAGATAAAGAGAGCGAGGAGAAAATTCAATCGTTAGCGGTGACACTTGCTTCTCAATTGCAAGATAATACTCCTTGTCCTGTTTGTGGGTCATTGCATCATCCGGTTTTGGCAAAAGCACATACAGATACGATTGATTTTAAGACTGAGATTACTCGTTTGCAGGCAGAGCTGTCTCAAATTGACTTATCAATTGAAAAAGCAAAGGCGCAATTATCATCGCTTGAGTCTAGTTCGCTGTTAATGGAGCAGTATTGCAATGATATTTTGCAGCATGCAGCTTCTTGTGGTGTTTTATTACCTGATGCTGCATCTTTACCTGAAAGGGTAGAGGCTGTTCCTTCAACAAAATATATTATAGCAATGCGTTCTACGCTGTCAGAAACATTTACTACACTGACATCTGCTTTGACTGCTTTAAAGGCATCTGATGATGATAGTGCTATCGATATGACTGCATTACAGATGCAATTACAGGAGTCCGAGGATACTAAAAAGAGCTTACGTAGTCTTGTTGATTCATTTGAAAAAGAAGATAAAGAAATTGCTGATAAAGAATCCCGTATAAAAGGGCAAATTGAAACATTATCATTTGACTGTGAAAAGTATACGACTTCATATAATGAATCTTGTACAACACTTTTGAAAAAAATAGAGCAATCATCTTTTTGTGATGAAAAAAGTGTACGCAATGCCTTGTTGCCCCTTTCTGAAATCGAACGACTTGAAAAACTCTGTACTGATTATGATGTAAGTTTGCAACAGACTAAGGCATTATTAGCCCGTAGTAAAGTAGATTCCTCTCAGATAGGTAGGATTCAGCAGCAGTTGGATTCTATACAAAATGAAATCGATACATTAGAAGTT
>JAILIC010000067.1 GCA_024695475.1 Treponema sp.
GCGACGTGTTGAGCCGAGCGGTACTAATAGGTCGTGAGGCTTGACCATATTATCGTTTCCACCTTTCATCCTTCATTAATTCTGTTTCCTTTCTTCATCTGCGGCCGATCCCGTGCACAATCTGCACAAGGAGCGCGGATGATCTGTAGTGATTAAAGTGCCTGGTGGCCATGGTGGAGAGGTAATACCCGTTCCCATTCCGAACACGGAAGTCAAGCTCTCTTACGCCGATGATACTGCTTTCGCGGGAAAGTAGGCAGCTGCCAGGCTTTTTTTATTTTGTATTGAATAGCAGGCTGTTTTTATGCCTGCTTTTTATTTTTAAATTTAAATATGACTTAGAGATGTATCCGCTGTAAGCAGACTGTGTTCTGAGTTGTAAAATAATCTTTTTATAGGTATACTTTTTGTTATGAGTGATTTTGCACGTGTATTTTTAAAAGCAAAAGAAGAAAACGAGGTTGCCCAAGGGTTTCCATGGGTATTTGATAATGAGATAGCTTTTGTTAAATCAAAAAATGGTGAAAATGAAAGCTGGGTATCATCACCATTAAATGAGTGCACTGTTCCTGATGGGAGTGGAGTAGAAGTTTATACAAAGGCTGGTGGCTTTCTTGGTACAGGTATCATTAACCGTACATCAAAAATTACCATACGCATGATTGGTCGTGATCATGCTGATCAAATATTTGCAGATACCGCCTCATTTTGGGAAAAACGTATTAGAAACGCTGTAAGCATTCGAGGATTACATTATAGTGATTCAGATTCTTATAGACTTGTTTTTGCAGAAGCTGATTTTATTCCTGGTTTTATTGCAGAGCGCTATTGTGACGTTGACAATCATGTCTATATTGTAGTCCAGTTTTTGTCATTATCTTGTGATGTTTTTAGAGATGATATTATTGCTGCCATAAAAAAGATTTGTAAACCTTATGGCATCTATGAGCGTAGTGATGCTTCTGTAAGACAAAAAGAAGGTCTTGAAGAAAAGGCTGGCTGGATTGGTGTAGCTCGTGATACCGTTATTACTATTGTTGAAAATGATATCAAGTTGACTGTTGATATTGCAAATGGACAAAAAACTGGTTATTTCCTTGATCAAAAAGATAATCGAAAAGTAGTAGGTTCCTTGTGTCATGGTAAACGTGTTCTCGATGCATTTACCCATACTGGTGCCTTCGGACTTAATGCTGCAAAAGCTGGAGCTAAAGAAGTTATTTCTGTTGATATTTCTCCTGAAGCAGTCGAAATGGTCAATAAAAATATCCAGAACAATAATGTCGCATCTGTTATGCACAGTGAATGTGCAGATGTGTTTGAGTTGCTTAAGCGCTATGAAGCTGATGGCGAAAAGTTTGATGTGATTATTTTGGATCCTCCAGCATTTACAAAGAGTGCTGCCATGATCAAAAAGGCATATGGTGGTTATAAAGAAATCAATTTGCGTGCTATGAGATTGCTGCAGGAAGGTGGTTTACTGGTCACCTGCTCTTGTTCCTATTTCTTTGATGCTAATACATTCTATAGTATGCTTATGCATGCTGCAAAGGATAGCCATAAGAGTGTACAGATTTTGGAAAAACGTGGAGCAGGGCCTGATCATCCTGTACTCTTAGGATATCCAAAATCTGAATATCTCAAGTGTGCAATTGCTCGGGTCTTGTAATGCAAAGATCATATAATAGTGTAATGGTCCTGGGACCGACTGCTGTAGGTAAAACTTCGCTAGGAATTGCTATAGCACGCTCTTTGGGCGGCCATATCCTTTCTGCCGACTCCCGACAGGTCTATAAAGGATTAGATATTGGTTCCGGTAAGGATCTTGCTGATTATAGTGCTGATGGAGTAGAGACCCCTTATCATCTCATTGATATTACCACGCTCGAAACTGAGTATAGCGTATTTGACTATCAGCGAGATTTTTATGCAGTATTTGCGCAGTTGCAACATCAGGGAATACTGCCTGTTGTCGTCGGTGGCACAGGTATGTATCTTGATGCAATTGTAAGAAAGTATGATTTATTTCCTGTTCCTGAAGATAAGAATTTGCGTAAAGAACTGTCTAATCTACCTTTGGAAGTGCTGGTAAAAAAGCTGTTAACGCTTAAGCCTGATTTTCATACGAAAGGCTCTTTGCATGATCGTGATAGAGTTATTAAAGCAATCGAAATCGAAACGTTTATGCAGCGTAATAACTCTGTTGCATATCAGGAGTATAAACAACATATCCCTGATGTAAAGCCATTTATTATAGGAACTTCGTTACCCCGCCTCCAATTAAGAGAAAACATTTATAAACGTCTACAGGAGCGGCTTGATGGCGGTATGATGGAAGAAGTGCAGTCATTGCATGATTCCGGCTATTCATGGAAGCGTCTTGAATTACTGGGACTGGAATATCGCTTTGTTTCTGAATACTTACAGGGAAAAATTGAGACCAAAGAAGCACTATTTACACTATTGTCAACGGCAATTTGCCAATTTGCAAAGCGACAGGAAACGTGGTTCCGTGGTATGGAAAAGAAAGGGGTTGAAATACATTGGTTGCCATCTGTACGCGATAAAAATATAAAGTTGCGGTCTGCATTAACTTTGATACATAAGTACGTGTTGACAGATATCAGCTAAAACAATAAAGGCTGTCCATTGATAAATGGTCAGCCTTTTTTTATCCCGCTTTATAGGTTTTATAAATTTTACCTGTTGAAGTCACGTAGGTTAAGCGTTAGCGACCATTTTTACAGGTTCTTCAACTTTGGTGATATAACCGGTACGAACACAACTGTCAAACAATGTTTTGCTAATAAAGTCAGTTGTTACTTCGTCATAACCGTCTCTGTCACGCACGATACGTACTACAAAGCCATCGTCAAGTTCACGTTCAACTGTCATATAGTCTGTGGATTTACCAATGCTTTTTAATGTGTAAGTTCCCATTGTTTACTCCTTAAAAATAACTTTACAAAATATTTCAAAACAGTTATCGTTAACTGCTTTACACTATTATTTTCGGTATTAATAAAATACAGTTTAGTATTTTATTTATCTTTTTAGGGATTTACTATGTTTTGTGATGCTCATTTTCACATTGTTCCTTCTCAAGCGGCATGTCCATCTTTTATTGATGATCTGCATCATGAATTTGCTGCTGAGTCTTATTGTGCCTGTACTTGTGCCCATGATACGCAGGAATTTGAGCAGCAGAAAAAGCTTGCTCGAGCAATGCAAAACATGTCGTTATCGATAAAGCAGTCATTTGGTATTCATCCTCAGATGCCATTACTTGATAATGTAACTTTTCTTGATATGTTATTACAACAAAATTGCATCGATGCTATTGGTGAAATGGGATTTGATTTGTATACAAGTGAATTTAAAATGCATCTTGAGGAACAAAAAAAAGCCTGGCACATACAATTAGAACTGGCATTGCATTATCGAAAACCGATTATTGTTCATTGTAGAAAAGGATTGGATTACCTGTTTGCAGATAAAAAGCAGTTAAAAAAGGTGCCGGCGGTACTTTTTCATTCATTTCCTGCAGGACCGAGAGAAGCATTGTCTTTATTACAACAAGGAATTAATGGATATTTTAGTTTTGGCAAGCAAATCCTTAACGGCAATAAAAAAGCAATAGCGTGTGTAACAGCTCTTCCTGAGCAAAGGCTTTTACTGGAAACAGATGCTCCGTATCAAACCTTAAAAAATGAAAGTGCCACTCATCCAACTGAAATTGCTACGATGTATAACATGGCATATGTATTACGCTCACTTGCTACGGATGAAATGCGGCATGCATTTAGACAAACGCTTCAAAACAATTTTACTTTGCTGTTTAGATGATTATATTGGTCTGATTTGATATATATAGCCTATTATTTATAATTTTGTTATAGTAATAGAATGAAGAAAATGTTTGCATTGTTCTATGCATCGTATATTTGTAGTATTTTATTTTGTTTATGTGCATTATCATGGAATCTTGATATTTCATTGACGGCTTTTCCATTATCCTTTTTATATTCTGCAGTGATTGTTTGGGTAGTACATTTTAAATGGATAAAGAATAATAATCCTTTAGTTATTTCTGCAGTTCGTAAATTATTGCAGTATCAGCCATTTGTTTTATTGGCTGCGTTTATTTTACGCCGTGCTGGTGAAAAAGGTACAGTATATGTTGTCGACGTGATAGCAGTATTACTCTGGTGTGCTATAACGGTGTTGTCGTTTATTATTTTATATCATCTTGATACCAAACGCCTTGACAAGATAAATCCTGAATGGAAGCAGCAAGTAGTTGATTTTCAGAAAAATAAGAAGAAAGGTGCTTTTTATATCTTTGCAGAACTTATCGATTGGATAGATGCACTAATTCAGGCAGTTTGTATGGTATTGTTGATACAGATTTTTGTAGTACAGCTGTATCAAATTCCGTCTGAATCAATGGTACCAGAGTTTTTAATTAATGATCGTGTCATTGTATTTAAGACTATAAGTGGACCAAAGTTTCCATTATCTGATTTTGGTATTCCTGTACTGCGTTCTTATAAAAGGGGTAACATAGTCGTATTCCGCAATCCTCATTATCAAATAGATCGAAAATCCGAGATCCGTACGGTTGTTTCTCAACTTGTTTATATGCTTACTTTTACCAAAGTAAACCTTAATGTTGATGAACAGGGGGGACCAAAAGCAGATCCATTGGTTAAACGTATAACAGGAGAGCCAGGGGAACAGCTTGTTATGCAGGATGGTACTCTGTATGCACGTACGTCAAACAGTTCTTTTAAGCCTGTGGAGCAAGAATCTACCTGGGCAGCATGGAACTTAAATGCACTCGATAGTGAAACGAAAAGAAAGGTACAAACAATCCCTGTTCCTGAAGATATTTACCAGCAGATGCTCAAATGTGAAAAAGAACGTCGTGAACTTGATATTGAAGTGACTAAAAAAGAGTGTAGGGATTTGGCTAACCAGTTTGCTGCATTGGTAGTAAGTATACATCCGACTTCTATTAGCAGCTCTATTTCCAATTTGTTTTCTGCAGCAGATTTGTATGAATATAACTTGTTCCGTGATACTGTTACTTTTACACGCAAATTGGCTACATCAATTGGTGGAGTGCAGTGGTTTACTGCTTTTATGACTGATTGGATAGATAAAGTAACGCCATATACTGATACGCAGGGGCAGATTACCGGAGATCGATTGGTCGGCGGTGATATATATAGCGATGCAAATTTTAAGCTCAATTTGCTGATAAAGCTAACGTTAGGACGTATGGTTGTTAGTAATATGAAGATTATGGCGGGCCTAAATACTCCTAGTGATGAATCTGTCGTTACAGAGCGTAATGAATTGATTGAAAAAGCTTCGCGTTTACATGCTACGGTAACTATTCTTGATTTACGTAATATGCCTGTGTTTCCAGCAAATAAAGATGATGGAAGTCCCCAGTATATTCCGCAAAATTGCTATTTTATGATGGGAGATAACCGATTTAATTCTTTGGATATGCGTCACTCTTATGAGGATGTTTTAACAAAGCTTACACCATATGATACTTATTCTGTAACGTATGTTTCTAATATGGCTCCACAATATGTTAATAAGCGACTTATTCTTGGTACAACAGCGTTTAGATTTTGGCCGATCAATCGGTTAGGACCTCTCTAATATCAATATAAATACTTGAAATACGTCGAGTCAAGGCACGCTACCGCTTAAAGCCTTGACATCTCCGTTTTTCAGGTTGATAATTGTTATCAACCTGAAATAAAAAGACCACCAAATATGAAGTGCACTTCAAATGGTGGTCTTTTTTTGTTAGTGGTTATTTTTTATTTGCCTGAAATTATGCATTCCGTCCACAACAGTTTTTATATTTTAATCCAGAACCACAGGGGCATGGATCGTTGCGTCCTACTTTTGGAGTAGTGCGTCTTACGGTTACAGAATGTGATGCTGTAGCCTTTTGCATTGCACTGTTGTTAGCTTGACGACGTGCATTATCACCGCTCATGGCAGATTGAGCTTCTTGATGCTGGGCGTTCATTTGCCGAGGTGCATGTTGTTGTTCACGAGATGTTGTAGGATTGACCTGTACACGTACTTTAAATACACGAGAAATAATCTCTGTACGGATGGTATCCAACATATCATAAAACAGATTAAATCCATCGATCTTATATTCGGTTAAAGGATTTTTTGAACCGTAAGAACGTAACCCAACACCTTCTCGTAATGCTTCCAAAGCTTCAAGCTGATCAAGCCAGTGACGATCAATTGAAATAACATACTGGTAACGGATAAACATGTTGAGGTTTTCTTTACCAGCAAGTGTTTCTTTTTCAGTGATGTCATTCTGAAGTGCTGCAAGAACAATCTCTTTTTTAAGCATATCATTTGGTATGACCATACCAAATGTATTTTTCAAAGCATCGATAAGTTTTTTTGCAGCATTAGGATCACGATGTTTGCTTTCGTCTTCGTAGGTGTCAAAAATGTCATCCACAAAGTCTTTTGCATTATTCATGACGCGCGTTGATAGATTTTCGTCCTTCAAAATATCATCACGCTGCTGATAAATGACACTGCGTTGTTCATTGAGAACATCATCATAATCAAGCAGATGTTTACGAATTTCAAAGTTGCGCTCTTCAACTTTGCGCTGAGCACGCTCAATACCTTTTGAAAGCCATGGATGATAAATTGGCTCACCTGGTTCCATACCGATAGTACTCATCATCTTTTTCATGCGTTCGCCACCGAAGAGACGCATTAAATCATCATCCATAGAAATATAGAACTTACTGCGTCCTGGATCACCCTGACGACCAGAACGACCACGTAACTGATTGTCTATACGTCTGCTTTCGTGGCGCTCTGTACCTATGACATATAAACCACCTAACTGGCGGACTTCTTCATAATCTTTGAGCCACTGCTCTTTTTCGATTTTATAAGCTACCTCATACTGTTCTGGTGTTGCTTCTGTTCCAGCTCTTTTTCTGGCTCTAAACTCAGGATTGCCACCCAGTTTGATATCAGTACCACGACCAGCCATATTTGTTGCAATGGTAACAGCACCCTTTGCACCAGCTTCAGCAATGATAAGAGCTTCACGGGCATGATTTTTTGCATTTAAAACTTCGTGAGGAACTCCGCGACGAGTAAGCATAGCAGACAGGTGTTCAGATTTTTCAACAGAGATGGTACCTACCAATACTGGCTGTCCTTTCTGGTGAACTGTTGCAATTTCTTTACAGATGGCTTCCCATTTGCTTGCTTCGTCAAGGTAAACTTCGTCCTGTTCGTCAATACGGGCAACTGGTTTGTTTGTAGGAATGACAACAACATCCAATTTATAGATTTTGTTAAATTCAACAGCTTCTGTTGCTGCGGTACCGGTCATACCAGATAACTTGGTATACATGCGGAAAAAGTTTTGGAATGTGATTGTTGCCATGGTTCGGTTACGCTGAGCAATCTTAAGATGCTCTTTTGCTTCGATAGCCTGATGCAATCCATCACCGTAGCGGCGTCCTTCAAGGATACGACCAGTAAACTCGTCAACAATCTGTACCTGACCATCTTTTACCAGATAGTCTACTTCTGGCTTATACAGCTTGTGAGCACGTACTGCCTGAGTAAAGTAGTGTACATATTCAAAATTACCTTCATCAAAAACTGTTGTACCAGCAGGAATCAGGTTGTGCTGATGCAAGATTGCATCAATGTGGTTCATACCGGCATCAGTAAATGAAACGCGTCGAGACTTTTCATCAAGTGTATAATCGCCCTTGATGTTCTTGCGTTCTTCTGGATCCATTTCAACTTCATCTGGATATAAACCAGTTTTTGGATCTTTTTCGACTTCGACAAGTTCGCCGACATATTTATCGACTTCATGATACTTGAATGTATCATCTTCGCCAGCACCACTGATAATAAGCGGGGTACGAGCCTCATCGATAAGAATGGAGTCAATTTCGTCGACAATACAGAAGTTAAATCCTCTCTGTACTTTGCGAGAAGCATCTACCTGCATGTTGTCACGCAAGTAGTCAAAACCAAATTCGTTATTTGTACCATAGGTAATATCACATGCATATGCAGCTTTACGTGCATCATTATCCATGTTGGATAAAATAGTACCTACGGTTTGTCCTAAGAATCCATATACAGGACGCATCCATGCTGCATCACGTTCTGCGAGGTAGTCATTGACAGTGACAATATGGACACCTTTACCGGTAAGACTGTTCAAATAAGCGGCGGCAACACACATAAGTGTTTTACCTTCACCGGTTTTCATTTCGGTAATGCGACCAGAGTTCAAAACCAACGAACCCATGATCTGTACGTCATACGCACGTTCACCCAAAACGCGGTAAGCAGCTTCACGAGCTAAAGCAAAGCCTTCTGGCAGAATATCATCTAATGTTTCCCCGTTTTTTAAACGGTCTTTCAAAATTTGAGTTTGTTTTGGAAAGTCATTATCAGCAAGTGCATGGGCCCAGGGTTCTTTGTCATTAACTTTTTTAAGAATTGGCTTAATTGCTTTTATATCACGCTCGGACTGGGAACCGAACATGAGGGTCATTATTTTATCAATCATATCTTCATAATATACGAAATTTCTTTGTTCTAGTAAAGGAAAAAAGCACCTTCTTGTAACAACTTCTCTAATAAATTGTTCTATTCAGTTCTTCCTTGCCATCGTTTAAAAGCCGGAGCGACTTTTTCCAAAACTTCTGTGGATATGGATAGCTCTGTAGCTGTTTCAGTAAATGGAATACGTGCAGGATTACAGCCATATGAGGCCTTGCCGACATCGTTCATGGTAAATTGATTACCACAGTTTTGACAGATGAGTTTTTTCCCTTTCTGTACAAAATATGCCTTAGGTGATGGATTACAGCTTTGGCAGGTGTTAAATGAAACACGATAGGTATTATCATCTGCAATAACTACAATTAGTTGTACTGTTATATCACCAGCTTTGTAATTTATGAATGCCGCATCTTTTGAAAGTTGAGATTTTTTAATTGAAATGATTCCATTTTCTGGCTTAGGATTGAAAAATAAAGGATTCTTTGCATTTGCAAAGCCGAATACTGTTAGGCAACTAAAAAGTACAGTGAATACCAAAATCTTTGATTTCATATTAGTCCTCATAAACATAAATTTTATTTTTTAACATATACATCCAACAGCTATATATGTAAGTTCCTTTTTTTTCAGGTAAAAAAGTGATTTCGTTTTGTCCAGGGATGAGTGTTTTATCAAATCCAAAATCTTTGCTGATGATCCGGTTATTGCAGCCGGTGATATAATCCTCTTCTGCATTAATTATCAAACGTACTGGTGTACCTTTTTTTACCGCAAAGTTTTCATACCCATCATAGGAAAGGGGGATTTCGATTGTTTGCATGGTTCTGTCTGCTGATAGCTCTGCAACTTTCCAGTTTTGCAATGAGCGCTTTGAAGCATTAACTGTAAATCCGAGACCTGTCAAACCTCTGAGTGCCATCGATAGTCCTAATAGCAGAATAAATGTGGCAAGAACTTTTTGAAAGATTTGTTTTTTACTTACGAAAAAGTTCTGGAACAATCCAAAGCCCAGCATCATGGGTAATGTACCAAAACCAAATAGAAGCATAGATACGGCACCTTTTACGGGACTTGCTGTCGAAACTGCATATACCTGCATGGTGATTAGCGGAGTACAAGGCATAAAGCCATTTAAAATACCTGCTACTAAGACGCTTGAGGATTTTAATTTTGAAGGGTGGGAAAGAGGTTTTAAAGTAATTGAAAATAAGCCCGTCATTGAAAGTCCAAGCATTATCATAAACAGGCTGAGGCACACGACAAGAACACTTAAAGCTGACTGGTTTATTGAAATCGTTTTTCCGACTAAACCGGCAAAAAAGCCGACGACAGTATAGCACAAGACTCTTCCGCTGTTATATGTAATAGCTTTTTGGTTGTTTTTGGATACTGCAAGATTGATTGCACCGCACATTCCGATACAATGAAAACTTGTCAGAAAACCTGCTGCTAAAAGCCCGATTAACGAAGCTTTTGAATCGATTACAGGAATGACATTTAATATGTCGTATCCTAAAATTGCTTTTAAAATAAAGTGTATGATCAGAATAAACAGGGCAATCACAAGTAATTGCAGAATTTGAAGCAGTTTCCATTTGTTAAAACTGGTACAAATCCATTGTTGTTTAGTTGTATAGCCAGCTTGCTTGACGGCATCGATTATATCCGGCTCTAAAAGCTTTGCCGATTGTATCTTGGCAATAGAACCTGATATTTTTATGAGAGCGTCTGTGTCTGCTTTTTTGATAAAAGAGGAAATCGTAATTCTGCAATGGTCACAAAAAATCCCTTCGATTTTTACATAATACGTTTTGTTCATACTTTGCTTCTGTATAACAGACTCCATTGTACACAAATAATAATACCCTAGTAATATAGTATGATATAAAGGTTGTAGTCAATGGGGGTGTGTGCTAAACGAGTAAGGCTGTTTCCCATATGAGTTAA
>JAILIC010000081.1 GCA_024695475.1 Treponema sp.
TACTTCGCTCTATAGCTCCAGCAAATGAAACCAATTCCTTGGGCAACTCTGCCTGATGTTTCCTGAAAAAATGAGCCAAAAATTTAACTTCAGCTTCATTAAAATGATAATCAAGAGAAAGTGTTGATGATGTATCCGATGTCATAGTTCTATTTCTTTACCTTCGATAGCTAAATTAATACCTGTATCAGTTGTGGTAATATTATTAGCATACCATCGAGCGGCCTGCAATATCGAATTTAATTTTTTATCATCATAGGTTGGTTCATGATGAAATAAATAAAGTTGCTTAATATTCCATAATTCAGCAAAATCAATTGCTGTACAAAAAGCTGAGTGTCCCCACTTTTCTTTTATTTTTGCTTCTTCTGCGGTGTATTGGGAATCAATAACAACCATATCCGCATTTTCAAACACTTTTTTTTGTTTTGGGTTACGTTTTTCATAATCTTCTTCAGTCAGTTCCACATCAGTAGCGTAGACAAACTTTTTATTATGAGACTCAAATGAAAAAGAGTAGGAATTTCCAGGATGATTCATTTTACAACAATTTACTTTCATGCCATCAACAACAAACTCTTCATTAGGATGCACAACATGAAAAGTGATATTTTTTGTAAAGGCATTCCAGCCGACTGGAAAATAAGGACGCATCATTTGTTCTCGAAGAATACGTTCTGCAGCAGGAAATGTCGTATATATATCTATTGAAACAGATGGATTGTATATTGCATCAAAAAAAGGAAGTCCCTGAATATGATCCCAGTGATAATGTGAAAAAAAGAGATTATAGTGCTTGTTTTCTGGAATTGGACACTTTTTACCGAGAACCCTGATACCAGATCCGGCATCAAGAATTGTTTGTGAGCCATCATCAGCATATAATTGTACACATGCAGTATTGCCTCCGACCGTTCCATAGATCCATTCTGGTAAATGAGCTATAAAACACTCTCGAGCATCTTCAGACTCGATATCTTTTGCTGTAATTCGCTGAACGGCTGCAGAAATCTTTGATTGTATCTGCTCTCCCGACAAACAAGATGGAATAGAACCTCTTACACCCCAAAAGCAGACTTTCACTCTCTCCTCTCTTTTTTTTATCTGAAATTATTCCTTTTTTAAATCTATAGCATAGACTAACATTTGTCAAACAATTTGAAGAAAAGGGTAAAAAAAAAGTGCTGAACAAGTCAGCACTCTAAAAATTGGGGAGTGAAGGATTCGGACCTACGAAGGTATAACCAACAGATTTACAGTCTGCCCCATTTGACCACTCTGGAAACTCCCCAGATTCAATAGCCAACTCAGGGATTCGAACCCTGGACCCCGAGATTACAAATCACGTGCTCTAGACCAGCTGAGCTAAATTGGCGTGTTGAATGATTAGATAATATATAAAATCACTAATCGTGTCAACAGTAAAAATCACTTTTTTTATATTTTTTTTTATTTTTTTACAAAATCTGGTCGCAAACGTTCTGCACCATTGCGATATACCGGTTGCACAACATGACCTTCTTCCGCATATGCAGTGACCAGCACTCGTATCATATACGGCAAAGAATTTTCAACGACAGGTTCCAATGCAGTAAACAATGCACATCGGGATACATCTATACCTGCATTTCCTTTACGCAGAGCTGCCGCAGGGTTACATGCTGTTACATCTGGTGAAAGCGTAAACTGAATAGAAACAATATCATCACTTTGAATTGCATTTTCTGCAAATAACGTACGACACATTGCACACGTATTTTCAATAATCGACTCGGTTGTATTTTCCGTACCGGTCGCACCTCTAAAACCATACAAGCGTTTCATCTACTGAATATTCCTTACAGAGCGCAGTGCCTCAGTGACACTACTATTTTTTAATATTTCAGATAACTCTGGATATTGACGGAGTAACTCTCCTAATTTTGCCAATTTTGCCATATCTCGAGAGTCTTGTGCAAGCATTGTTGCGTCTACTTCAGCTTGTTCAGTAAGTTTTTCCTCAAGCCGTTTTTGATATGCCTCAAAAGCTTCTTTTGCTTTTGTATAGGTGTACATATCAGGGACAGTCTGAATTTCCACATTACATTGAGTAAAAACAATATCAGAAAATTGCGGTAAAGCAGATAAATATGACATAACATCTTTTTGATTAATCAACGCAACAGAAAAATCTTTTTGTTGCATTGCCTGTTCTGCTATATACGCAACGATAACATCACAAGCTTGATCCACAACACTTTTTAGTAATTTTTGCATTTCATCATCATTTTGTATGTTATGTAAAGAAACCTGTTGTACTATACCGTCAGGTGTAAAACGTACACCTAGTGTTATATTGTAGCTATAGGAAAACTCTGCGTCTTTTAAAAGTAATTGCTTATACATATCAGCAGACGGCAATTGGCCTGATTTTGTTACAGAATTTACATAGGGAGCCATCGAAAAAACTCTGATCGTTGCATTGGTAGGAATCAGCAATTGCCAATGCCATGAAAACACACCAGGTACAATCGGTTTTTTCTCAACTCCACTTGTCTTAGAGATTAATACTCCACAAGATTCTGTTGTAACTTTAAACTGAGCCCATCCCAAATAAAAAGCAGCACCAGCGGCACCAAGTAAAAGTAACAATGATAAAATGCGACCGATTTTTTTCATATATTTCCCTCGACCTTGCAAAAAAGACACAATGATAGTATAAAGCAAGTATACAATCTAACAGGAGATAACTGCAAGTCAATGAAACAAAAAAAACGGTTTCGTTTTATACAACACAGAGTCGTACTACTTCGACTTACCGACCGCATTTTACTGTTTCTCTTTCTCTTTCTCAGCAGTTTATTACTGTTATATGGAATTGGTAATTTTCAAGAATTCACTTCAGAGAATTTACTGCTTATACTCTCGCTTACAGTATTCTCCGCCATATTATTAATTATATTTTCTCTCATTTCTATTTTTGAATATATCGCATTCTTTTTATATATGTTTCTCAACAAAAAAATAATTAAAGTTTCATTTTTGATTCATATTGTCATTATTCTGCTGTTTTTGATACTTTCTTTGATTACAGCGATTACAACCAGGGCAATCATACTTTTGAGTGCTGGATTGTGACATGTGCCGTCAGAGGTAAAAACATAATAAAATCACCTTGCTTAACCTGTATATGCAAGGGGTTCTGTTCTGTACCATAGTTGCATTTTATGCGATTGCTAATGCTAGGCATACCTTCTTTTCTAAAAAGTGCACTTTCCCATTCCAAACCATCAGATTCAATTACACCACCAGATCTTTTACCATATGTCCGTGCAAATGAAATTGGTTCCATGTCCTGAATATGGGTAACGGTTACGGTATCACCTGAAGTTATAAACCATAAAGCCTGTTCCTTGGTTAACCAAACATGAGGATGCAAAGACGTGGCAAACAAATCAAAGATTCCCATAAGATGATCCAAACGCCCTCCATCACCACCAATAAGAGTAATAAAACAATCACTACTTTTCTGATACGCTGTTTGCAAAGCAAGTTCTGTATCAGTAAAGTCTTTATAAACCGGAAAGGTATGAATTATATCGCGGGAATACTCATCTAATAACGAGTGTTCCTCAAGGCTATCCATATCTCCCAAGATAGCATCAATAGAAAAATGAAAAAATGATGCATACGTTCTAGCAGCAACTAAACCGGAATCTGCCGCTATGACATAATCAGGCGATGGCATTGACTGCCAATACTTTACAATCGTATCTGCAGGAGGAAATTCTCCTCCTGTAAAAATGACTATATGAATAGACGGAGAAGAATAGTTTTTAGTATAATCGCACATAGTATGCATCTTATCACAAATAGAATCAAAATTCCTAACGAATTACAAAAAATGAACGAAATCTTTGTATCCCACGGTTATCAGGCATATCTTGTTGGAGGAGCTGTTAGAGACACCATTATGGGAAATCCTGTATCAGACTGGGATGTTGCCACAAATGCAACACCTCAACAGGTTATGTCGATTTTTCATAAAGTAATTCCTACAGGAATTGCCCATGGAACCGTTACTGTCCATATTATGGGTAAAGAAATAGAAACAACAACATTCCGAACCGAGTCTGATTATAGCGACGGTAGACATCCAGACTCAGTTTCTTATGCGGCAACCATCGAAGAAGACTTGTCTCGACGTGATTTTACCATGAATGCTATTGCCGTTAACTTGCAAGACGGCACAATAGTTGATCCATACGGCGGACAACAGGATATTAAAAAAAAGATAATACGTACTGTAGGTAATCCGATAGATAGATTTACTGAAGATGGATTACGACCTATACGCGCTCTCCGTTTTTCGGCACAACTTAATTTTAAAATTGAGCCAGAGACATTTAATGCAATACAAAATCCACTGGTACGTGAAAAAACAAAGCAAATTTCGATTGAGCGTTTTAGAGATGAATTTATAAAAATGCTCCACGCGACAACTCCCTCAATAGGTCTTCACTTTATGGAGCAAACAGGTGTTCTTAATGAGTTTATACCAGAATTTACACCGTGCAGAAATTGTATTCAAGGTGACAACAGAGGGTTCCATGATTTTGATGTCATGGATCATTGTTTTTATGCATGCGACGGCGCTCCAAAGAACAATACAACAGTACGATTAAGTGCACTATTTCATGATATCGGTAAACCTAGTGTTAAAAAAAGTATACATGTTGATAATGAAATACATTATACTTTTTATAATCATGAGTCCGAATCAGCGCAGATGACAAAAGATATTATGCGCCGTTTAAAGTTTCCTAATGCGACAATTGAGGCCGTCTGCCATCTGGTTAAAAACCATATGTTCTTTTATGAACCGACTTGGAGTGACGCAGCCATTCGCCGCTTTTTAGTACGGGTAAAACCAGAATGCATAGCAGATTTATTTGATCTTCGTATAGCAGACGTTTACGGCATGCATAATCAGCCGGTACGATTACATGATAGTGAAGTTTCTAAAAACTTATGCGAGTTACAAAACCGTATCGATACGATATTAGAAAAGAATGCAACATTACGTATAAAAGATTTAGCGATTAATGGTGAAGATCTGATGAAACAAGGAATTCCATCTGGGAAAATTTTGGGCAGAATCCTCAACAACCTATTAGATACGGTACTTGACGATCCTGCCCAAAATACAAAAGAAAAACTATTACTCATTGCACAATCACTGTACAACGAGTATAACAAGAATTCTATATAGCCATATTCATAACATGGCGTACTTCATCGAGTGTGGCAATTGCAATCTCTCGAGCTTGTTTTGCACCTTCGGTGAGTACCTTTTGAATATATGCTGGATCAGCTTCAAGTTGCTTACGTTTTTCTCGTAATGGTCGCAATTCTTCATTAAGAGCTTCCGTAAGCATTTTTTTGAGCATTCCACTACCACCATCACCAATTTTATCTGCAATAGCGCCTGGTTCCTCTTTAGTACAAAGAGAAATAAGCATAAGCAAATTGGCAACTTCAGGACGATTCTGGGGATCATAAGTAATATGTCTATCACCGTCCGTTTTAGCCTTTTTAATAAGGGTAGCGGTTTCATCTTCTGTTGCAGACAACATGATAGCATTACCACGACTTTTACTCATTTTCTGACTTCCATCAAGTCCAAGAATACTCGGCGTTTTGCTCAATAATGCCTGTGGCTCAGGGAATACAGGATGTTTTGGAGAAAACTTTTCGTTAAAACGACGTGCAATAGTGCGGGTTAATTCAAGATGAGGCAACTGATCCTTACCTACAGGAACGATATTTCCCTTACAGAACAAAATATCACAAGCCTGATGGATTGGATAGGTATACATACCGGCATTAACACTTTTAATGCCAGCAGACTGAATTTCTTCTTTTACTGTCGGATTACGACTTAATTCTGAGAGTGAGACCAATGTCAAAAATGGCAACATCAGCTGATTTGCTTCAGGAATATAACTATGTGGATAGATAATGACATTTTTACCTGGTTCAATACCGGCAGCAATGTAATCAATAACAAGCTGTTTGGTATTTTGACTTATCTCCTGAAAAGCATCATGATCTGTCAATACTTGATAATCAGCGATCAAAATCATCGTAGGTACGCCAAGTTTTGACAAACGAACACGATTCTGTAACGAACCAAAATAATGTCCAATATGCAACCGGCCAGTTGGTCGATCTCCGGTCAATACACGATATTTCAGAGGATTAACAAGAATATCTTCTTCAATTTTTTTACTACGTTCTACGGCAGCCTGATAGCTACCAGCATTACCATACTCTATTTCTTTTTCTGCCATAATCACTTATCCTACTTATTTTTTACAATCCAGTCTAGTATACAAGCAAACACATTGCTTTTATTAGTTTCGTGTAACAATTCATGCCGGGCATGATCAAAGCAGACACTGTCAACACGTTTCAAACCGAGCCGTTTATATACAGACAGTAAACGACGTACCGTCAAACCATATCCACCAACAGGGTCTGCGGAACCATACAGCACATAAATTGGAAGCAAGCAAGGTATACGTTTCATGCGATTTCTTTTGTGAATGACACTCAACCCATACAATAAATCCTTAAAAAATGACACTGTCGGTATAAAACCGCACATCTCATCCTGCTCATACGCAGCCACTTCAGCAGGTTCTCGACTTAACCAGTCATGTGGTGTTTTGGGATTTACTATATGCATATTATATGTCCCAAAAGTAAGTGAATTAACAAAGCGTGAACGAGCCATAGTACCTATAAACAAGGACAAAAACGAAACAAATAGTTTACCCAATGTGATAGTTACCGGACGAGGCCCAGCTGATCCCATCAAAATACAACCATCGATAAACGTACCATACTGCTCGATAAAGTTTTGTGCAACAAAAGAGCCAAATGAATGTCCCAACAAAAAAATTGATTTGTCAGGAAACTCCTTGCGTGATAACAAAACAAGTTCTTTTATATCATCTGTAACTAAATCAAATCCGTGTGCCGGCGCCAACATTCCAATGCATCCAGTTCCTTTTGTTTCCGCACGTTTACCAGTTAAACCATGCCCACGGTGATCATGTACAATACAAACAAATCCAATCCTGGCCAAAAACTCACCAAACTCTTTATATCGCAATGCATGCTCAACCATACCATGACTTACATGAACAACTCCTGAAACATGGCCAATCGGCATCCAACGACAAACAGAGACTTCAGTTCCGTCCTGCATGGTAACATAATACTGTTGTACACCCATATAATGTAATGGACTCCTCTACTTTATTCTGATATTATAATATGATATGGCTTTAGTTACTATAGTAGCAGACAAGATGACATTTGGAGGCAATTGCCTTGCAAAAAATAACGGCAAAGCGGTTTTTATTCCCTTTGCAATTCCTGGTGAAACACTACAAGTTGAGATAACCGAATCAAAACGTGATTACGACACCGCTAAAATCGTTTCCATCATAACTCCATCTCCTCATCGTATAGAGCCCACCTGCCCTCTATACGGCACCTGTGGTGGCTGTAACATGATGCACATTGATGCAGCATATCAGCGTCAGTTACGTGCAGATATATTAAAAGATTGTTTTGAGCGAGAAGGAATCACCGTACCACCTGTTGCATCCTTATATGATCAACCACTTGGATACAGGAGTCGTTTTCAATTACATAATGGAGCTTTAACAGCCCGTGCATCAAACACAGAAATTCCTATTTTAAACTGCCCTGTTGCCGTAAACGAAATAAATACCTATTTGGAAAAGACTCCGCTTAGCCAAAGACCGCGAGGACGAGTGCATCTTTTTGGTGGTGCTTTTGCAACCCCTTCTCTGGTTGTTGCGCAAGAAACGCATGCTCAAACACAACAAGAGTCAACACAGATTAAGTCAGGCAAACGAACAATCAAAAAAAAGGTCAATCGCTATTTTTCAGGTACTACATTACATCAGCAAAATATTATTACCGCTCAAATAGCTGGTAAACCGATACAATTTGATGTCCAAGGATTTTTTCAGTCAAATATTTCTGTACTAGAAAAGACGATTGCGGTTGTATGTGATGGATTATCAGGCAAAAATGTCTTAGATATGTATGCTGGAGCTGGTACTTTCTCAGTATTTTTAGCAGACCTTTTTGAAAAAGTCACACTGGTAGAACATAACCGAGATGCCTTAGTCTTTGCAGAAATAAACCTTGCTGGCAAAAAACATGAAAGTTACGGTCTCAGCGGTGCAAAATGGATAAAAGAAAATGCTGATGCTATTTTACAAAAACAAGGAAATTTTGATGCAGTCGTCATTGATCCTCCTCGAAGTGGCATGGAAAAAGAAGTAAACATCTGGCTTTGCAAGACAAAGCCTCATATTATCAAATCAGTGTCCTGCGATCCTGCAACACATGCACGAGATGCTGCTGCATTAATCAAAGCCGGATACAAGCTCGACTCATTGTATCTGCTGGATTTTTATCCACAAACGAGCCATATTGAAAGCCTTGCAACCTTTGTATATCAATAAAACTAACAAGTCGGCCGATACTATATACGTAATAAAATGGTGTGGAGGTCATGATAAAAATGATATTCAAAAAACAGCAAAAAGTATTACTGGCAGTTTTTATGGCAGGTGGACTGTTTTCGTTTTATACATCTAAGGCTGCGGCATTAGATGTAAACAGAACAGAATTACAATCAGCAAATGAAAGTGCAGATACCATTGTATTTCAAAATTACGAAGGCCCCCATGCACGTATTGATTCTGCACAAACGATCACTAATATAGGCACTCAGCTTGCAATTTCCATTACTGATAACACCGAGAATGCTATCAATACTGGCTCTAAAAATCGTTATTATGTCATCCATGCCGTTGATACATCCGTAAAAGAAAAACTCGATGCAGATATTCTCATTCTTGGAGAAAATGTAGGCGTTGATCATATCACCAATGTCAGACGTATTATCAGCGGATTTCTTATGCAGGCATATAAATATAATCCAGAAGATGCATCTACCATAGCAACCTTTATTACGGTATACAATGCTGTCTACCGTGGTAAGCTTGATACATTTAATGCAAAATATAAAGAAATTGTAACTCAAAACTTAACGAGCTCAGTCGGTATGGACACTAACTACAAAATGTGGCCTGGAAATACTCAAATCGTCATACCTTTGTCAGAACCTGTTGATGGTGGGTTAAGTACCATCGATACATCTGTTATCAGCGACAAAGATGTGGTTGACTCCATGCGCGAAACTGATGACCGCGGTATTGATGAGCGCTCAAATATGATGGACATCAAAAACCGTGAATCTGAAATAGCTTCAGAACAGGCAAAAGATGCACAAAAGGAAGCTGTTATCGAACAAGCAAAGGCTGATGAATTAAAACAAGAAGCAGCAGAAGCTCAAAAGATTGCCAACGAAAATCCTGATGACCTACAGGCTCAAGAAATTGCAGAACAAAAAAAACTGGATGCAACCGAACAACAAAAAAAAGCCGATCTTGCTGCTGCGACAGCAACTGAAAAGCAAAACAAGGCAGATAAAAAACAAAATGAAGCAAAAAATGAAAACAAAGAAATAGCTAAAGATATTAAAGAACTCAAAGAAAAAACTCAAGGATACTCAGAAGCTGATGTTTCATACGGATTGCAACTGGCCAATGACAAAAAATTCTTGTCCAAAATTATTGGCATCGACACAAAAAACAACAAAATTGTAAAAACATCTAGACTAGAAGCAATACGTAATCGTATTATATATGACATTGGCACATCGCTCATCGCCATCGCTGGAGAAAATGGCGGTAAAAACAGTGCTGTAAAACTTGTTTCTATTGATAAAGAAACATTACAAATCGCAAAAGAATCTGAACAGGCTGTTGCTGAAGATTCTGTCTTGATTCAGCAAGGTTCCGTGTACTACTGTGTTATACAAGACGGTAAAAACTATTACATTGCATCATACGACCAAAATCTCGTGTTAAAAGCAAAATCTACGGTAGGAGTAAAAGCAAACACACCAATCGTAATCGATAGCAAAAGTATAATGGTAAATAATGAAAAAGGCGCAGTAATACGACTCAGTCCAAGCGATTTATCAGAAATACCATTACAATAAAGGAAGTGCACTCCACATGAATGCATTAAAAGACAAAATACCACCTCATAATCTTGAAGCAGAAGAAGCTACGCTCGGTGCCCTGCTTCTTGACTGGGGAGCTATGTCTGACGTCGTTACACTACTTCGTCCAGAAAAATTTTACTCATTACAAAATCGCATTATCTTTGAAGCACTATTGGAATTATTTAATCAAAATATTCATGGAGATATCGTTGCATTAACAGAACAGCTTACAAAAGTTGGCAAACTTGACCAAGCAGGAGGAGCCGCCTATATAGCAGCACTCACAGATAAAGTACCAACTAGTGCAAACGTCACCTATTATGCAGGCATTGTTCTAGAGCAATCTATGCGACGTGATCTCATAAAAGTCTCCGATGAAATGAAAGCAACAGCTTTTGATGACACAAAAAAAACATCGGATGTCATGGAAAATGCCGAAAAACAAATATTTGCATTATCCGATAAAAACCAGACAACTCAAGTCCACGAAATGAAAACACTTGTACCTACCCTCATACAAACCATTGAGGAACGGTACAAAAACAAAAACGGATTTACCGGTATACCATCAGGCTTTAATAAACTTGACACCATGACAAGCGGATTCCAAGATTCAGAGCTCATCATTATTGGAGCTCGGCCATCAATGGGTAAAACAGCTTTGGCCCTTTCAATGATGCAGCATATAACCATTGATGAACATATTCCTTGTGGATTTTTCTCATTGGAAATGTCATCTGAATCAGTTGGTCAGCGTCTTTTATCACAAGAAGCTCGCATTCCTGGTACCAAGTTACGCACTGGTATGCTTACTATGGGTGACTTTCAAAAATTGCAAGATGCTGCAGGCCGTATCTATACAGCCCCGCTATACATCATCGATACACCAAACATGCAGTTACTCGATATCAGGGCAATGTCTCGTCGGCTCGTATTAAATCATGGTGTTAAAATAATCTTTATAGACTATATTGGTCTTATATCGACAGAAATGAAAAATAAAGAGACTTGGGAACAGGTATCTGAGATATCCAAGTCATTAAAAGCTTTGGCTCGTGAATTAAATATACCGATTGTAGCACTCA
The DNA here is from genome assembly GCA_024695475.1 of Treponema sp. Classification (GTDB taxonomy): domain Bacteria; phylum Spirochaetota; class Spirochaetia; order Treponematales; family Treponemataceae; genus Treponema_D. The sequence continues at coordinate 11,251 of JAILIC010000081.1, forward strand.
GTCAGGTAGCTCGTGATGCAGAAGGTTCTGAACCAAATCTTGCTCAAATTCGAGGTTCAGGTTCTATTGAACAAGATGCCGACGTCGTTATGTTTATCCACAGAGAACGTAAAAAAACCGAAGAAGGAGAACCGGATCCGGTACAAGATGCTAAAATCATTCTCGCTAAACAGCGTAATGGGCCAATCGGTGACATCAACTTGTTGTATCTCAGTTCATACACCAAGTTTGAAAATAAGGCAAAAGAATAAAAGCGACAAGTCAAGGTATACGATTGTATAAACCTTGACTTCGTAATAAAAAAGGCTGGTCTTTCAAAGTATTACACTTAAAAAGACCAGCCTTTTCTTTTTCTATTATGCTGTAAGTAAAAACTTACTCAGCTTTTGACTCTTCAGCAGGAACTTCTTCCTTAGCTTCTTTTGCAGCTTTTGAAGCCTTAGCAGCTTCTTTAGCAGCAAGTTCAGCTTTTGCACTTTCATCAAGCTGAGCTTTAACCTGCAATTCGATAGTTGCAGTCTGTGATTCGTACAACTTAACAGTAACTTTATAGTTACCAACATTCTTGATTGTAGAACCAGGAACTTCAATACGCTTGCGCTCAACTTCGTGACCAGACTTAAGCAACAGATCAGCAACAGTCAAAGATGTAACAGCACCATAAAGCTTGCCGTTTGCACCTGCTGGCATTTCTGCAACCAAAGTAAGCTGTTCAAGTTTTTCCTTGAGACTTGCAGATTCTTTGCGTTTCAATTCCTTGCGAGCTTCAATTTCTGCTTTGCGACTTTCAAAGTAAGCAACAGTAGCATCATTGTAAGGTACAGCAAGGTTTCTTGGAGCCAAATAGTTACGCATATAACCATTAGCTACATTCTTTACATCACCCTCTTCACCGAGGTATTTAACATCCTGATTAAGAATAACCTTCATAATAACAAGCTCCTATTAATTGTAGTATAGTGCAGGCAGCGTCACCAGGAGTTGGATCGCTACACCTGCAATTGCATTAGTCAGCTACGAATGGCAGCAAACAGATAGAACGTGCACGTTTAATAGCGCTAGCAAGTTCTCTCTGGTGCTTTGCACAAGTACCAGTAATGCGACGTGGAAGAATCTTACCACGTTCTGTTGTAAAGCGACGCAAACCATCTGCATCTTTGTAATCGATCTTTGCTTTGTTAGCACAGAAGCGGCATACCTTCTTGCGGAAGAATGTCTTTCCCTTACCACCACGAGCACGACCTTCATTTTCGCGACCAGAATCCTGATCAGCTTCCATTACAGCGTCTTTGTTTTCTATTTCTTCAGTTGCCATATAATCCTGAACATTTTCTTTTTCGTCAGCCATGTGTTAAACTCCTAGTCCAAATAGGACATAATTAGAATGGGATATCTTCAGGGAATGGATCATTACCACCATACTGTGCACTATCATCCATAGAGTTAGCCGGAACATCTCCAGACTGTGTACGTGGTTGGAATCTAGGTGTATACCCCCCGGCCTGCTGACCGTTATTACCACCTTCAGATTTACCACCCAACAGCTGCACGTTATTTGCAGTAATTGATACCCTGCTGAATTTTTGACCGTCTTTTTCCCAACGATCTTGTTTCAAAAAACCTTCAATGGCAATCTGCTTGCCTTTAGTAAGATACGGTTTTAAGTTTTCAGCAGTCTTGCCCCAAATAGTCACATCAAAATAATTTACTTCATCAACCCACTGATCGCCATTTTTTCGGCTACGATTGACAGCAATACTTACATTAGCTCTTGCCTGACCATTAGGAGTATATGCAAATGACCGTTCGTCATTACCTAAATCCCGAGTTAATCGTCCTACAAGAACAACCTGATTAATATCTGTCACTTTTTTAGCCTCCATTAACTATCAACGTGTTGATTACTAACTTACTTTGCTTTCTTTTCTTCGATTTTAACAAAGAGATATTTCAGCAAGTTAACATTCAATTTGAATGTTGCATCAATATCAGTAAGCTTTTCAGGATTTACATTGATTGTGTAGAGAACAAAACGACCACGAGTCTGTTTCTTTACTTCATAAGTGAGATCGCGATCACCGAACGGCTCTTCTTTTTCAATGGTAGCGCCGAATTTGCCGAGATCTGCACGTAGAGCCTCAGCACCTGTCTTTGACTTTTCTTCATCCAATGGGAAGATAGCCATCAATTCATATTTTCTCATATTGTCTCCTTGTGGACATATGGAAGCTGCATACGCAGCCTCAAGGGGGATTCATATAATATAATGATTTTACAAGGCAAGGTCAAGCAAGCAGAACAGATAAGCCTTATGTTTATAGCATATCTGTTCCGCCCCTACTGTGGAATTACTTATAGTATTTATCGGTATGATACTTAAACAATTCTTTTATCACACTGGTAATATTACTTGTCGAAACCGTTGCACCGCTTACTGCATCAGCAGTAATACCTGCAATCTGTTTGCCATATCCACCCCATGCATCAAAATCCTTTTTTGTTTTGCCGACAAGCTGCTGCACAAAATGTTCATTCATGTATTCTGCGGTATAATCTGGCTTACCATAAATAGGATTACTATCACCCCACAAACCTACGTTTGCATTGTCTATTTTATCAAAACTGATTCGACGTATGCTTGCCTCATCTTTAGTCGGTTTTGTATTTAAAAGCTCAATGTACATTACAGAACGATAGTTTGTTTCAGGACCACGGCAGGTACAAGAAGTATACGCAACCTGATATTTTGTAAAGGTAGAATTACTGTTTTCAAACAAAATAGTTGCATCTAATACTGACTGTGTTCCGCCACTTGCAAACTGGCTATATTTAAATACAGAATTTCCTCCAGTTGGCTTTGTCTTACATGAAGCTAATACTGCCAACAGACAAAAAATTATGAGTATTTTTATAACTTTCATAGTATACCCTATTTTTTATGCAGACGTGAAAAATCTATATATGCATAATCAGCACGCCAGGTTGCAAATACATTGTGGTCATTTGGATTTTCTGCATATTTGATCAACTCATAACCATGCTTACCCTGATATGACCAGTTGCCACCAACATTGTATATCTTTTTTTCATCCCAACCGAGTTTTACAAGTAATGCCTTTGTCATTCCAGCATAACCGCCACCGCCACACATCAGAAAAATGACCTTGTCCTTAGGAAATAAATCTTCAAGTACAAGCATGGATTCGTCAAAATTGGCAGTTACAGTAGCAATAGCACCGTTACTATCCCATGTAAGTGTAAACAATGTATCACCCGCATAGGCACCTTTTACAGGCAGTTCGGTCAATGTAGCCAAATAAGGATATGGTACAATCTTAAATCCTTCGATAGTTGCAGCCAAATCAGCGTTACCACCGATAGCACCATAATCTGCAGGATCAAATAACATACGCATATCACGGTATACAACATCATCTCTGTTGAGATAGTCATCAATAGTTGTCATATTGATTTTGCTATCAACACCAAATGGTGAGCTTGGATCAGGTACACCTGCAGGCAGAGGTTTTTGTTTATTGCAACCAACAAGAGCCAACAAAACAAATAACGAAGAAATAATTACGTTATTTTTTAATTTCATTTTTTTTCTCCTTTTCATTATATAGTACATAATATAAAATATATGGAATAACTTCCAATCAAAGTCTATCACAGGTTTTATTTTTGGTAAATGTTTGACGAACTGCTGCATTTGTTATAACCGTTGGCATCTTCTCCAACATATTACATTTTTATGAACAAATTTTTACCAAATTGTATGCCTTTTCCGCCTTTTTTCGTCAACCCCCTTCATTACCTTGTGCATTTCATCCGTAGTAAGTTCATAAGCACACTAAGTTTTACAAGTAACGCCTTAGCCATTATAGAAGCAATAGCACCATAATCTAACAGGATCAAACAACACATTACTTACTGTATTGGTAGTTTCATTCTAACTTAAATGAACTATTCATTCTAACTTAAATGAACTATTCATTCTAGCTTA
>JAILIC010000097.1 GCA_024695475.1 Treponema sp.
AATTGTTCCTGTATACTCAGAGGCATCTCCCAACTCAAGCGAAACTGTACTGATAGAATCACAAACAATGTCCCCAGCAAGTTTTTGGTTATATGCTTTTAATACGACAGTACCGCCATTAGAGCCTGCCACACCCCAACCACGATCACCATTATTGCCAGATGCCTTAAGCAGTATACCGGAATTAAACTGTAAATCTGTTTTAGTTAAATCAATTTTTGAGTTTGTATTAGTAATATAGAAAAAAGGACCTGCCGTATCAGAAGATAACGTACTATCCTTTATAGACAGTGAACTTTTTCCAATCGCTGCATCACCAGAAAAACTTTGATAGAGCATAATACCATGTGGACCTGTACCAGAAAGCGTACAATGATCTATAACAATGGTATTCTTACCTTCAACTACAGCAATTTCAGAGCTTTTAGCCATACCAGTAACTTCAGCTGCAGTAATATTACCAGTTGAGTAAATTACAGGAGAGCCTTCACCTTCTGTCTGTATAGTCCCCTTATTAAGGACAACATTACCTTCACCTCTATCAGTTGCAAGTCCTGCGCAATGAGCACCCTTTGTACTGATAGCAACATTTTCAGCTATGATACTACCTTGATATGTCGCATGCAGCCCACGAGAAGAATTTTTTGTCGTAGCGATCTGTACATCTCTTACAGAAACAACCGTACCTTTTCCGGTAGCCACGATTGCATTGGCACCTTCACCCTCTGTAGTTATACCTGCATCACTAATCTGTAACCATGATCCTCCTGTTGCTACAACTGCGGCATTAACACCTGTAAAATTACTTTGATTAACAGAAGTGGTATCTCCTCTCTTTACAATAGAGGCACCAGAAAGTTGAGCACTACCAGTTTTGATAAGTACTGCATTTTCATCACAAGCGGTACTTGTGATTTCGGTTTCACGTATCTCAATATATTTTTCAGGATCCACCTCTGTTTCGGTAGCAGCAACCGTAACAACGCCTTTATACTCAATAGGCTGCTCTTCCTCTTGTCCAGGAGGTGGCAACAGAGAGCCATTTTTTAAATCCGGTGGTAACGGTGGTCTTTCACTATTTGAAAAATCATGTTCTGGTGTAGACAGTTCCTGCGAAGGCAAAAACGTATCTTTTTTTCCCGAGGCAAAAGCCTGAAATTGGAATAGCAACCATGCTACTCCAAAAACTACTGTACATACCTGTTTTGTTTTTTTCATTTTGATTTCCTTATGTATTCAAATAAATACACAGAAAATCAAATGGTTTCAGACTCTTAGGGAGAATTTCAATAACTTATTGTTATATCACGCCTCGGGCAGCAGCAAGTTGAGTACAACTCCTACAATTGATGCCAACCCAATACCACTGAGGCTAAACGTACCAAACTGCAATACCGCTCCACCAATACCTATTGTTAAAGTAACCCCTACTATTAGGATATTACGCGTGATCGAAAAATCAACTTTTTCACGTACCAAGGTCTGTATTCCAACACTTGCAATGGTGCCAAAAAGCATAAGCATGATACCACCCAGTACCGCACGTGGAACACTCTGTAGCAAAGCACTCAGTTTACCAAAAAACGAAAGTACTATGGCAGCAATTGCCGCTATGCGTATTACTTTTGGACTCGTAACATGCGTAATCTGCATGGCACCAGTAACTTCACTGTAGGTCGTAACAGGAGTACTGCCTAAAAAACACCCAAGCAAACAGGCCAGGCCATCACCCAACAGCGTACGATGCAATCCAGGATCACTGACAAAATCTTTATCTGCAACTGCACCAACCACATACACATCTCCTATATGCTCGATAACTGGTGCTACCGCAACAGGCATCATAAATAGCAATGGCTCCCAAGCAAACTGCGGCATATGAAAATGAGCTATCCCTGAGGGAACACTAAACCAAGGACTTTGTGCCACTGCCGTAAAATCCATTTTGCCACAAAGAGCTGCAACTACACTACCAACAACAATACCACAGGCAACTGGCACCAGTTTTAACAACCCTTTGCCAAAAAACAGCACAACAACAGCCACTACAAATGCCGTCACTGCCAAAAACCAATCGGTACACGCCATGTCAATTGCAGATTTTGAAAGTGACAACCCAATAAGCATAATGACAGGTCCAATCACCACAGGAGGAAACAGCCTATGTATAAAACGTTGTCCTCTCCATTTGATCAATATCGACATCACAAAATACACCAGAGATACACCAAGCATACCAGCAAGCGTACCAGGCATTCCCCACTGTTTACTTGCAACTTGTATAGGCGTAATAAATGCAAAACTACAACCTAAAAAAATAGGAACCTTACCTTTCGTTATCGCATGAAAGAGGAGAGTCCCTATCCCAGCAGAAACAAGTATAGTAGTTGGCTCGAGTCCAACCAATAATGGAACAATCACCATTGATCCAAACGCCACAAAAAGAAATTGTACACCAACCACTGTCCGTCGCAAGGGCGATAATGCTCCATTTTCGTCACTCATTTTGCCTATACACTCCAATTTATTTTGTTGTCTTTTTATAAATCCTGTTTATAGCAACAGGGTGAAATGCAATATTCTTTACATTTGATTTTATCAAGTCCGCATTACACTGCTGGTAAATCGGAAAGACTATTGCATTTTCCATGATAACAGTTTCTGCCTGTTTAAGTGCCTTCCATCGCTCGGCAGGTTTTGTACACAATGCCCCATCCTGACAATCCGCGATAATCGCATCATAGATAGGATTTGAGTAGTCACCAGTATTGTTATCATTGCCAGTCATCCACATGCTCAAATAAGTCATAGGATCAGCATAGTCAGGTCCCCAGTTTGTAACACCTAGTTCATAATCACCAGCTGCCATAGTTTTACGTCTGCTTGATTTTGGAATAATCCGCAATGAGATAGTCACATCTGGCAATGACTCCTCAATACTTTCCTTAATAACATTTGCAGCCTTTACTTGCTCTGCAGGATCACCTACAAGCAATTCCAATGTAAACTGTTTTTTGTTAAGTTCCTGCTGTGCCAAGGCAAGGTACTCTCGTGCTTTTTCTGGATTATAAGCACACACATACGCAAATTCTTCGTTACCACGATTAAAGTCTTGACCAGCACTGTCAAAGGCAAAGCCTGACGGTACACATTGATATGCACTCTTAGAGCCATTACCCAGTGCCTCGCCAATTGCATCTCGATTAATTGCCATAGTCAAAGCGAGGCGTAGGTTGGTATTCTGCAAATCAGCTACATGTAAGTTTGTAGATATATAGTACAAAAAGCCTGAGTCAACCGTAATAAACTCAGGAGAGTTTCGTTGTGACGGTACCTGACTACCATTCAACTTAATCAAATCAAGCTTACCCGATTGATACATACGTAATGTTTCTGCCGGATCAGTAATAATCGAATACTCAATACCGCCAAGCTTTACAATGCTTGCATCGTAATACGCCGTATTTTTTATCAAAGAAATAGATTTTGCATTTGGCTCATATTTTGTCAGTATAAATGCACCATTTGAAAGGTAGGTTTCAGGACTAGTACCATAGGCGTCACCACATTTTTCAACAAAGGCACGGTTTGCAGGATAAAAAGTACAAAAACACAATAATTGATTAAAATACGAGACTGGCACATGCAATTCTACTTGAAACGTATAATCATCCAATGCCCGTACGCCAAGCTGATCTGGATCCATCTTACCTGCCTGAATGGCAACCGCATTTTTTATCTGAGCAATATCACTCATCATAAAGGCATATTCTGACTCAGTCTGCGGGTCAACCGCACGTTGCCACCCGTATACAAAATCATGTGCAGTAACAGGATCGCCATTTGACCAATATGCATCATCACGTAACTTAAACGTATAAATACGTCCATCTTCACTCAACGTTTCTTCAGCACAAATAGCATTGACCATCGATCCGTCATCCGCCATCTGCATAAGCCCATCAATAAGGTTTCCTATAAGCTCAAAAGAACTAGAATATACAGCCTTTTGTTGATCAAGTGTATCAATCGTTGCATCCAAAGCAACCGATAATACACTCCCCGAAACCTGCATATCAGGAAGCACACCTTTTTTCTTTGTAGAAAGCATCTTTCCCTGTTTTGCAATAAAGCATCCTGATAACAGCGCAACCAGACAAACACTACCTATAAAACAAATAAAGCGAGTATGATTCATACTTTTATAATATAATCATAAATGGTTATTTTCAATATTTAAAAGCTACCAGTAGGCAATCATATAGTTTGATTTTGGTGCAAATCCCAGTTTTTTATATAATCCGTATGCAGCTACATTCTTTTGCTTTACAAAAAGGACGGCATGTCGATGTGACTGCGCTAAAAATGCAATACAAGCACGTAGGACACAAACTGAAAAACCACATCGCCGCATCGCAGGAGCCGTATACACGCCACCAAGCTGCCCACATGTATAAGCCAATGCATTGATAGCGGCCTTTGCCACAAATTGTGAAGGCGAGGAGACAGTCTTACAACGCTCAACTGCAAAGACGGGATACGTTTTTAAAACTCTGGCAAAAATCTTTTTGCCAGCAATTTCATCATATCCCATATCTTTGATCCAGACTTCTTCCTGCTGAAAGCCTTTTTCCAAGGGGAACAATACATCTAAATCATCGATACTGCATTGCCGGATGCTATATCCATCAGCCAGAATTGTTTTGTCCGCACTTTTTTGTGTATACGGTCTAATCATAAGATAATACGTACAAATCTCGCGAGGTTGTAGTGCTGAGGCTGCCTGTAATACTGACAACATAAATGAAGCAGCCGGCTCGCTGCCATTAAGGCAAAACAAAGTTTTTCCCTTAAAAAACGAAATAAGTACATCCCGCATTGCCGGATAGCATCGTGGATATGGCAAGCAAAACAAGACAACCCCTGCAGTAGAATACGAAAACACACCGCAAATAGTTTCCTGCTCATACAATACAAAAAAAGAGGTATCGGATCGCTGACGGATAAAATAATCCGTCAGAGTTGCGCACATGTAATCATACCGTCGTAAAAAATCTGCAACAACAGCAGAAGTACTCGGGGTTACCGCTTGTAATTGCATAGCTACACCTTTTATTTATGCCGTCACATCATGTAGCCATTTACCTGACCTTAAGCGTATCAGACCAGACAAGGCTTTAAACACCTGTTCAGCCAAGAGACACAGATACGCAATCGGTGGAGCAGCATGAAAGACAAAAGCAACAATAGCAGCTAACGGATTAGCCACAAACCAGAGATACACCAAATCAATAATAGCAGCAAATTTAGTATCTCCACCAGAGCGACAGACACCGACTATCATGCACATATTAAAGGCATTAAATGGATAACTGCACATCAAAAAAAGCAGCATCAGTCGCGCCATCTGCAGGATGTGTGCCTCGACATGAAAAAACACTGGCAGCAATGATGAAAGTGGTAATAATAAACTGCCAATAAATACCGCCATCAACGGCATAAACCAGGCAAAACGATGTGCATAGCGTCGTGCCTCATCGTGATTACCAGCCCCTATACGTTTACCGATAATAATAGCCGCCGCATTACCAACTCCAATAAAAAAGACCCATGTTAATTGTGACACGGTAGAAGTTATGTTAAAGGCAGCAATAGCGTCCGTACTGATACGCGAAAACAAACTATTTTGTATCGTAATACCCGTACCCCAGAGCGTTTCGTTTAAAATAACTGGTAGCGTGATCTTAAAAAACTTAATCACGTCGTGCTGCGTAAAACGACAATAGTAAACAATTGGTGCCGATACCTCATAGTGTTTATGATAGGAGACTGCGACAATAATCACGAGTTCAACACTGCGTGCAACAATCGTGGCAACACCCGCACCTACCACACCCAGTTGTGGGAATGCAACCGTACACAAGGGAGTAGTAACGGTAACACCAAATATCAACAGATAGTTGAGTATTGCATTGGTAATAAACGAAACAACAGTAGCAACCATCGGCAAGCGTACATGTTCCGTACTTCTAAACGCAAACTGATAGACAAAACCTACAGCCATGACAACATAGCTAAAACCAGCAACGTGCAAATATGATGCACCGGTAGAAATAACTGCAGGATCTTTAGAATATAAACTTATCAAAAAGCGAGGAGCAAAAATTGCAGCAACCGAAAAGATCAGCGCCACACTAATGGCTAACACAAACATGATACCCATCGTTGCATGGATACCTTTTATATCTTTTTTGCCCCAATATTGTGCAGTAAAGATAGAACCTCCACTGACAATACCAAAAAGAACCATATTTAATAGAAAGAAAATTTGATTTCCTAATCCAACACTTGCAAGTTCCACTGCCCCAAGATGCCCAACCATAATGGTATCCAGCATGTTTACAAATGTCTGCATCAGTTGCTGGAGCATAATGGGTATGGCGATTCGAAATAATGTCCGGTAAAAACCAGGCAATGAATGAGTCGTTGTCATATATTCCTTATAAATTTGCTACGGTGATGTTGTACATCGTGCAATGAGCGCACGGTACAACTCGAGGCTATCTCAAAAAAGCCGCGAAAAAAAGTTTTTGAGACAGACTAAGAAGAACCTCTAAAAGCCTCAGTTTTAGAGAATCCCTAATTTCTAAAACTATGAATAGGAGCAGGTATACGTCCACCGCGATTAATAAAATCTGCACAACCAAAGGTATTAACGGAGATAATCGGAGCTCCACCAAGCAAGCCACCAAACTCAGCCCATTCACCAACACCTTTACCAGGAACTGGAATAAGACGGACTGCGGTTGTTTTATTATTTACCATACCGATGGCAAGCTCATCTGCCATGATACCGCTGATAGTCGTTGCAGGGGTATCTCCAGGAATTGCTATCATGTCCAAACCTACAGAACAAACGGTAGTCATTGCTTCTAATTTTTCAAGAGAGATAGAGTGCTGTTTTACGGCATTAATCATACCTTCGTCTTCGGATACTGGAATAAATGCTCCTGATAATCCTCCAATACTGGTACTTGCCATAACACCACCTTTTTTTACCATATCCGTAAGCATAGCAAGTGCTGCCGTTGTTCCTGGAGCACCGGCACCTTCCAGGCCACACTCTTCCAAAATACGGGCAACAGAGTCACCAACGGCAGGCGTTGGTGCCAAAGACAGATCCAAAATACCAAACTGTACACCCAATCGCTGAGCGGCTTCCGTACCGACAAGCTGCCCCATACGAGACACTTTAAATGCCATACGTTTGATACCATCAGCAAGCACATCTATCGGTTTGCCTTTATACTCTTTGGCAGCAGCAAGGATAACACCTGGACCACTTACACCAACTGACAAGACAGCATCCCCCTCACCAATACCATGATATGCACCGGCCATAAAGGGATTATCATCTGGAGAATTGCAAAATACAACCAGCTTGGCACAACCAATACCATCTTTATCTTTTGTACGCTCTGCTGTTTGCTTTACAATCTCTCCCATCAGTTTTACGGCATCCATATTAATACCATTTTTGGTAGTACCTAAATTTATGGAGGAACATACTCTATCAGTAACCGTCAAAGCTTCTGGGATGGAATTGATAAGTACTTTATCACCAGGAGTCATACCTTTTTGTACTAACGCCGAAAAACCGCCCACAAAGTCAACGTTTAATTCTTTTGCAATTTTATCAAGCGTTACCGCCCATTCTACATAAGAGTCTTCATGTGAAGCTTCCGCAACTAACGAAATAGGAGTAACTGCGATACGCTTATTAATAATCGGTACACCAAATTCTGTCTCAATTTGTTTACCAACAGAGACAAGATTGCCTGCATAGCGCATGATTTTATCATAGATCTTTTGACGGCTCTTTTTACCATCTTCACAAGCACAGTCGCGTAACGAAATACCTAAGGTAATAGCACGTACATCAAGCTTATGATGCATAAACATATTAACTGTTTCTTGAATTTCTACTGGTGAAAAAATCATGACTTGTACCTCTCTCGTTTTCCGATATGTTAGTATCTTACTGTAAAGAAATAATACTTTCAATCAATAGAGAACAATACAAGAGCTGGACTGGGCACAGTAATACGCGCAATAACATGGCAAAACGGGGCTTCAAAAGGTCTTGCGGTTATGCGTAAATTCTAGTATGAATTGATACAGAGGATGTTTTGGTACATTATGTACGCATTTAAAAAAAGGGGGAGCTCATTATGTCCGACAGTATGGAGGATTTTCTTCGAGATATTCCATGGTCAGAAGTAATAGCAAAAAGTTTTTATTACAGCGAATACTTTGCCTTTGCAATAGAAGAAGTGCCGGAAGGTATCGTCCTTCATGGTTGGGAAAAGCTGAATAACACAGCTTACAGCCAAGGCTCTCTCTTTTTAAAACCAGAATGGATTATTCATGTAATCAATATAATTCGTGCAGTGCCAAAAGAAGTACTTAATCGCGGCGAAGGTCCTGATGAAGAGGCATATGGCGGTCAATGGCATCGTGGTGATGACCTCCCTAAAGATGATGCAGAAGATATTGATATTAGCCTTTATGTTAAGAATAGATATTGCGAACGCTCTTTGGCAAAACTCAGAATCAGCATTTTTGTCACAAATCCAAAAGTTACAGACTTAACCAGCAAGGGGTATTTTGTTGATTACCCGCTCTTAAAAAAAAGAGATGAAATAGACATTTCACACGGAGATGGAGTTGACGGCTATATTCGCTATGTAGAACCTGTTCTTACGGAGCTTGAAAAATA
>JAILIC010000108.1 GCA_024695475.1 Treponema sp.
TATTGTAGCATTTTACCAGAACATTGTTTTCTATCAGAAGATCTGTAACTTTCCAGTTTCCATCAGAACATGTGACTCCTGTTTCATAAATAAAATGGCCGGAACCTGCATAGTTAAAGCCTGCTTTACCCTGAACTTTTTCAAATTCTGCCCGACTTCCCTTATATACAACTGAGGAAAGTGAACGGCAGCCAGAAAAGGCTCCCTCGCCAATTTTAGTCACACTTTTTGGAATTGTTACTGATGCAAGCTGAAGACACTGCTGAAAAGCATTTTCTCCAATTTCTGTAACACTCTCAGGAATAATCACAGATGTCAATGACTTGCACTTTTCGAAAGTGTGGGCTCTGATTTCAGTAATAGATTCAGGGATTTCTACAGTCAGAAGATTTTTACAGCCGTCAAAAGCATTATCCCCCATTATTGCAACGGTTTTTGGAATAACTACAGATGAAAGATAATCACAGTCAGAAAATGCTCCTCCTCCGATGAATGTAACACCCTCAGGGATAATCACAGAAGAAAGTGAGATACATAAGGAAAAAGCAAGTTTGTCAATTGTCTTGACAGAACTAGGAATATTTATGGATGCTAAAGATGAGCAATCCTGAAAAGCTCGGAAGTCTATTTCTTCTACACCATCAGGGATGACAACTGACGAAAGTGCATGACACTTAAAAAAGGCTTCTCCACCGATTTTTTTAACTGACTCAGGAATGACAATAGACTCGAGTGAGGAACATTGATTAAATGCGCCTTCAGGTATTTCATCAATACTGGCTTTTATATCTACTGACGAAAGATTAATACAAAGGCCAAATGAATATTTACCTATTTTTTTTACTGAAGGAGGAATTACCACTGACTTAAGAGATTTTGCTTTAACAAAGGCTCTGCATCCGATTTCTGTTACACCATCAGGTATCACAAGATTTTCAACTGGTTTTAATAAATCTGTTACTACACCGTTATCATCAATTTTTAGAATTTCACTTTTTACTGCCACAATAGACTCCTTTAAAAACTATGCGTTAACGCTCGTAAAATTGCATACCCTCTAAGATTTTTTTCAAATATTTTATTAAAACCGCTTTAGTCCGCAAATAATTCCTGCAACAATAATAATGATTTTTAATACAGGTCCAATTACAGGTATGTTTGGTAACGGACATCCCAATACGGCTGCGATAATTGCTATTGCAAAAATAATTTCTGCCATGTTTGTCTCCTAACGCTACATGACGCTGCGGGCAAGCCGAAAACCGACGTCGGGTTTGCTATACTCGGATCTGCGATAGTCTCGTTCCTTAACTTTACAAGGGGGGTCGTTCCAAGAACCGCCACAAACGTAGTGGCCGTCACCTTTCAGCCTGCTGCGCGAGTCAATATCATTTTCGATAGTAAAAGCGTCATCATAATCGCACCAGTCCCAGCACCATTCATTGACATTTCCGCTTTTCTTCCCGCCTGTTTCCTTGCACATCTTGCAAATCATCTCTGCCTTTGAAGATGCATCAAGATTTTTATCCGCCAGAAGGACTGCGATTATATCAAGATCATTCTGGGAAAGTATATTTCTGGCACTGAGCAGCGATTTCATTATCGCCGATACAGATTCTTTATCATCAATAGATGTGCCTACACTTTCGAGTAAATCCTTAAAAGTATTTTCATTTGCCATAAGATAACTCCGCAAATCATTCTACACGCACTTTCTTTTTCTGAATATTTAGATTTTCCCGATTGTTCGGGAAAAATTCCCGAATACCCCCGGGAATATGTATAATATAAAATGGAAAAATGTGATAAAACGATTAAATATATATGGAAAAATGTGATTTTTATCTTAAAAATGAATGGAAAAATGTGATAAACAATGCTATCATAAATCTATGGAATATAAGCTTCGAAGAAAAATAGACGAATATCTTATCAACTGGAAAAACAATCCGGACAGAATGCCGCTTATTATAAAAGGTGCCCGTCAGATTGGTAAAACTTCTTCTATTGAACATTTTGCAAAAAATTATAAGAACTTTGTAGAAATCAACTTTATTGATGAACCTCAATATACAAAGATTTTTTCTTCAGGATATTCACCGGAAAATGTAATTAAGGAAATATCATTCATAAATCCTGCCTTCAAGTTTATTCCACACGAAACCCTTATTCTTTTTGATGAACTGCAGGCCTGCCCGGACTGTGCAACCTGTCTTAAATTTTTCAAGATTGACGGACGATATGATGTAATCTGTTCCGGCTCTCTTCTTGGAATAAACTATGAAGAAATTACTTCTGTAAGCGTAGGTTACAAAGAAGATTATGAAATGCATTCTCTGGATTTTGAGGAATTTCTTTGGGCAAAAGGATATTCGCAGGAACAGATAGAAAGCATTTATTCTCACATGAAAAACATTGAGCCATTCTCTGAAAATGAATTTGATGTGTGGATGAACTGCTTTAAGGAATACATGATTACAGGCGGAATGCCTCGGGTTGTGAACAAGTTTATAGAGCAGAATAATTTTTCTGGTATTCTTGATGAGCAGGTTCAGATTCAAAAAGCATACGAAGAAGATATTTTAAAATATGCAAAAGGTCTGGACAAAGCTAAAATCAAAAATGTCTACACTCATATTCCAGTTTTTCTTGCAAAAGAAAATAAACGTTATCAGATTACAAAAGTTGCAACAGGTGCCAGAAACAGAGAATACATTGGAACTATTGACTGGCTAAAAGATGCCGGAATTGTAAATGTCTGTTACAATCTGGAACTCCCGGAGCTGCCGCTAAAAGGAAACTATAATCCGACTGAGTACAAAATCTATTACCGCGATACAGGACTTTTAATTGCATCTCTGGATGAAGAAGCTCAGGTGGATTTGCGTCAAAATAAAAACTTCAATACCTATAAAGGGGCAATATACGAAAATATTGTCGGCGATATGCTTAAAAAACAAGGGTATGAATTGTTCTACTACAAGAACGAGAAAGCTACTGTAGAAATGGACTTTTTCATCCGCGATGCAGATTCT
>JAILIC010000162.1 GCA_024695475.1 Treponema sp.
CTGTCGGCTACGAACCTTTGAAAATCATTAAGGCCCGGTAGAGTTGTGATAATCTGTCACAAAACACCCAAGGAGGACCTTAATGACTTATTATAAACGAATACATGAATTCTACATCGGAATTGATTTGCATGCAAGGACGATGTATATCTGCGTCATCAACAATCGTGGAGATACTGTCTTTCACAAAAACATGGAGTGTTCCACAGACAATCTTGAGCTTGTGACCAACACTTTCGGCAAAGATATTGTAATCGGCGTTGAGTGTATTTTCACCTGGTACTGGGTTTCAGACTTCTGCGCAGAACATGATATCGATTTTGCACTCGGGCATGCCTATTACATGAAAGCAATTCACGGTGGAAAAACAAAGAGCGACAAAATCGATTCAGAAAAAATTGCGAACATGCTGCGAGGCGGAATGTTTCCGACGGCCTATGCCTATCCGAAAGAAAAACGGGCAACGAGGGATTTATTACGACGCAGGCTTTTCTTCGTCCGCCAGCGGGCTGAGCTTTCCGTTCATCTTCAGCTTACGAACCATCAGTATAACATAAATGATCCGCTCACATCGTCTAAAATGAGAAGCAAGGTTTACCGTGATACGATTCCAGAGAAATTTTCTGATCCGATGACACTTAAAATGGTGAATGCAGATCTTTATATGTTTGATGCATATCATGAGATAATTACAAAACTTGAATCCCAGATTGAAGAGAGCATGGCAATTCAGGATCCTGTTTCATACGCAGTCATCAATTCAATTCCGGGACTCGGCTTCATTCTGTCGCTGACAATACTTTACGAAATCGGAGACATAAAAAGATTTCAGAATGAGGGAAAATTCATTTCGTACTGCCGTCTCGTAAAATGCTCCCATGAATCTGCGGGAAAAAAGGAAAGCGGAAGACACAACAAAATCGGAAATGTACATCTTAAGTGGGCATTCTCGGAAGGTGCCATTCTTTTCCTCCGGAACAATGAGCTGGGACAAAGATGGCATGACAGGCTTGTTCAACGTTACGGAAAAGCCCGTGCGATGAGTATGATTGCACAAAAACTTGCCCGAACTGTTTATAACATGCTCAAGCGGAAAGAACCGTTTAACGCAAAACAGTTTTACGGGCTGGAAAAAACGTGATTTCAGGACGGTACGGTGAATTCCTTCGCATAACTGAAGCATTCTACGGTGAGTCTTTCGAACAAGAAAAATTATATGCGGCTTTGACCGTCTTTGTTTCTTCTGACTATATACCTTGACTTCCAGAACCTTTGAATGGAATCCGTACCGCCCTTTATTTTTGCAGTGAAAACTGCATGCTTCATTTGTTTTGATTTTGAATAATTCAGGCGGACTGTCCCTGATTTGACCTGCCTATATAACTATCGGCTTCCGAGAGGATGACCATCCAGCTTTTTGCTTCAGGCTTATCAGGGTACCGGTGACTTTCTTCGACCGGATTTCTTCGTTATGAAGATTTGCCGTGATCGACTATATGTGTTTGATTCAGGATGCCTGTTCTGAATCCGCCATTGAAATACGAATCAGCGAGCTTTGTTTTTTTTTGGAATCGGAACTTTTTTTCTCACAGTCAAACCGTCTGAAAAAGAAGACGGCTCGATATTATTTTTTCTGTGAGTTTCTATTGACAAACTAGGGCCTTATATGTGTTATACGATATTTTCTAATAAGGCATAGTAAATCTGCATCTAGGATAGTTTGAACATCCGTAGAATTTACCATTCTTTCCATTTCGTAATTTTAATTCACCATTACATCTTGGACAAATTAAATTCTCCATTTTCAGTTGTTTCTCAACAATATTATGTTTTATATTTTTTACATGTTCTTTTCTTGCCATTTTTTCAGTAATTTCTACTGATTCCAAAATCGATTTTATTTTTTCAACTTCTGTTTGTGATAAACATTTTTCTGAACTCAGATTTTTAATCGTTGAATTTAATCTATTACTATATATAACAGGGACAGTTGATTCTATACCTTTTAAGGTCGCATCTCCTGTAAAGACCACAATTGGAAAATAATGTATATTTGGAAATTCCGATAATACATTTTTTAATGCATATACATGACTCCAATTTTGCTTTATTGGATTTCTGAATGTATGCTTTTCTTTGAAAATTACCTGTGTCCAATTTTCTGATTTTTCATTTCCAAAAATCCAGCCTTTATAATTCTTGGTTTCAATTATAAAAATTCCATACTCGGATAATACCAATTCATCTATTTGTGAAGTATTTCCATTAGAACTTTTTATCAGAATATCATTCAAGGAAATATATTCATTTCCAAGAAAATTTAATCTTGTATTTACTTTAAACTCTCCAACAGAACCTTTTATTTTAGAAGAGTTGATTTTAAAGACTATTACCAATATTAAGACTATAAAAATAATTACTATCATTCTTCTTCTGTGTTAGGAAATAAATCGTCAAAATTCGTATTTTCATCTATTGAATAGGCTTTCCATAAAATGTTTTCTTTTTCCGCAATAACAACGATCAGAAAAATTCCTTCTCTTGAAAATTTTGAATTTGCACAAAATACTGCGTAAACTTCACCTTTTTTATAATCCCATTCTCTTAAAGCTTGTCTAAAAAGCCAGTCATTATTTTTTGTCAATTTAGAAATTGAATTTAATTTATCACCAATTTCTTCGTCTAGATAATCAAGGAATTCCTGTTCTTGTCCTATAGCTTCCAATTCACTTAAATTTCCATAGTAAACAGCAACTGAACAGCCGGAAAAACCTTTATCATAATCTGAATAATATTTTAAATCTGTATTTTGGGCAAAACACTTAATTGATGTAAGAAAAATTATAAAGATGCAAAAAATAAGTTTCCTTTTCATTCTTTCTCCAAAAGCGCCCCAGTGCGGGCGTCCGTATAACAAATATTCCACGTATCCACAGTAAATATCTTACACTGACAAAAATGTCAGTGTAAAACTATTACAATAATACTATATTTTTTTAGTATATCATATTTTAACCTTATTTCTAGCCAGTTTACACAGATACACGTAATCCTATGTTTTCGTTTTTGCTCAACTACACAGTATATGATCTGCACCCAGAAATGACACACAAATTAGCAGAATCTGAATGAATACAGGTACACCAGATATAGGGGCATGAAATGGAAATCCCACTGGAAACAAAAGTACGGGTTCTGTACTTATTCGAAAAGGAAGGTTTTGGCAGCAGTGAGACAGGGAAGCTCTGCGGTATCCAAAGAACTTCTTACTACAAAATTCTTGAAAGCAGGGACAGAATAAAGAAACTTGTTTTCGAATGCAGTAAAATGATGGACGGAGGCCTGCCATATCTTATGTGGCCGGAACTGATGTCTGTGAAGAAAAACGAACATGAAACTGAAGCCGACCTTCGCAAGCGGATCAAGTACCTTGAGGCAAAGGTTGCCTACTACGAGGAGCTGTCAAAACTTGAGGGAATAGACCTCGGCAAAAGCGTAAAAAAAAATGCTGCCGCGCGGTCAAAGCCGTCCTTGAAAGAGGAATCGGAACCGTAAGCCTTCTGTGCGCCATAGCAGGAATCGACAGGCGGAGTTACTACCGGTTCCTGCGCCTTATGCGGGAAAACAATCTGCTCTCGTGCGTAAGGCACAGGCGTTTCACCGAAGAACAGTATGCGGCAAGAAAGCTTATCCAGCAGAATATCCCGGAAAATCTGCTCGGAAGGGACTTTTCAGCCTCAAAGCCCGGAAAGAAGTATGTATGCAACATCACCTATCTGCAGGG
This sequence comes from Treponema sp., assembly GCA_024695475.1. Classification (GTDB taxonomy): domain Bacteria; phylum Spirochaetota; class Spirochaetia; order Treponematales; family Treponemataceae; genus Treponema_D. The sequence goes on from JAILIC010000162.1 coordinate 3,785, forward strand.
AATCGGAATAACAAAGTACCTTGCAACCGTGGAGGATTTGAATAACGGCGAAATCGTGGCATGGAAAATAGGCTTTCATCCGGACAAGCAGTTGTGCATGGACTGCATCGAGATGCTTGCTCAGACAAGGAATGTCGGCGGCGCAATCATCCACAGTGATGAAGGAAGTACCTATCTTTCATTGGATTACCGTTTCCTGCTTTACGAAAAAGGCATGATACAGAGCTGCTCTTTACGCGGGCAGTGCTGGGACAATGCTCCGATGGAATCATTCAACGGGGTGCGCAAAACCGAATGTCTTTACAACAGATTTGGCAAGACAGCCGTAAAGAACCACCGGATTCCGATAAACCTTGTTGAGGAAGCTGTCGGCTCATTCATTGACTTCTACAATACCGAACGTCCTAAAGAACGGCTCGGCGGGCTGAGTCCTGTCCAGTTCAGGATGAGCCGGGAAAATGTGTGACACGGAAGTTGCAGTCCTCTGAGGTACTGTGTCAAAGATAAAGCACTTGATTTTATTACTGCGACAGATATAATGCAGTGGTAAATCATAACTGTTCCCGTATGGGAGCAGACACTAGATATAGTGTGTCCTTTTTCATCCGGTTCTTTTATTTTCTGTGTCATTATTTAGGTGCATATCAGTCAAGTCGCGTGACATTAGTAGTCAAGTCGTGTGACATTAGTAGTCAAGCCGTGTAACATTAGTAGTCAAGTCGCGTGACATTAGTAGTCAAGTCGCGTGACATTAGTTGTCATACCTCGTGACAACTAATGTCATTTAAATAATTTATGTTACTACTTATTATGTTTATGACAAGACGCTTTTTCTCATCTATTGTTCGTGAACAATTTCAAGTAGATAACCTTTCTACCAGTGAATATACCTGTTTGATACTGGTTAGCATTGATGCTAAGGAAAATGTTACTCTCGGCAATAAACAAATTGTTTATTCCTTAGTAAAGAGGTTGTTTACTAAGGATTTAAAGTCCTTCTTTAAAAAATCAACCAAAAGTTGACATACAATCAACAGCAGACATACCGCTTTCGGTAATGTCATTTGCCATGCTTTTATAATCTACCCCATTCCAATTATGGTGATTGCCAGCTCTCTTTAGGTCTTTCAAATGCACTCTTTACGTCCTGTAATAATTCAGAAATAGGCACACTATCATTCACTAACGGGCCATTTTGAAAATATCCTTTACTAAACGTTGCAGTAATAGTGTATCCTGTAAGTTTATTTCCTCTCCGGGTTGATTCAAAATGGCATTCAATATTAATCCAATCATGTGGAGGTGTATATACGATTTTATATAACAAATATGTAGAATCTGTGTCTTTTTCGACTTCGTAATTTTTTGTATATTCCGGGTCCTGTGCATACCCTAAATATCCTAACAACTTATCCAATCTAGTTTTAGTTTCTTCATATTCATTTATTTCTGGAAAAAACACAGTACCACCTTCCTATGCATGGTATCACCTTCCAAAAACGAAAGGTCGTATTAGGACTCAATACATTTTAATCCTATTCTAATGTTTTACACAACAATTTTTAATATCCTTACCCCTCATAAAAACATCTGGCTGCAGATTTGCATGACAACTTTACAACAAGTATTGATTCTGTAGTAACTATAGCCTAACAGGCTGAGCATTGCCATACAAAGACATGCATCCGTGTGGCGCTAACAGTTAATCGCGCTGCCATTCTGTCAAAATCGAAGACTATAAACCAAAATCGAAAAATTAAAACTTGACAAAACAGGTATCCGGCAGTAATGTGAAATTAACAAAGGCGTTACAGAATTAATGGTTCTGTAACGCCTTTTTGTTTATTACGGACGTACCTCCGTGGCCGCTTGAGCGGTATGGTAAAAAAAAGGAGTTGTGATTATGGAAAAAAATCAGGATTTTACATCCCCCTATTCGTTGGATGGAAGAATTCCGCTGTGTCAGGCAGTTCCGCTTGGCTTACAGCATGTTCTGGCAATGTTTGTTGGCAATCTGTCACCGCTTTTGATTATTCTTGCTACTTGCGGTCTAACGGATGGAGCTGGCTTTGGTGCATTGCGTGTCTCTCTGTTGCAGAACGCAATGCTGGTTGCTGGTGTTGTCACCTTTATTCAGCTGTATCCTATCGGACCTGTCGGAGGTAGACTTCCGATCGTGATGGGCACGTCATCTGGCTTTATTGGCGTAAACAATGCAATCGCGCTCAGTACGCTCAGCGGTATTACCGCCGGATCAATCCTTACTGATGCCATTGCCGGCATCTATGCGTATGGTACAATCATGGGTGCCTGTATCATCGGTGGCGTATTCGAGATGGGACTTGGCTTTATCATTAAGCCATTGCGCAGGTTCTTTCCGTCCGTAGTCACAGGTACGGTCGTTATAGCAATCGGTTTAAGCCTGATACCTGTGGGCATCAACTTTTTTGGCGGTGGAGCAGGTGCGGCAGACTTTGGAAATCTCTGGAATCTGTTCCTAGGTTTAGTTACTTTGACTGCCATTTTGATTTTTAAGCACGCGTTTAAGGGATTCCCATCAATTGCTTCGGTACTGCTGGGAATTATCGTCGGTTATATTGTGTCGTTTATCATGGGTTTTGCACTACCCCATGTCTATGAATATTCAAAGGTCGTTGACGGAGTGCAACAAAACCTTTCTGTTACATCTGCCTATATAACACAATGGACCAAGGTATCGGCAGCTTCGTGGTTTGCATTGCCGGAAATTATGCCAGTAAAACCTGTATTCCGTTTTGATGCAATCATACCAATGTGCATTATGTTTATTGTTACAGCAGTGGAGACTGTCGGTGATACTTCTGGCGTTACAGAAGGCGGATTGAATCGGGAACCTTCTGATAAGGAACTTTCAGGATCGGTTGTCTGCGATGGACTCGGTTCTTCTTTTGCCGCTTGTTTGGGTGTGCTTCCTAATACATCCTTCAGTCAGAATGTCGGGCTTGTTGGCATGACTAAAGTTGTCAATCGCTTTGCTATTGCAATGGGGGCAGGAATTCTGGTGCTGGCCGGATTGTTCCCCAAAATTGGTGCCATTATTAATGTTATGCCGCAACCTGTGCTTGGAGGAGCGGCTGTCGTTATGTTTGCAAATATCGTTATTTCTGGTATCAATCTGATTACAAAGGAGCCGTTGACCGGACGGAATGCAACAATCGTAACTATTGCACTCGGCCTTGGCTATGGTATAGGCTCATCGGCTGCTATACATCGTTTTATGCCTGTATGGCTTAAATACATCTTTGGAGGTTCCGGTATTGTTCCGTCTGCACTGCTTGCAATTATTCTCAATATTCTTATACCAGCAGACAAGCCGGCTGCAATGAAAGGCAGTAATGAATAAGTTCCACGTTACCTCAAAGAGGTTACCTCTTTGAGGTAGTGGTTAAGGTACATCTGAAATCACAACCACCCGTCAAACGGGTGGTTTGCACTTAGCCTATAAGGCTAGGTTCTCAAGCTGGGACTTAAGTCCCATGCTTTCACATACGTTCAAGCCTATTGCAGTTTATCACCCGCCGGCTCTTAAAGAGCCTGCGACAAGGGTAACGGCGTACTCTGCTTATACGGCAATTACGGCGGTGCCGTTGTCGGTAAGCTTATCTTTGAAGCACTGGTGTAGCACGGTATACAGTTGTGCAACGCATACAGCAAAACCAGCCCCCACTTTTTGCATTTGCGCTGCAATCTAGTCTACTGCTTTAGTGATTTTAGTAATAAGCATTGGGAAAATCACCATTGCAAAAAATACTGTAATAAAATAGCCTACAAGATTTCCCCAGTGTGTACCAAAACAGGGCAAAATCATAGCTTTGATAAAATAATTTTTCCATGAAAAACAAAAACCAAGCCCAATAGCAGTCAAAATAGAAAGATTTTCGTGTCCAACAGGAATTTCATAATGAAGGAAATGTCTGTCAATAAAAATACATATCATCAAACCTAAAAAACTTCCACATGCCTTGAAAAAATCAACCTGCATTTTAACAGGATCTACAAGTAACTTACCATCGACATAATCCAGTGGATACGGCTTAACCCGTACATAAATGAGAGAGACAATCACAAAAGCGATTCCGCAAAAAGTGAGAATATCTGCAAGTTTTTCGTTCCCCTCGACGAGTAATTGTAATTTTCCAGCTACAAAAATTGCGATAATAGAAATTGAAAATCCAACTATAACATCCTGTGGAGTATGCACACCCAAAAAATTTCGAGAAAAACCAATAAGCAAAATACAAATCATGCACAGAACTGAAAGCCATCGCTGTTTTTTGTGCTGCCAGACTACCGTTGTACCCAATACAGAGGTAGCTTTTTTGTATGCCCGCTCGGAAATGAATAGCCGGTAGCAGCAACCTTTGAATCACCCGCCGGCTGAATCAAATCAGATCGAATCCATGGTCGATATGCACAAACTGAAAGTTTTACAAGTCCATTAATCAGTTCAGAACCATACATCGTACCGATAAATCGTTTTCCCCATTCTTTATTTAAAGACCAATAGATAGCAAAAGGAATAAAAATCAGCAGATCAACAGAAATTTTTGACATTCCATTAAAAAATTCATCAAATATTCCTCCGCTCATTTCGCGAAGTTTTTGAAGCAAAAGTAAATACTGGATATCAATCATAACAATTTCATAATATGCTAATTTAATGTAATTTTAACACTTGTAAATAAAATCCGCAACTTTTTAGTACTTCATACTTGACATGTTTTTTTGTTTTTGATATAGTAAACAACATCACGGCGACATAGCTCAGTTGGTAGAGCATACGGCTCATATCCGTAGTGTCATAGGTTCAATCCCTATTGTCGCTAACCTTTCAAAAGTCAGCTTCAAAGCTGACTTTTTTTGTTTTAAACAAACCCACATTCACTACCATCACAAACTCTTAAAATAGTATACATATCAGACTAAAAAGTTTGCCAGCAGATAGAAGAGATGGTATAATTATAAAATATGAAAGATCTTCTTATTATCCATGAAAATCACACTGTCAATGAATACCTTCTCCATTACATTGAAAACTCTTATCCCGCACTTATAAAAGAAAATTTTAACTCAGCAGAGATAGAAAATACTATCACCAAATACTCTATAAGTAACGTAATAGCACTAATAGATGGTATTTCTCCCCTCAGCATCACAGAGCTACGAAAAACATTCATACATATGAATACTGTTCACTTTTACCTACTAGGCTCAGAACAGTCATATGAAACTTTTAAAGAAACACCATTACGAGACAATGTACATCATTTTAACACTCCGTTATCAACTTCGATTTTTAAAACTGAGTTTCAGGCATTCGTAAACAAAATCAACTCGCCGCAACCGGCACTTAACAGCAAACGCTCTATCTTACTCGTTGATGATGATCCAGTCTGTTTACGCAACATGTCAAATTGGCTAAAAAGCTTTTATCACGTATCTGTTGCAAAAAGCGGAGCAACCTGCATCAGTTGTTTATCAAAGTCAATTCCCGATTTAATATTGCTCGATTATGAGATGCCCGTCTGTGACGGTATACAGACTCTTGAAATGATCAGGGCCGAGCCTGACTATGCGTCCATTCCAGTAATCTTTTTGACTGGAGTAAGTGATATAGATAAAGTAAAAGAAGCCTTAAAACATAAACCACAGGGCTACATCCTCAAAAATAGCGGACGTGTTGAATTTCTAAAAAAGATTAATGAGGTATTTGCTATCTAAGACATAGATTTATACAATCTTAAACAAACGAAAGGGGCTCATATTTATGGAAGTTATGTACAAAAAGCTTGCAAACCAAGCCAACTTACGAAGAATTTTAGTACTTGCCCCAGTGCTGGCACTATATCTTACCACCGAATTTCTACAAGACTTACACAAGTTCTTTTTGCCACGTAATTTTTTCAAATTTTTTGAAGCAGGACCTTTTTCAGTTCATGTATATCTCTTATTTGTCATTCTAGATGGAATATTTGTCATAACTGCCCTTCTGATGCTTTTTATATCGCTATTGGCATTACAAAAATTAAAGAATGACCAATGGCAAAATTTGTATTATCGGATTGTGCAAATATATGGCTTTATCATTACAGTATGCTCGTTTTTAGCTGTCATGATAACAGTACGCTCGTTTGGGGTTGCAGATTTTACTTTTGCCTTTATTCTCATAACCGTTACCTCTTCACTCTTATACATAAACAGCCTGTTTATCATTATAGTTGATGCACTGTGCTTTATCATTTCATTTGTACTGATAACACGTTTTCATCTGGCCTTTTCGTATAATCCGTATTGGCAATATATCATCATGTTTATGATCATCTCTACCGCAAGTACCTATATCAAGGAACATCACTTGCGCGAAACAGTCAATAGAGAAAATGCAATGGGTCTGTTCCTTGCAAATATGAGCCATGAAATACGTACTCCTATGAATGCCATTGTCGGTATGAGCGAGCTCGCGATGGACTTTAACATCGGTGACAACGAAAAAAAGACAATCCAACAAATACGATCATCCGGCATAAATCTTGTAGAGATAGTAAACGACATTCTTGATTTTTCTAAAATCAGCTCCGGTAAGATGGAAATTGTTCCGCAAACCTATGACCTGATAAAACTCATGAACGATGTAATGAACGTTGTCGAAGTTCGTCTCAAGGGTAAACCAGTTGAGCTTCTTCTTGAAATTGATCCAAGCCTTGCCAGTAAGTATTATGGGGATGACGTCCGTATCAGACAGGTTTTGATCAATCTTGCAGGCAATGCCTCAAAGTTTACTGAAAAGGGATTTATAAAGCTTCGTGTCGAGGACCTGTCAGCATATCATGAACATGAAGGTATCAAATTCAGTGTCATCGATTCCGGTATAGGTATAAAAAAAGAAGACATCGGAAAACTATTCAAGGCATTTCAGCAGGTTGATATGCAGATGAATCGGGCTAAAGGCGGTACAGGATTAGGACTCTCTATAAGCAAAAATCTCGTTTCGCTTATGAACGGTTCAATCGGGGTAACATCAGAATATGGCAAAGGTTCCAATTTTTACATCGAGCTACCACAAAAGCGTATGTCAGATGATACTTGCGGCAAACAGTACAAGTCTTTGCTTGACAATGCCCCCCAGTGTGCTGAAAGCCCAAACTTAAAGCAAGTCAGCCTGACGCTGATAAACAGTCCAGAGTATGCGTACCTATTTAGTGAAAAAATATCAGCATTACCGTTTACGGCACCTGATGCAAAAGTATTGGTCGTTGATGATAACGAAGTAAACCTACAAGTTGCAGATGGTCTTTTAAAGAAGTTTAACATTACCTGTACCACCTGTCTCAGCGGATACAAGGCATTGGAATTGCTAAAAACACAACGTTTTGACATTATTTTTATGGATCATCAGATGCCGGGTATGGACGGAGTCGAAACCTTTGAAAAGATTCGTGCAATGGAATCCTCACTGCCAGATGATAAAAAGACAGTCGTCATCGTTTTAAGTGCAAATGCCGTCAATGGTGCACGAGAAATGTTTTTGAGTAGAGGTTTTAACGACTTTGTAGCAAAGCCTGTACAACAAAAAGAATTATCAGAGTGCCTTGGCAAGTGGCTCAAAAAGGAATTAATACAACCACTTCAAAATAACCCGCAGGACCTCCCTGAAGACTATGATATTCCAGAGGACTTCCCTTTCTTGCCAAGATTCCAAATAAATGTCAAGGAAGCAGTAATTGCAGCTGGAGGATTTACAAACTGGCTTCCCCTTGTAAAAACTTTTGCTGCTTCCATACAGGAAAAGGCAAATCTTATACAGAAATACTTTGATGATAACAGCTTCAAAAATTATACCATACAAGTCCATGCTCTCAAAAGTGCAGCCCGTATTATCGGTGCAGATCGACTATCAGCCATGGCTGCCGAATTGGAAGCAGACGGTAACAACATACTTAAAATGGAAAAAATATCAAAAACATATATACTTGAGGTCAAGCCAAAAAACGCGGCTCTCGTGGCATTTTATCGCAGCTATACCGAGTTATTGCAACCAGTTCAGGAGTACGGCAACGCAGTCAATACAGAAAAACGCGATGCTTCTGATCAGGAAATTGCTACTATTATACAAGCTTTACGCAATGCTTGCAGTGACAGTGATCTCCCCGAAGTAGAGTCTCAGTTTGCACTTCTACAACAAATACAGCTCCCTGACTCGCTCAATCAAAAGATGGCAGCGCTTTCAAAGGCAGTCGAAGACATTGAGTTTGATCAAATCGAACAGCTTTTAGCAAACTAGCTTTATTGTAATTTAATTTCATTTTTTTGCATAAATATGCACAAAAACACTATGCACAACTTTACATAAATATGCAAAAAATATACAATAATTGCATTATTAATACGTTAAGTCAGATTACGCATACGTGTAAAGCCTTAACTTACGAGGGGATAGTGTATGGAAACGTTTAAAGCACCGTTCAAAGGTCGTTCTCTTTTAAATTGGATCGACTGGACACCACAAGAAATTACAACATTGCTCAATTTATCAGCACAAGTCAAAGCTGAGTCACACCGAGGCGAAGTCCATCAGCGTTTTTTAGGCAAGACTATCGCATTGATTTTTGAAAAACGTTCTACCCGTACCCGTAGTTCATTTGAAACTGCTTTTGGAGAAGAAGGCGGACACCCCGTATTTATGTCTACTGCAGATATACAGCTCGGCGGAAAAGAAAGCGTACAAGATACCGCCCGTGTATTAGGTCGCATGTTCAATGCCATAGAGTTTAGAGGATTTAAGCAAGAGCACGTCGAGCAGCTTGCTCAGTACTCGGGAATACCTGTTATAAATGGACTTACCGACGAATTTCATCCAACACAAGCATTGGCTGACGTATTGACCTTACGAGAAACATTTGAAGAAGTCAAAGGACTGCATGTGGCATTTTGTGGTGACGGACGCAACAATGTCGCACGTTCATTGATGCTCATCTGTGCCAAACTTGGAATCAATTTTTCAATCTTTAGTCCTGAAGAATTGTACCCGGATAAAAAGATTCAGCAGATTTGTGCCCCATTTGCCGAAGAATCTGGTGCAAAAATTACAATTGGAAGCACAAAAAATGTTGTAAAAGGAGCAAATTGCCTTTATACTGATGTATGGGTATCAATGGGCGAAGAATCGCTCAAAAATCAACGTACCGCTTTGCTGCGTCCATACCAGGTAAATGCAGACTTGATGCATGCCACAGGTAACTCAGACACCATCTTTATGCACTGCCTGCCAGCTGTAAAAGAGCAGGAAGTAACCGAAGAAGTGTTTGAAAGCACAGCAAGCAGAGTATGGGACCAAGCCGAAAATCGCAAACATACGATTAAAGCTATCATGCTCGGCATCATGTAATGGAGGCTTCTGACATGAAGAAAGGATTCTTTTTAACGATTGTAGTAACAATGCTTGTAGCATTTTCTGTTTCTGCTCAGGAAAGTAACTTCCAAGGTAAGTCTAATCTTTCCTACGAAAATGTACCTATCTATAAGATCTTAGATGGTCAGGGTGGATATGTCGTTATCTATGCAAAATACGGAGCTGCAGTCGGTAAAGCAACATTGCCAAAAGCATGGATTAAAAGCAGTGTAGAAAATCCTGCTAAACTTGTATTCCGTGCAGCACCAAGGGGAATTAAGCCATACATGACTTATGTCAAAAAAGATGGAGCTTTTTATAAAGTTATCCTGACAGCTCCTGTTTCCCGAACAGACTCTGTTTGGGGTGTCGTAGAACGAGGAGCAAAACTCGAAGGCACTGATAAAGATACACTCGAGCTCGAATTATAAACAGAACTATACAGCCTCTAAAAGTTTCAGTTTTTAGAGGTTCCTGTACATATAGGTCTTTCAAAAAAAATCGTTTCCGTGTACTCTATAAACACTATACAGGGAACGATTTTTTTTTATTTTAAAGGCATATATGAAATCACTTACCAGCGAACAAATTAACCATTTTAAAACATTTATCGACAATCATTCATTTTTTCTTATCGCAGGACACAAAGAGCCTGACGGTGACTGTATATCAAGCTGTTTAGGCATGGCGGCACTGCTAGCAAAGTGCAACAAAGAATACCAGCTCTTATCTGCAGGTCCCTTTAAGCGTCAAGAGATTCGTAATAAGGAATCTCTTTTTACTGCTGACATGCAATTTCTTACAGAATCAGAACGAAAACAAACTGGCTTAATTATCCTCGACTGTTCAGAACTATCACGTTTAGGCGATATAAACGGTGATTTTAAGGGGTTGGATACATTCATCGTTGACCATCACAAAACCGCTGATTGCTCTGATCCAACCACTGCAATAATAGATCCGACCTCGCCTGCTACCGCTTGTTTGGTACAAATGCTTTATGAAGGAATTATCGGTACGCTTGATGAAAAAACTGCAAAAACCTTATTTTTTGGACTGGCAACAGACAGCGGATATTTCCGCTTTTTAACAGATAATTCGGCAGAGGTATTTAAGAATACCGCACGATTAGTAGAAGCAGGAGCAAATCCTCGTACCACTTATGATGAAATCACCAGTGGCAAGCCCTTTCTTACCAGAAAGTTACTCGGTGTTACCCTCGATCACGCAGAACGCTATTTTAACGGTAAACTCATCGTCACCTTTGAAACAATGGAAGACACACGACGATACGGAGCTGATGGCAGAGATTCTGATGCATTATATCAGCTGCTGCTAGCCATCGATGGTGTCGAAGCCGTTGTTTTTGTTCGTCAAGAAACAGAAAATTCTTGCACCGCAGGCTTTAGATCAAAAGATTCTGTTGATGTCAGTGCCATTGCCGCATCTTTTGGAGGTGGTGGACATAAAAATGCTTCTGGCATGAGTGTTGAAGGTAAATTACATACACTCATTCCCGAGATATGTAAGCGTTTTGCAAGAGTTCTTTCATAGTTTGCATTTTTTATACCAAGTTAGCTAAAATACTTGTCTTACAGTTCATTTTTTATCCTCTCTCAGCTATTTTTATTGGCACACAACTTGCTGTCATGCCTCTAAAAAAATATAAAGAGAGGAAAAATGAGCTACAACCAAGTTGAACAGATATTACACGATTTTACAAACGACAAAATCTCAGAAAAGGTCTGTATTTCTAAGTTATTACAAGAACTTACCAATAACAAATTACGCTATGGATTATACAACAGCGATGAAGAGGATATTGATGACTTTTTCTTTTATATCTATAAAGGTATTTCTTCATTTTTAAAATCGCTTCCGCCATACAAGACCGGGTATTCGTATTTATTTTATCATTTTGTCCGTCAGCACAAGGCATCGTGGAAAAAAAGGTGTAAGATCATAAAGAATACTGAACAAGCAATACTTACAACCTCTATAGAAGTCTATAAAGATACCGAAGCCCGCTACCAAGACAATGAATACAGCAGGACATTACCTATCGCTGAGCAACAACCACTTTATCTTGATGAAACAGTAATGTCTCAAGCGTTAGCATGGCGCAAAAAAACACGAGTTCAAAAAACGGTTCTCATTCTTACTTTTAAATCATGTCACTATATCACTGAACAAATGCTGTATGACATCAGCCGTTTTTGTCACTGTGAGTACAACTTACTGCAATCATACGTCAACTTACTCAATGCAGAACTCATTGAAAAAAGACAAAGACGAGAAGCGTATGTAAGTAAAATCGGCAGGGTCTACCACTTTAAGATACGCAAAGCGTTTCAAAAACAAGACTCAGACTATCTATCAGAAGCATACAAAAAATATGACATACAACAAAGCAAGCACGAATCAGTTTGGCAAAATCGCCTCACATCGTTGTACACAAAACGGCTCGTACGAATTGTACCAACAAATCAACGACTGTCAGAACTCATAGGCATAAGTACTCGACAAATAGTACGCTATCAAACAGAAGCTAAAGAACGCCTTGCTGCCGTAAACATAGACTTTTTTGAATAATTTATATACCATCACTTATATGAAAATCTATATCGCAACAGGAAACAACAATAAAAAAAGAGAGTTTGCTCAGCTACTCCCCGAGTATACAATCGTCACTCCAACAGATGAGGGCATCGCCTTTGATCCAGACGAAACAGGTACGACATTCTATGAAAACAGTATGATAAAAGCATTGGCATTATGGAACATCGTACATCAACCCGTTTTGGCAGATGATTCTGGTATCTGTGTAGATGCACTCAATGGCATTCCAGGTATATACTCTGCACGCTATGCAGGTGCAGACTTTCCAAAAGGATCACCTGACGGTAAAAAAATACCACAAGAGCAGAAAAATGCGATGCTTATAGAGCAGCTCAACAATGCCCTTGCAACCAAAAACATCGATACTTCACACTTTCCTCATGGAGAGCGTTCCTGTCATTACACTTGTTCCATGGTGCTATTACTCAATCCAGACCGCTTCTTTATCGCTCAGGAAACGATGGAAGGATGTATCATTCCATCTATCGAACAAGCAGCAGGAGACGGTGGCTTTGGATATGATCCAATCGTTAAGCTTCCTCAATACAATAAAACCGTAGCTCAATTAACCGCTGATGAGAAAAATGCCATCTCTCACCGTGGCAAGGCACTGAGAACGGTCATTTCTGTACTAAAAAGCATAAAATTTTAAAAAAAATTGTAAAGATTTCTTAACTCCATGCCGATTATAAATAATGAATAATAATGGATTGTTTCGCTTCTTGTGAAGCAGCAACCATATTATTCATGTAAAAGCGCACAGATGCAGCCTTGTATTCATATGTACGCTTTTACACTGAAAGCAGCAAGGATGTTGCTTTCATAAAACACATCCATGGAGGAATGTATATGGTCATCAACCACAACATGTCAGCTATGTATGCCAACCGTCAGTTGGGCATTACAGGTCTCGGTATCTCTAAAGATATGGAAAAACTTTCTTCTGGCGAACGCATCAACCGTGCAGGTGATGATGCATCTGGTCTCGCAGTATCTGAAAAGATGCGTGCACAGATTCGTGGCTTGAACAAAGCTTCTGAAAACGCACAGAATGGTATTTCTTTCATCCAGACAACCGAAGGCTACTTGCAGGAAACAACAGATATTATGCAGCGCATTCGTGAACTCGCTGTACAGTCATCAAACGGTATTTATTCCGATGAAGACCGTATGCAGATTCAGGTAGAAGTTTCTGCTCTCATTTCTGAAGTTGACCGAATTGCAAGCAGTGCACAGTTCAACGGTATGAACATGTTGACAGGACGTTTTGCTGAGCCAACAGGTGAAAACTCTGTAACAGGATCAATGTGGTTCCACATTGGTGCTAACATGGACCAGAGAATGCGTGTTTACATTGGAACAATGTCAGCAGCTGCACTCGGTGTTCGTGCTATTGGTACAGAAGAGAAAATCACTCTCGCAGCTCCGGATGATGCCAACCGCGCAATCGGCACTATTGATGAAGCTCTAAAGAAGATTAACAAACAGCGTGCTGATCTGGGTGCATATCAGAACCGTATGGAAATGACTGTAAAAGGTCTTAACGTTGCTTCTGAAAATATGCAGGCTTCTGAATCACGTATTCGTGATACAGACATGGCCCGCCAGATGGTCGAGTTTACTAAAGACACTGTACTGCAACAGGCTGGAACAGCAATGCTTGCTCAAGCTAATACTCAGTCACAGAATGTCTTGTCTTTACTGAGATAGTGTATTATACTGGTAGTAAGAGGTAGTGGTAATTATCACAACCTTTTACTACTGGCGCGGTGTTTTGCTCTTCACAAAGTATTCTTTTCTACAAAAACACCCCACTAATGAAACTACTTTGACATGTTTTCAGACATGTTTTGATCTTTGAAAATATACCCTACCCTGTCGGTATTTGTGGCGGCATGGACGGTTGGCTATGGTACTATGTGTAATGGCCAACGGTTCCTGCTGTTAGGGTCTGAAACTGCATCCGGGGGCGCAATAACCGGAAGCAGCCCGCACAACCAGGACTCAAGGCATGAAGTTTTGGGTTTTAAACATGGAGGGTATAACTATGGTAATTAATCACAACATGAGTGCAATGTATGCTGATCGTACTCTGGGTATTTCTAATAACCAGATTCAGGGCAACATTGAAAAACTCAGTTCAGGTCAGCGTATTAACAAAGCTGGTGACGATGCTTCTGGATTGGCAGTATCTGAAAAGATGCGTTCTCAGATCCGTGGATTGAATCAGGCTAGCAGAAACATTGAAAACGGTGTTTCTTTTATCCAGACAACAGAAGGTTACTTGTCAGAAACAAGTGACATTTTGCAGCGTATCCGAGAATTGGCTGTTCAGTCAGCTAACGGTATTTATTCAGATGAAGACCGTATGCAGATTCAGGTTGAAGTTTCTCAGCTTGTATCTGAAGTAGACCGCATTGCTAGTTCAGCCCAGTTCAATGGTATGAACATGCTTACTGGCGGTTTCGCAGTAGACTCAGCATCAGGCAGAGTTATGCAGTTCCAGATTGGAGCTAACGTAGACCAGAATGCACGTGTATACATCGGTACAATGACAGCTACTTCTCTTGGATTGAGAGGTGCTCAGGGTGGCGATGAAAACATCAGCATTTCTACACCAGACAGTGCGAACATGGCGATTTCTTCTGTAGACCAGGCTCTGCTCACTGTATCAAAGCAGCGTGCTGACCTCGGCGCATATCAGAACCGCTTTGAAACAGCTGTTATGGGTATTAACGTCGCTGCAGAAAACATGCAGGCTTCTGAATCACGTATCCGTGATACAGATATGGCGTCAGAAATGGTTGCATTTGCCAAGAACCAGATTCTCACACAGTCTGGTACAGCAATGCTCGCTCAGGCTAACTCACAGAGCCAGAACGTATTGTCATTGCTGAGATAAAATCGTATTGAGTTAAAGAGATAACTGGATGTCATCTTTTTGACGCACTACGTGAACCAGAAGGGGTGCGCCCCTCTTCTGGTTTTTTTCAGGAGGAAACGCCCAATGAATACAGTAAGTAACATAGGGCAGAATCTGGCAATGGACGGCCGAAAATATTTAAACTCCGTAAGTACACAGCATAAAGGTGCTGTTATTATCACTGAACAACCAGCGATAGCCGATAGCGCCAAAGTGGTCGAAAATTTAGTCCAGAATAATGCCAATGTTGAAGAAGATGTAAAACAGCTTCAAAAACTTTCAGACATGGTGATGGGACGTAAATTACAGTTTAACGTCAATAAGGAACTAGGAAGCGTTGTCATTAAGATAATGGATCCTAGCACAAATCAGGTTATAAAGGAGATACCGTCTGAAGATATGCAAAAGCTGAAAGTCAGAATCAGAAGAGCCATAGGGCTTTTATTTGATGAGTTGATTTAAAGCTGCTTCTGTCTGCAGGCACTATGCCTATGGCTGGAATAAACATACCAGGAGTATCTGACAAATACAAGACCAATGATCTTGTTGAAGCCCTTATGAAAGCAGAAAGGGTTCCTCTCACAAGAGAGCAGGAATCCTTAGACAAATATAAGGACCAACAGAGTGCTTGGCGCGGGGTAAACCAAAAATTGTCTACCCTGCGCGACACTGTTAAAACACTCTATTCGTTTGACAATCCATTCAATAATAAAATTACAGAATCTTCAGAAGAAAATGCTATCACCGCAACAGCTGATCGTGATGCTGAATTTGGTAGCTTTAAAGTTAAAGTTTTAAATCCCGCTACTGCCGACCGATTTATGTCACAAGAATTACCTAAAGACTTTAAGGTTCCAGCCGGTCAATACACATTTACCGTAAATGACAAAACAGTTTCTTTTCATTGGAAAGGCGGCAAAATGTCCGAGTTTGTAAGCTCCCTCAATAAGCGCGGCAATAAAACAATTAAAGCAGACATCATCGGCATGAATAACGGTTCTCAATCGCTTATTATCGAGTCTCTTAAAACCGGAGAAGAAAATCACCTTGAGTTTAAAGATGATGCCTTACAGTTTGCAAAAGAAACAAATATAATCTCTCCAGTTACGCCGGTTTCTGATGCTTTTTGTACTCAAAATAATGAAATTTTGGAGCCTTTGGCTCCACCACAGCCAATTGTAGAGCAACCTGGCATGCCTGCAATTTCAAGCAAAGCAGTATATCTGCATGATACAACTGTCGTTGTTCCACCAAGAGGTGGCTTTACCGTTGAATTACCTGCAAAATATGTAAATAACTCAGATGCACGTATTGAAATCCAATATACAACAGAAACTTCTACAGATATAACAAACGAGATAAATGAAGCGCTTTTACGCCCATCACTCCCCTCTGACTCAATCGAATTTGAGGGCATTACCGTAGAAAATGCTCAGAGTGAGACAGCGCTTCCTATACCAGATCTAACTGAACCATTAAATCCAATTACCAATGACGAATCTCTTATTTATGCACGTATGCAGGATGGTAGCGAACAGCTTATAGATCCTGCTACATTGGAAAAAGACGAGGAGTCTGGCCGGATAAAAGCGACAATAGATGCTTCGTTATATAGCGGTATACACTCAATCGTTATCCGCAACCGAAACACAGGTGATCAAATAAATATAGAGCAAATGTCTGCATACAATAAAAAAGATGCTTTAGGCTTTGCTCCTAATCATGCCATTTCTACTGCAGGTGATGCAGTATTTCAATACGAAGGTATAACCATCAAACGACCTACCAATTCAATTGATGACGTTGTACCAAATGTGACGATCAATATTACGGATAAAACAAAAGAAACAGCAACAATCCAAATAAAACCTGACAAAGACTCTGCAAAAGAGACATTAATTACGTTTGTCGGAAAATATAATCAGGCGATTGCAGAAATAAATATCTTATCACAAGATAAACCTGAGATTATTTCTGAGTTAGATTATCTCACTGATAGTGAAAAAGAAACCGAAGAAAATCACCTTGGAATGTTCCTAGGAGATTTTTCATTAACAAATATAAAATCACAAATGCAACGTACTGTTGCAGCCAGTTATCGCTCATCAGAAGACAGCGATATAACCATGCTTAATGAAATTGGTATCGCAACACAAGCTTCTGGAGGTGCTGGAGGATACACCCCGAGTCGTCTCCGTGGCTATCTGGAAATAAATGAAAAAAAATTAGATGACGTACTGGAAAACAATCTTTCGGAAATAAAAAACTTATTTGGCTTTGACAGTGACGGTGATATGATTATTGATTCTGGTATCGGATATGCCTTAGATAAGCAAATTACGGGCTATGTACAGTCAGGAGGCATTATCGCTTCTAAGACATCCACATTGGATACCCAGATAAAACTGTCAGAAAGTAAAATTGCACGCTTACAAACACAGCTCGATAGCAAAGAATCGGAACTTCGTTCAAAATATGGACATATGGAAAGCACCCTCAATAATTTAGAGAATCAACAAAACCGAATCTCTAATTTTGCAAATCAGGGACAAAAAAATTAATAATATAAAAAAGTAAGGAGAATAATCATGACTTTATATGTAAACGGCGAACAACTTGATGTAACTTTAGAAAACGAAAAGACCGTAGGTGATGTTCTCCGATCATTTGAAGAAAGTTGCGAAGCAGCACACATCGCAACCATAGGCATTGTACTCAACGGTGAGACAATATCTGCAGAAAAGTTTGATGCTATAACAACAATACCGCTTGCTGACGATACAAAAATAGAGTTATCAGTCGTCTCTGAAAATGCGATTCAAGAATCTTTCAAACAGCATGCTCAATTCTTCAAGGAACTTACGGCATCATTACAACAGATTCCTATGGAGCTCCAAAGCGGAAAAACTGCTGATGCTCACAAAAAAATCACACAATTGGCAGATGGAATAGACTCTTTCTGTCATACAGCATCGTTATCCGCATTATTTCCTCAAACATATGGCAATATACAAATTGATGGAAAATCAATCCAAGACTTTTTTGTCGAATTTACACAGCTTCTCGATGATTTTAAGCAAGCATTAGAAGCAAATGATTTGGTAAGCATCGGTGATTTGGCAGAGTACGAAATCTGCCCAAGACTAGATTCTTTAGCAACTGCAATTTCTTTTGGAGACAATAAATGAATCAATACGCCACCCCAGGTTCCCCGTTACTAGCACGACAAGATGTTTCACTCATATCACTGGTTTTAATTGTAACCGTTTCGATCATCGGTGTATTACTGTTAATCTGGTTAGCATATACAAGAATACATGCAGCTAAACAATCACCAGAATATGCAGAAAAACAAAAAAGAAAACCAACAAAGCTCGTCAATGTTAACAACGTCGTTGAAATGTATAACTTTTCACGTGACGAGCGCAATTTTTTATGGGATATGTGCCAAGTTACCTCTGCCCCAAATCTTGAGTATCTGGTAAAAGATGAAGATTTGCTAAAGCAGTATTTTGAAAAATACTATGCCCACCTTATGCAACAACCTGACTCTCAAGCTACTATCGGTGCCCTTTTTCAATTACTCTATAAATTTGAAAAATCACATGCTGCAGCAACGATGATTACATCATCAAAAAATATCCCAGAAGGAACATCCTTGCTGTATATAGCTCCTTCTACTCGTCAGTATTCGCTTAAAATCCAGCGGAATACTAAAGATGGGTTATATCTTCTTGTACCCCGAAATCTCTACAATTCTCCAGATAAACCTGCAGACTTAAGTAAAATAGAACTTCTGTTCAGTATGCCATCTGGTATGGAATATGAGATAAATACCCGCCTTGTACGATATGCGACTACACTGGATGGAACATTAGAAGTGCTTATTACCCATTCCACTAATATTATTGGATTTAGTCGCCGCCAAACAAAACGTATCAAAATACATCAAAAAACAGTTTTCTGCGCTGTTAAAATTTTGCAGGATGACAGTTCTGGTCAAAAGAAATATCAAGTTCAGGAACATCGCTACCCAGGATATCTAGATGATATATCAGGAGGTGGTTGCCAGCTCATAACAAAATTACCTATAAAAAAAGACCAACACATATGGATTGAACTTAATATTCCAGGTATATCAACAGACAGTGTTGTCGGTCTCATTGTAAATACTAAAAAGAAACCCGAAATAGCTGAATATCATCTACACATAAAATTTGTGCAGATTTCGCAGGAAGTCCAAAACAGAATTTTTGCAAAAGTCTACAATTTTTCTGCTTGACTCACTTATAGTATTGAGGTAACCTAAAAGAATATGAGGATTTTGGAACTAAAAGACATCAATCGAGAAGATGTTGCGATTTACTATAGACGCACATTTACGGCAAAGGCTGTAGTAGAAATACCTGCTTCCAGTTTTGAAATTCCGATTAGTTTCACAATCGAAACAGGTCCATTGGGAAATAAAGAGTTTATTTTGGACGCTTTTAAATCAAATGACTACCCAATCATTCCTTTACGAAAAGCAATTCTGCAATTTATTACAACAATGGATGCTGAAGGAAAGCTACCCTGATTACTATTAATACAAAAAGTACCGAGGAAACAATCGCACTTGGTAAAAAAATAGGCTTCTTTTTAAAAAAAGGAGATGTTTTGGCTATGCGAGGTACCCTTGCAGCCGGCAAAACTACTATTACAAAAGGTATTGCTCAAGCCCTCGATATTACAGAAACAATTACGAGTCCAACATTTTGTCTTATCTCAGAATATGAAGGAAGATTACCTCTCTATCATATGGATGTATACCGTCTCGATGGTGAAGAAGATTTTATCAACCTTGGAACCGAAGATATGTTATATGGAGATGGTGTTTGTATCATTGAATGGAGCGAAAAAGTTGCTGGTCAATTGCCTCAAAACACAATAACAATTACCATTACACCTCAATCTGATGGATCTCGCGAAATTACGATAGACAACTGGCCTTATGGAGATTTATAGAACTAATGAAAGCCCTTGCAATAGACTCTGCAGCTACAAAGATTTATATAGCAGCCAAAAATGAAGATAAAACAGTAACACTAACTCTTGATATAGGTATGAAGCAATCACAGGCATTACTTCCTGCCATCGACTCTGTATTACAAAAGGTTGATATGCAATCTAAAGAATTAGATTACACCGTATTGTGCAAAGGCCCCGGCTCATTTACAGGTTTACGTCTTGGTTTTGCAGCAGTTAAAGCAATAGAGCTTGCCTATGGAATTCCTGTATATGGAATTTCAACGCTTGATACATATGCTCATCCTTTTGAAAAGCTCCCCTATACACTAATTTCGGTCATGGATGCTAAAAAAGATCATTTTTTTGCTTGTGTCATTGAAAACAATAAAAAGATACTCGAAGATGGGGAATATAATATCGACACCATTTGCAACGCAGCAAATGGAAAAATCTTTGTTTGTGGACCAGATGCACCAGTATTTATCGAACGGGCAAAAAATCTGAATCGAGAGCTGTATACAATACAAACACAGCCATCCACAACCGACAGTCTCTTTGTTCTCGCAGAACGCTGTATAGAAAAAAAAGAGCCTCCCCTTAAAGACTTCGATGGACCAACATATTTACGTGCCAGCGAAGCAGAGGAAGCTCTTCTCAAAAAATAATAGGTTATTTCTTCAACAAACGAGACAACGTATGTAAGGTTTGCTCATCTGTAGCAGCTGCTTTATTTTCGGTCTGAATTGCCTCAAAGATTTCTTTTCTAAATACTTTTACGTCCTTTGGTGCTTCTACTCCAATCTTTACCTGATCGCCATGAAGTCCGATTATGGTAATGACAATATCACTGCCGATACAAATCTTTTCATCGACTTTACGGGAAAGAATTAGCATTTATTCTCCTCCCTGTTTTTCAGCGCAGCAAGAATATCAAACTTTGTTGTCCAGCGTGTATCCGAAAGAATCGTTTGCATAGCTTTCTTATTTGTTCGATTTATGACAAGAGGTCCTTGTAAATCAGCGGTAACAGGCCGCCCATCAGAAGGAACCGTTACAATTACCATAACATGAACATCCGCCGGTTTTCTAATTCCGATTGACGACAATGTCGCATCATCAACATCCAATTCATAATTATTACAAATAAGAAACGGATCGATAACAAGAAATGCCAAATTGACTTCATCCAATGATTGCAACCACATCAATGGTTCATATTCAGAGTCAAACAAAGCAAAACGCTTATATTCTTCAAATCCAAAGAGACCATCCGGTATGTCAATGATATGATCATCAGCTATCGTGATGGTACCCATTGTCTTTGTTCGTATATCCATACAGTGCTACCTCTAGCGCATATAATTAAGAAGAGAACTTTGATACATTTTACCAGCAGTACTCAATGTAGCCTGATAAACATATTCCAACATCTTCATATCTGTAACAGCTTTGGTAAAATCCAAATCTCCTTCACGAGAAATCATTTGATTTGTAGTCAAAGCAGTTTGGGAGTTGCGAGTAATATTTTGCTGTGCTCGTTCGTACTGGGAACCAGATTCTGCCAATCTTGTCACCAGATTATCGATTCCGCTGTCCAAAGAAGCCAAAACACGTCCGCCAATAGCTTCTGTATCACCAGAAAGCATAGCATTACGTAGTGCTATTACAGTATCAAACATAGAACCACCAGATACACGAACACTATCTCCTAAATTATAAGGAGGAAGCTGACTTCTATCCTTGATAATTCCCAATTCATTCAATGCAGAACCTTGTACATCCTGCAACCATAACTGTCTTGTATCAGTGGTAACTAAATTCAGTGCATGGCTGATAGGATCAATCGATGCCTTTACAGCCGCATCGCTATCGTTAATTTTTGCGGCAAGTGCATACACGTTATCACCAGCTTTGATAGGGATATTGACACCATCAACTGAAATGACACTATCAGAAGTAGCCTGCCAAGAACTAGCATCCCTACCTCCGTATAATTGCTGTTTTTCAGCCCAGAATGTTCGATTACCAGCATTATCTGAAATCATATATTTATGTTCATCAACTTCAACATTATTGACTTCAACATTTCCATTATATCTGATGCTTTCAATCAATGGTTGGCGAGATCCTTCAACATTTCCCATCTCAACATCAAAGGCAGTTGTTTTTACATTGGTACCGGCAAACAGTGAGTTTCCATCAGGTCCCACAGCATTAGCATTCTGAACCAACTGCTGCAACAACTGATCAACTTCTACAGCCATATTTTTTAGATCATCTCGTTGATAAATACCATTTGCACCAGTAACTGCAAGCTCCCGCACCCTTTGCATCATATCGAGAGAACTATTCATATAGCCTTCTCTAATAGAGAATTCATCGCTTAATACTTTTGCGTTGTTTTCAAACGTATTGACACGAGATAAGTAAGACTGATAACGAACAAGATGACCAGCCGCAATTGGATCGTCTCTTAATTCCTGAATTCTATTCTGGCTACCCATCTGTCCATTGGCTTTATTTACTTTTACTTCCTGACGACGAAGATTCATCTGTACGCCGCCAGCGGTCATATTTGTACTTACTCTACCTGTCATAATTATACTCCAAGTCTATTAATAACTGTATCAAGCAAAGAATCCATAACGCTCACAAATTTTGCAGCAGCATTGTATCCATGCTGAAATTTCATAAGATCAGCCAATTCTTCGTCAATATTTACACCACTAATTGAGTCACGTAATCCTCGCAGATCATCCATAATGGCATTCTGGCTCGTAAGATTTGTTACAGCCTGTTCACCTTTCAAACCAACATTAGTTACAGATTCTGCAAAATAATCATCAAGCGTACGTTCACGTCCAATCATCATAGGAGTATTACGGATAGCCGCTATTTCAACTGCTGCCTGGCCATTACCGATGGCACCAATACCCAAAGCATTTGGATGTGCAGCTGCAACACTCATAACATCATTACGAATTTCAGAGTTAACCTCGATATATCCTGCAGGGTTTAATACTGGTGTTACGGCAAACTGGGCATCTGCAAGCATCTGTACAGCATCTGCCTGAGCAAAATCATAAGCATTTTCAGGTCCCGAGCCTTTCAAAATACCTGCATATCCAGTCAAGAAAAATCCACTATCTTCAACATGGCGAATAACAAAATCAGGATTATCCAAATCTTGAGCAGTAGTAGCTTTCAATACTAAATTATTATTGCGGTCCAAATAGGCTTTTACTTCACCTTCACTGTCATTGATACGATTAATAACAGCTTCTACCGTATCAGTAGCATGGTAAGCAACTGAAATAGTTCCATTCTTACCAGAAAGAGTCATAACGCCTTCAAGTCCAATCTGATCTTGAGCTTTCAAAGCATTAGTTCCCGTAAAACGGAATATATAGGAACTATCCATCTGACCATCACCGTTACGATCATAGTTACCATTTGTATTTGTCACAAATGACTGCTCAACAAAAAAATCCAAACCAGAAGTTCCATTTGCAGCAACAGCATTACGATGGACGTCATTTACCAAATCAGAAAAATTAAGTGTCATGGTATTCAAACTTTGAATCTCATTTCGGACATCAACATCTCTCAATTCTATTAATGCACCAAGGGAACCACCACTTATTTCTGCAGTTTGTTTGCTATCAGTCCAAACAACTTTAGAATACCCATCATTATCAATAACCGATTCAATAGAGAATGTACGGGCTTTACCACCTTGCACTAAAATATGGCCATCAAGATGCACCATAAATTCATCACTATCACGATTATCAGTAGTGATATTCATCAATGAGGAAAGCTTCTCGACTACAACATCACGACGATCCAGCAGGTCGTTTGGATTATCTCCCATTGCCTTAGAACGAACAATCTCATTATTTAACTCAGCAATTTGATTAACGTAATTATTAACCTGACGGACAGTTGATTCAATATCACCATTAATAAGTGTACCAATACCACTTAATCCTTTCCAACGTTGCTGAATCGAATCTGTCAAAGTCTCGCCTCGAGTCACAACAGCCTGTCGGGCTGCTTGACTTTCTGGATTATTAGCCAATTCCTGCCAAGCTCCCCAGAATTTATCCATTGTACTACGAACAGATATATCATCAGGTTCATTGTATATCTGTTCAATCATTGAGTAGTATTTTTCACGGGTAGCCCAATATGATTCTACATTTGTCTGTGCCGTTATGCGCTGATCAAGTAACTCATCACGTATGCGATTAATACTTTCAATTGAAACTCCCTGACCAATTTGTCCTGGTGTTTCAGCTCTTGTTAAATCAGGACGATATATCGGATCAAAAGTAGTTATCTGAACCCGCTGACGAGAGTACCCTTCTGTATCAGCATTAGAAATATTATGTCCTGCAGTAGTGATCGACTGCGTAAGAGCCATTAAACTCCGTTTACCAATTTCAATCCCAGCAAATGAATTAGCCATAAAAACCGCCTTACATTAACGCATTAAGCACAACACTATTTGGTTGCGTTTTTACAATAGTACCGGTACGTGAATACAAAGTATTACGTTTTTGAGGTACAGCCTTATCCAATATTCCTTGGATAAAACCACGAGTAATACGAACATAATCCGCAAGAGCAGAGTTTTCAATTTTTGATTTGATCAATTTATTGCGAACATTCATTGCAATCGCCGCGACTTCAGGAATAGCAACAATGTCATTAGGTACTGAAATTTGTGTTCTCTTTTCTTCAAGCTTTGAAAATGAATCTGATAATTCATTTAAAGAGAGAATACAATCCTGTAGAGCCATCCAATCCTTTGCCATTACTGCGACGCGTAATTTAGACTGTTCAGTAAAAGTTGCGTCTAAAACAGTACTTTCTTTTTCAAGTAAACTTACAAGTTCTTTCTTGTTTTTTTCTGTCATATCCATGATCCTTCTTGGTTCTCTCTTTTGAATATCGGAATAAAAAAAATCAAGTTTAACAAGAAAAAGAAAAAAATAGTAAAAATATTTTTCGAAAAAGCTACAAACATTCTTGACTAATTTTGAGCATTTATGTTATAGTTCATCTCGTCAGTTACTTGGTGCCTGTAGTTCAGCGGTAGAGCGCCAGATTGTGGATCTGGTTGTCGTGGGTTCGATCCCCACTAGGCACCCTGCCCATTAACGTATCAACGCTGAACCGAAGGATAATGCGCCCGTAGCTCAACTGGATAGAGCAACGGACTTCGAATCCGTAGGTTGCACGTTCGAGACGTGTCGGACGCAAAAATTAAAATGTAACTAACATATGGGCGACTAGCTCAGCTGGTAGAGCAACAGACTCTTAATCTGTGGGTCCGGGGTTCGATCCCCCGGTCGCTCATCTAAACGCTTGGGGTCGGTCTAATAATGAACCTCTTAGTTTAAATACGCGAGAGTGGTGAAATGGCAGACACGCTAGACTTAGGATCTAGTGCCTTAGGCGTGAGGGTTCAAGTCCCTCCTCTCGCACACCTTCCATTATAAGATATAATGGAGATGCATGCTAAAACATGCGGGAATAGCTCAGTGGTAGAGCGCCACCTTGCCAAGGTGGATGTCGCGGGTCCAACTCCCGTTTCCCGCTCTTGTAAATGGCGATTTGGAGTAATCTGAATCGCTTTTTTTTACTATTTTTATTTTTTAAGGGGATAGCAGCGTGAATATCACAAAAGAATTCGTCAAACTCGAAAAATCAGCCGTAAAACTGACTGTTACTATTGCAAAGGAAGATGTAGCTTCTAACTACTCAGAATTAATCAATAAATATGCAAAAAACATGCAGATGCCCGGTTTTAGAAAAGGTCACGTTCCTGTATCCGTTCTTGAACGCAAATATGGATCAGCTCTCAAAGCCGATGTAACAACAGATCTTATCGATAAATCTCTTAATGAAATTTTTGAAAAAGAAACAGAAAATCGTCCTCTACCCTATGCGCAGCCATCTCTTGAAAAACTTCCAGAACTTGATATTACTAAAGAATTAACATATACAGTTACCTACGATGTATTCCCTAAAGTAACTGTTGGTGATTTCAAAGGCATCACCGTAAAAGAACCACAGGTTTCAATCGGTGATAAAGAAATGGAAGAAGAGCTTAAAGCTATTCAGGAAAGAAACGCTGTTGTTATCGACAAAAAAGATGACGAAGTTGTTGCAAAAGGTGATATCGTTACCGTTACCTTCTTTGAAAAAGATGAAGCTGGAAACGAAATCGCAAACACAAAGAGACAGGATTTTGCTTTCACTGTAGGTTCTGGTGAAAACATCTATAAAATTGATGATGATGTCATCGGTATGAAAAAAGGTGAGACAAAAGATATCACCAAGAAATACAAAAAGACTGATGATAATAAAGAATTTGCAGGAAAAACAAAAATCATCAATGCGACAGTTACTGCGATCAAAGTAAAAAATCTTCCAAAGATTGACGATGATCTTGCACAAGATGTAAGCGAAAAATACAAGACTCTTGATGATCTTAAAAAAGACATCTCTAAAAACATGGAAACTGCAAAGAACCGCCGTGTAAAAGAGTTGAAAAACAATGATCTGCTTTCTCAGTTAGTGGAACGTAATCCATTTGATATTCCTGCATCAATGTTATCTGCAGAACTGGAAAGCCGCTGGGATATGATGGCACAACAGTTCCAGACAACTCCAGAACAGTTAGAAAAGATGATTGTTGCTTCTGGTCAGAAAAAAGAAGATATGCTCAAAGAATGGGCTGGAGATGCCGAGAAATTGCTTAAGAGCCGAATTATTGTCGAATCTCTCTTGCATGATCGCAACATCACCGTTACACCTGAAGAAATTGAAGCACAATATGCTAAAATTGCCGAAGAAGGTGGTATGTCTGTAGAAGATGTTAAAAAACACTATGCGGATCCACGTGCAAAAGAGTATCTTATAGATGATGCAAAAGAACAAAAACTCTATGACCAATTGTATACTGAAGTAAAAGTTACAAAAGGTGATACAGTAGCTTTTGCAGATCTTTTCAAAAATCAATAATAAAAGATAATCACATTTTCTGATGTCTTTTTTGAATATACAAGTAAGGAAGGTTTATGAACGAACAGATGAATACGCTTGTTCCCTATGTAGTTGAACGAAGCGGAAATGGTGAACGATCTTACGATATTTTTTCACGTCTGTTACGAGACCGTATTATCTTTATTGATGGTGTAACGGTGATGTTGCGATCATGCAAGAGAGATT
>JAILIC010000166.1 GCA_024695475.1 Treponema sp.
TGCTACTTCATAGAAGGTTGTTGTCTGTTTATATACAGGAACTGCAATGTGTTTTGCAGTTTGTGTAAATACATCGAGATCTGCAATTATGGTACCAGTAGGATCAACGACCGCACTGTATCCAGAGTTTGTTGAGCGAAGAAGCGTTGTACGGAATTCGATGGCTCGTAATGCGGCTATGACAAAATGCTGATACTCCGCAGATGTTGTTAATGACCAAGAATCATCGGTTATGTTTACAAATACTTCGCTCCCTGCTTTATGCAACTTTCTACAAATTGAAGGGAATGCATCTTCGAAGCATATGGGGGTACTAATTGTTGTGTTATGTATTTGATTGTTTTGCGTATGTGTATCTATAGTGAATACTTTATATTGCCGGCCTGCGTACCAGCCGTTTGAAAAACCTACTATACTGTCCATGATTGTACGAACCCATTCAAATTCCATACCAGGAATTGATTCTGCAAAGGGTACCAGATGTATTTTATTATAGGCATCCACATAGGTACCATTTTTATCGATAAGTATGGCTGCGTTGCCATATTGGCCTTTTTCTCGATTAAAGGTATAAGGGGCGCCTATGATAAAAGGTACATTGCAGTGGTCTATAAAAGAAAGCAGTGGGGATTGGCGTGGATTGCCTCGATAATAGTTGATTGCCCAAGGAAAAGGTCTGCTTAGGACTGCTTCGCTCCATACTATAAGGTCTGTTGGTTTGCCTTGTGATTGGGCAGCTTGTAATGCCTTTTGAGTTTCTTCTTGGGATATGAGGATGCTGCGATTGTCAGAGTGTTCGAGCCAGGGGTCTTTGTTTTGCTGCACGAGGATGGTGTTGAGATAGTGTTGTATTGGTCGTGGTTTACTTGTTTGTACAAATCCGTATACCATGCTGGCGATTATAAGCACGGAAAATGCAATGCAGGTGCGTGCAAAGGAAGCTATTTTTGCTGGGCTTGTAATAATAGATAAGGCTTCTCCACAGATGGCTGCAAAAAAAGCAAATAAAAAGCTGATGCCATAGACTCCAGTGATGTCTACTATTTGAGTTAGCCTATGGAGCGGGTATGCCGTCATGGAGATGGTTCCCCATGGATATGCAAGAAAACCTGATGATTTTGTCCATTCCCAGACTGTCCATGTCGCAGCAAAATAACAGATGCGGAATGCTGGAGTTTGTGTCCATGTATGTTTGCGGAATTCATCACTGTATGGTATATGGAAAAACCATCCAAATATGCAGGCAATGAAAGCTGTTCCCAGTGCTGATGCTCCTAGTGTAAAAAGAGCATAATCTTTGAAGTTTGCAAGCCAGAAGCTTGAGGTTATGTGTACAGTGAATGCCTGTATCCCCATTAAAAAAAATGATGCTTTGTATGAATGTGCATGAGAGAGGGCTGTATAGCAAGGTATTAAGGCTGCTAAACCAAACGCGGGTATCCCAAAAGGTGCATATTTGAGCAGTAATTCGTTAGGAATTCCAGAAGTGTGTAGTATTCCTGAAAAAAAAACGAAAAAAACTTGTAAAATTCCGCTCATTAGATTATTATTTTATATATAACGTTGTAAAAAAGCAACATACAGAAATTGTACAGGACTGAGTTTAGCGATAATGAAGCAGGTGAATGACGCACATGGAACGGAGTATGAAGTTTTACCGAAAATTGTTGTTTCGGCTCCTGGTCGTTTTCATCTGATAGGGGAACATTCTTGGTTTTGTAAAGACAAGACATTGTCCATGGCTGTTGATTTACCAGTATATGTGGCTGTGTCTCCTCGAGATGATTCGACGCTTCGTTTTTATTTTCCACAGTTAAATGAACGCAAACGTGCAAGTTTGACATCACTGAAATTCCGCAGGGAAGATAGATGGGCAAACGCAATAAAAGCTATTGTCTACGGATTTACTTCTGGTGGATTTGAAGTAAAGGGCATGAACTTTACTATTTATAGTGATATTTTGCCATCTGCTGGATTTGGGATTACCACTGCAATTAAAATTGGTTCTGCGTTGGCAATACGAGCTTTATTTGATTTACATTGTTCAGAGGCACAGCTCTTGCAGGTTGTTGAACGGGGTAATCGCTTATTCCTTAATGTGGGAAACTATCTTGCTGATAATTATGCTGCTTTGTATGCCAAGCAAAATACATTGTTGCTGACTGACCATTCAAAGGCAACGTGGGATTATCTTCCTTTTGATTTTCCTGATAAAGTCATTATGTTGGTCGATGCTCGTGTACCTCGTATTTCTTTATGGGACGAAGAAACCGTTCAGGAACCAGAGAATGTTCTTCTCTTGGGCGAATTAAAAGACCTCAAGACTAATGTGTATGGTGGCTGGATTTATAATCCTGATACTACTGATGTTAATGAAGTACTGTCGGTTGTTTCGGAAGATATGCGTCGTAAGTTGTTATGTATCATGCAGGAACATAAGAGTGTATTGCTTGCTCGCGATGGTATCATTAACAAGCAGTTTGGTTTGTTTGCTCGTGCCGTAAATACAAGTCATGAGTTTATGCGTGATTTATATGAGATTTCTTGTCCTGAGATTGATTGGATTTTGAAACGTGTTAACGAGTTGGAACCATTACTTGAAGATATTCGAAATCCTGTTACCTGCGGTCGTATTACAGGCAAAGGATTTGGTCGTTGCTTATATACTATTATCAGAACACAAGATGTTCCTGTGTTCCAGTCAAAACTGAAAGATTATGAACGCATTTTTGGTTTCCATCCGGCATGTTATGAAGTACATCCTGCTGGAGGAGCCACTGTAGTGGATTGATATACTATGAGGTTGTTGCTGACAAACGATGACGGTTATGATTGTGAGGGAATTCAGTCGTTGGCAAAACGTCTTTCACGAGATCATGAGGTGTGGGTAATAGCTCCCGATCGTAATCGTTCTGGTGTTTCTCATTGTATTTCTATGTCTGGTGCTTTACGGCTTGTTACACGTTCTGCACGTGCATATGCATATGAAGGTAATCCTGTGGATTGCATCATTGCTGGAATCCGTGGAGGGTTGTTACCAGGTCTACCTGATGCTGTATTGTCTGGTATAAACAAAGGTGCAAACATTGGTACTGATATTGTTTATTCTGGTACTGCTTCAGCTGCTTGTCAAGCTGTTCTTTATGGGGTGCCTGGTATTGCATTAAGTATTGTTTCGTCTAATGATATATGGCAGTATGATGCGCTTGCCGATTTTGCTGCTAAAAATCTTTCACAGTTGATTTCCTTATGTACGGTTGCACAATCTGATGGTGCTATGCCTCATGACCGTTGTGTTTATGTTAATGTTAATGCTTCAAGTGCGTATTCGTATCGAGGGGTAAAATCTAATACAACGCCTGCGTTTAGGCAGTATAAAGATACCCTTCAGCTATATACGGCCCCTGATACTCAGAATTATTTTTTCTTTAAGGAAGGCAAGCCCGTAAGCGAGAGTCGTGGAAATAGTGATTACGAAGCTGTACACGAAGGATATATTTCAATTTCTCGTATTTTTGCTGAACCAGTTAATGCAGATGTAGTGGACGGTATCGCATTTTCACTGTAGAATAAAAGCGGTGGGACTGTTATGGCAGAAAAAAATGTATTAACAGAAGGAATTACTCTTTATCGAAGACGCTCTTATAAGGATGCTCTTGCGTATTTTTTTTCGTTGCCTGAAGATTCTGGCGCAGACAGTCTTGAACTTTCTTATTACATTGGATTATGTTATGCTCGATTAGAACGATATGACGATGCATTGCTCTATTTGGAGCAAGTTGTTACTGCAGGTAAAAATATTAATCGTGTCTTACAATGTCGCTATGTATTAGCAATAATATATGCGGTTACGGGGCGTAAAAAGCTTGCTTATTTTGAGCTGAATAAGTTGTTGGAAACGGGATATCGTCCTGCTGCCGTATATTCCTCGTTGGCATATTTACATTGGCAAAGAAAAGAACCCGATACTTGTGTAACATATTATAAAAAAGCTTTGGCAAATGATCCAAATAATGTTACGGCATTGAATGGGCTAGGCTATGTGCTTGCTTCTGAAAATAGAGATTTGACAGAAGCACTTGCATATTGTAAGCGTGCGCTTGATAAAGCGCCAGACTCAGCTGCCTGTTTAGATTCGTTGGGCTGGGTATATTTTAAGCTTGGTCTGATGAAAGAGGCCGAAAAGTATGTGCGTCAGGCTGTTGGAATTTGTGATGATAATGAGGAGATTATGGAACATCTCCGTTTAATAATGGAAAGTCGGAATTAATAATGAAAAAGATACTTACTGCGTTTGTTTTTTGTATTTCTTTTTTTTCGTTGGTTGCTCAATCAAAACAGGTGGCTGGAGAGGAATCTGTTACTGAGTCTCGTCCTATTCGTACAGCGGAAGAAGGGTTGCGGGATGAGGAATTTCGACGTGGTGTTCAGTCTTTTTATCGTGGTGCTTTTAACGATGCTGTTCTCCGATTTGAAAAAGCGCTTTCATATCTTCCTAATGACAGTCGTGTTCTGGATTGGTTAGGAAAATCCTATTATCGTTCTGGTATGGAAGGGTTTGCTCTGGAATTGTGGCAGACAGCCTCTGCTAATGGGTATGGAGATTCTTTATTACAAGACAGAATCGAAATCATCCGTGAGCGGCGTATTACAGGTGTTGATCAAGAAACACAGCTTGATTATACAGAAGCTGGTAGCTTTCCTGGTATAAATGGTAAAAATATGATTTTTAATCAGCCAGTATCTGTTTTACCAAATCCTAATGGAACAACGTGGTTGCTCTCTTATGGATCAAACGATCTGTTGCTTTTTGATATTAATGGGCTGGCTATAAATCGCATCACAGGTCCGATTAATGGTTTTGACCGTCCTGTTGATATTATTCGATTGCATGACGGAAATCTCCTTGTTAGTGAGAGTGCAGGGGATCGGTTGAGTTTATTTACCGATAAAGGGCATTTTGTTAAATATATTGGTTCTAAGGGTAGAAAACTTGGTGAAATGCTTGGCCCTCAGTATCTGGCACAGGATTCATACAGTAATATTTATGTTACTGATTTTGGAAACTCTCGTGTAGATGTTTTTGATAGTGAGGGAAAGCCTTTATTATTTTTTGGTGGTAAGACAGAATCTTTTGATGGACTGCTTGGTCCTACGGGGATAGCAATTTATCAGGACCGCATTTTTGTTTCAGATTGTATACGTGGTGGCGTATATGAATTTGACCGGGCTGGTAATTATGTTGGTGTATTGGTCGAAGCTGGAATATTTAAACATCCAGAGGCATTAAAGCTGTGGGATGAGTGGTTGCTTA
>JAILIC010000021.1 GCA_024695475.1 Treponema sp.
ATATGAATCGTCAAAATTCTGTTTTATGCGTTATTGTTGCTTGCATACTTTCTTTTTCGTGTCTCTCTTGCTCTGATAACTCTATTCCTATGGCATTGCAGAGTGAAGAATTGTTTTCGATTGGCTATGGCAAGTTTGATAATCAAATCAATTTGTTTAATTTGGCTTCAGTAGGCTCTGTAAAAACCTATGTAACTATGCAATCTGGCTTTTTTTATGTTGTAAACGGGGAGTCTCAAAAGATTTTGGAACTTAATTCCTATGGAGATTTGCTTACCCTTTTTTATAATCCGGAAACAAATGTTTCCCCTGATTTTGTGCAGGTCGATTCAGTTTCTGCAAGCAGCACTCGTAAAGCTGTGCAATATCCGTTTAGTACCTTAGGGCCAGTTTCTGTAGATTCTCGTAAAAAAATGTATGTTGTTGATACACTTCCCAAAGAGCAGCGCTTAAAAGATCCCGAAAAAAATGTTGAGCTGGATAAAGTGGTGATACGCTTTGATAGTGACGGCTCATATTTGGATTATCTGGGACAGCAGGGACCTGGAGGTACACCATTTCCTTATATTAAAAATATTTATACAACAGATAACGATCAGCTCGTCGTTGTTTGTACAACAAATGAAGGCCCTGTAGTCTATTGGTTTTCAGATACCGGCTTTTTGGAGTATATCGTAATCATTCATAATAGTGATGTTCCTAATCCACTAGGAAAAGACAATGATGATTCTGGTGTACATATCTCTATTGAAAATGTCGTACCATCGCACACAGAAAAAAAACTGTTTGTAAAAGTTGATTATTTTTCAAACTTTATAGATCAGGACTCAAAAGTACAATCGGGCATTGACTATACCGGAACATATTTGTATACGCTTGCCGTTGATACAGGAGAATATGGGGATCCTGTCCCTATACCTGCATATGAATTGCATATAACACAAGGCTTTAGTACCTTGTCTTATGCTATGCCATATGACTTTATCGGTGCAACATCCTCAGATTGGCTTTTCTTTGCAATTGCAACCGAAAAAGGCTATACCATACAGATGGTACAGGCTGATGGCCAAAAAATTATCAAGCGCACCCTTGATTTGGATAGCAATAAGTTGCTCTATTATACCTTTGCAGTATCTGAATCAGGAATTGTCAGTGGCTTATTTGCATCGGAAGATAAGGCTCGTGTCATTTGGTGGCGAACTGACAATTTGGTAAATGCACTTACTGACCGATAATATAGCGAGGAACAGGTATGGCATTTGGCGATGATGCAAAAGAAGGATATACGGAAGGCGAGGAGCCGCTTCACTTTTATTATAATCGCGAAGAGCGTATAAAAAAAGCTCCTAAGATTGTCCAGGATTATTACGCAGGTGGTGGCCCCCGTCCAACGCGTGGCTTATTTAAAGTATTGGTAGCAACACGTGCAAATAGAACTATTTTATTTGTGATGTTGGCATGTCTGCTAATTGTACTTTTTAATGGGTTATTGCGGGGAAGTGAAAACAAAACCACAATCGATACTACGATATTACAGTTAACAGCCTTTACGTATGAAGATGAGGTGTATGTCAGCCTGCAGGTAAAGCCATCTGTTAAAAAAAATAACCACCGGTCAGATACCGAAAAAAATAAAATAAAACAGATAACGACTCTTTTTTCTGCAATAGACATTGATAAACAGGTTTCTCAGACCGAGATGGCACAACTAAATTATAGCGGAAATGAAGATTTTCTGCGGACAAAATTTACTGATTATGATATACTGACGGTGAAGGCTGAGGTGCAGTTTTCTGGTAAAACAATTACTTTGACCGCACCTGTGCAACGCCGATAAACGGAGTAGAGGTAGTATTTTATAATGTTACAGTTTTATTTTTTATCTGTTCTGCTTAATATTGGTGTAGGACTTATTTTGGTTTATGCAGCAGATTATTCAAAAGACATTTCTGTCGATGGTGCTGTCAAGGCTGCAGATGACGATGACCTGTTTGATGATGAAAACCAAGGTAAACTTAAAACTAAAAAAATATCTTTTGAGTCTGATTCTCTTTTCTTTAATGTAGGTGGATTTAGATTCGTATTTGGCGTATTGACAGTCTTTACTGGTATCATGAAGTTGTTGTCAGTTGTCCGTAACGATATACCGGTTGTAGGAGATTTTCTTCCTGCAGTAGCAGGGCTGATTGGTGGTTTTACCATCTTGCTGGAGTATTATCGTATGTCTACAACTTCAGAAATGGTGCTCCCTGAGCCTGTTGAGCACTTTTTTATTGATGGCCGGAAGTATATTGGTATTTTTTGTATTTTAGTTGGATTATTGCACTTTTTATTTCCTCAAGTCCTTTTGTTATAGGATTCTCGTATGGGAAAAAAATCAATTGCCTGTAT
Source organism: Treponema sp. (assembly GCA_024695475.1). Taxonomy (GTDB): domain Bacteria; phylum Spirochaetota; class Spirochaetia; order Treponematales; family Treponemataceae; genus Treponema_D. The sequence goes on from JAILIC010000021.1 coordinate 2,392, forward strand.
AGTGTTTTTTAATGGCCGAATCTTGATTGCTCATCGCAATCCAGAAGGTGTTATGGGCAACAGATGGGAGTTTCCTGGTGGTAAGGTTGAATCAGGCGAAACTGATCAACAGGCGATTGTTCGTGAATTTCAAGAGGAATTTGGTGTAGTCGTCACTGTCGGAAATCATATCTGTGATGCAACCTTTGTACATAATGACTGCCAGTGCTCATTGCATGCCTATGAGGTTTTTGTTCCTCATGATGGCAGTAAAGAACGCTATGTTCTTACAGAACACACCGAATACAAGTGGGTTGATGTCTCTTGCATACCATCGCTGCCTTTTGTGGATTCTGATTTAAAATTATATCCGTCAATACTTGAATACTTAAAGAGGGTATACGCACTGTGAAACTGTTTTTTATTTTTGCCTGTTGTTGTATTTTGCTTATAACCACTGGATGTATCCCTAAATCAAATGATGTCTTTGTACTTGATGACTCTGATGCTACAGCACTTGATCCTGAATTGACTTGGGCTGTTATAACAGATCCCTATGTGTCTTTTCAGGCAGAACCGACGTGGACTGCCCGTGTATCTGGACATGCTCGTGCAGGTGACTATTTTGTTATTATTGGTAATGCAACGGTTACCAGTGATGATAGAACGGAACAATGGTACAAAGTTGCAGATGGCTGGTTACCGTTGAAAGCAATGACCATCTGCAACAATAAAATGCTGGCAGAATCTACTGCTGCTTTGTATCGAAAATCTTCTTAACAGCCTCTTCAATTGAAATATTTTCAAATTGCTCACGAGTCTTGAGATTTTTTAATGTGAGTGTATTGTCACAAGCGTTTGTATCGTTTATAAGAATACCCCAAGGTACACATTTAGCTTCGGTAACAGCATACTGTTGTCCCATCTTTTTTGCTTCTGGGAATACTTCTACAGCGACACCTTTGGCACGCAACATCGAAGCAATTCTCTGGTAGTGTACGGCATGCTCTTCATTTTGACAGAAAATTTCTGCATCAAGATAACTACCTTTTTGTTCAACCTGGCCCAGTTTTTCAAGCCCTGCAATTAAACGATCCAAACCAATAGAGCCACCGACTCCAGGTAGTTTTTCTTTCATGTATAATCCTGCAAGGTTGTCATAGCGACCACCAGAACAGACAGAACCGATGCTTGGTAAATCATTCAGGAATGTTTCATAGACAATACCGGTGTAGTAGTCTAATCCACGGGTAATTGAAGGATCGAGTACATAGGTTGCTTCGATACCTGCGGCCTGCATCATACCACGAATATCTCTCATTCGTTTTGTATCATCTGCGGGGCCACCTGCCATCTTTTCAATGAGGTTGAGTGTACTGTCAAAATCATTTGCACCGGCAATGTAGGTAAGAATCTGCTGTGCTTTTTCTTCTGAGCCTGTGTATTCCTGTAATTCCTTGCTTACTTCTTCTTTACCAACTTTTGCAAGCTTATCTACAGAACGCAAAATGTCTTCACTTTTATCACTTACACCAATGGCAGCTAAAAAGCGGTTAAATATACCGCGATGGTTAACATGAATGCTGATATTGGAAACGCCAATGGCATTAAGGGCAGCCTTCATGACGCTCAAAATTTCAAAATCAGTTGCAGCACTGTCAGAACCTACGGTATCAATATCGCACTGTATAAACTCACGATAACGACCAGCCTGTGGTTTTTCGCCACGCCAGACTTTTGCGAGGTGATATCGTTTAAATGGAAAGTAGAGCTCAGACTTATGCTCTGCGGTAAAACGTGCAAAAGGAACGGTTAAGTCAAAACGCATGGCTACATCGCGCCCACCGTTGTCGGTAAATCTGAATACCTGTTTTTCGGTCTCTCCATTGCTTTTTCTCAGCAATATTTCTGTATATTCGAGTACAGGAGTATCGATAGGAACAAAACCATAAGAACGATATACTTGTGTTATTTTTTCGGTAAGTGTATCGCGCTGTATCTCTGCAGCAGGTAAAAAATCTCTAAAACCTTTAAGAATTCTTGGTTGAATCAATTCCATAGTATATCCTTTGTAAAATATGTGATTACATACTATACGAAACAAGTAAAAAAGACAATGAATGATGGGGAGTTTGCAAATCTTCCAACACCGTTTAATACATGCTATACTTTTTATAGCAAAGGAAAAATATGATAATAGCAGAAATTGGAACATCACATGGAGGTTCTTTACGTAAAGCAAAAGAACTTATTCTTGCAGCAAAAGATGCCGGTGCCGATGCGGTCAAGTTTCAATGGGTATATGCACATGAAATTTTACATCCGCTTACCGGTAAGGTACAATTGCCGACGGGTAATATCCCTTTATATGAGCGCTTTAAGCAACTTGAAGTAACACCTGATTTTTTTGAATCACTCTGTGCGTTTGCTCATGAACAAAAATTGCATTTTACGTGTTCGCCATTTGGATTGCAAAGCTTACACGAACTGCTGGCTATCCATCCAGATTCTATAAAAATAGCTTCTCCAGAATTAAATCATTATCCTTTGTTACAGGCGCTTGCTGAGTATCGTAAAAATCAGCAAGATCAGGGGCAGGAGCCGATACCTGTAATACTTTCTACGGGAGTGTCTAAATTACAAGATATCGAACAGGCACTTGCAATCCTTGGTACAACACATGTTACCGTGCTGCATTGTATCACCTGTTATCCAGCGCCAGAGTCGGAGTATAATATACGGGTACTTAAAAGTTTACATGAGATCTTTGGGGTTTCCGTTGGAATAAGCGATCATAGTCTTGATCCTATACTTGTTCCTACCTTGGCTGCACTTATGGGTGGCATTACTACGGAAAAACATATTACGCTCAGTAAACAAACAGATGGATTAGATGACCCTGTGGCGCTGGAGCCTGAGCAATTTGCCTTAATGAGTCATTGCATTAGGCAAACTCAAGCTGCCATCAATCGATATGGTATTGAAACCGCAACCAAACGAGTTATTTCGCAATTGCAAGAGAGTTATAGCTTGGAAAAGATAGAAGCCGTGCTTGGCTCGGGAATAAAACAGCTGGCACCGTCTGAGTATGCAAATTATGGCAGAACAAACCGTTCTCTCCATTTTATGAGAGCTATGCGCAGTGGCGAGGTGATTACAGACTCTGATATCGCAGTATTGCGGACAGAAAAAATACTGACACCAGGTATTTCGCCCCTGTATCTTGATACCATTATTGGCTCAAAGCTTGCGCGTGATGTAGAAGACGGGGCAGGAGTGCAATGGCAGGATCTTTTGTACAAATAGAGTGGTACAGAGTCAGTTGCTTCGTCCCTTGTAAGGCAGTTGCATCGATTGTGTACCGTAGAGTATGCAAAAGGTGATGACTGCCAGTAGAGAAGGTATCGTATACGAAGTGATTGCAGTCGCTGCAATGAAAAAAAAGAGTACACGAAGCGGTAGCCTCAATTTGCGCTCAATATAGCCTTGTATTGCAACCGCGAGCGAAAGAGATACAGTAATGGCTGATAGTATCGTCATGACTGTCGTTACATCAAATCCAATATGCAGATAATCAGGATTTAGAACAAACGCAAAGGGGAGGATAAATCCTGTTATACCAAGCTTAAAGGCAGTCGCGCTTACTTTTATAGGGTTTTCATCAGCAATGCTTGCAGCGGCATAGGATGCAACAGCGACGGGTGGTGTGATGGCAGAAATTGAAGCAAAGAAAAGTAAAAACAGATGTGCCGAGAAAACGGGAACTTGCAGATTGATAAGAGCCGGTGCTATTGCCGTTGCACAAACGATATATGCTGCTGTAGTCGGTAAGCCCATACCTAATACGGCACATACCAGCATAGACAGTACAAGAGAAAGTAATAAGGAACTGCTGCCAAGCTGTACAATACAGTTTGAGAATTTGAGTCCTAGCCCGGTAAGTGAAAATATACCGACAATGATACCTGATGTGACACATGCACTGAGTACGGAGCAGAGTGAACGCCCCGAAGCAACGGCACCTTCAAGTATTCTTGTTGCCGTCAGTCTATCATGTGGATCAAGAATACCGCAGATGATGACAGCAACCGTTGCATATATGGCGGCAACCATCGGGGTAGTACCGACCCCTAACAGCAATATGAGGAGCACCGCAAGCGGAATAAGGAGCTTTAGACTCTGCAAAAAGGAACTGCGGATATTTTTTAGTTCCTCTTGGTTTAATCCAGCAAGATTATAACGTACGGCTTCAAGATCGACCATTTTAAAAAGACAGATATAGTACATGAGTGCTGGTATAATTGCTCCAATACACACAAGTGAATACGGTATGCCTGCTATGTCGGCAAGTATAAACGCCGCGGCGCCCATTACTGGCGGCATAATCTGCCCTCCAGTACTTGCTACGGCCTCGACCGCACCTGCTGTTGCGGCTGGATAGCCATTTCTCTTCATAAGCGGGATCGTAAAAGCCCCGGTACTGACAACATTTGCCACACAGCTGCCACTTATCGTTCCAAAAAAGGCGCTGGCTACGATTGCCATTTTTGCAGGACCTCCGCGTTTTTTACCGGCAAGCGATAGTGCAAGATTTTGAAAAATGACACTTGCACCTGAGGCATTCAGATATGCTGCAAAAATGAGGAATAGATATACATTCGCGGCACAGGTTCCTGTGGGGACTCCATAAATACCTCGGTCGCTAAAGAGTGCGAGGGCAATACGACGGAGTGAATATCCCCGATGTCCAAAGAGGCCAGGTATATAGTTGCCATATAAGGCATACAAAATCGTAATTATGGCTATGATGGGCAAGGTTTTACCGAGTACACGTCTGGCTGATTCGAGAACAATGAGGCTCAATATAATGCCAAATATAAAGATTTGCGTGGTGATGACATTGTTCTGCATGTCCTGCGCGTAGTTTTCAAAATCGATGATGACGTACAGGCTTATGCCGATGACCAGAGCAATGATAAGCCAATCTATGATCCGTGCTGCGATACGTATCGTTTTGTTTGCTACGACTTTTTTACCTGTCAGCGGATAATAGAGGAATATAAGAACCAGACCTGTCATTACATGATACGCATAAAACTGTATGCTCGGAAGTGTAAATAGCGTATAGTTGCCGATATGTAATGCGATGGCAAATAACGAAACTGCAAGAATGACATATCGTACAAATTGTTCGTAAGTAGCAGGTCTGGTTTTCATAATCATTTTCCGTGTACTAGTATTTTTTAGTAGCTTCTTAAGGAATCAAGTGCTTAGGTATAGTAATTCCTTTTTCCTTAAGATATTTGATGACGCCTGGATGTAAGGGAATGTTAAAGTTTTTTTCATATTCCGGGGCACAGTAGGCAAGACTCTTATGCAATACGAGTAATTCCGGATTGTTTTCAAACAAGGTTTTTGCGATGGTATAGGCAGTGTCATCAGACAGTTTTGCAGATCCTACCAGCATGTTCCATTCTGAAATGGTTGGAATATCGCTTGTTACCCCCTGATAGGAGCCTTTAGGTAGTACTGCAGGACTATAGAACGGATAATTTTCTGACAGATACTTTTGTTCTTTGTCGGTAAGACCGATGAAACGAAGCTTTTTTGTTGCTTCAAGCTGTGTGATTGCAGCAAAGGGTGGGTAAGAAAAAAGAACTGCTATATCAACTTGCCCTTGTGATACTGCTGTCGCAGTGGCTCCATGACCGTCATTAAAAATTGATGCAGGTTTGAGCCCCATCTTTTCAAAGGCGGTACGTAGTACACCGTCCATAGAAGCCCCTTTTGAACCAAGACCTACGATTTTACCGTTTACATCTGAAAGTGTATGGATTGCGTTGCCTTCAAGTACATACATCGTCATAAAAGACGGATACAGAGGCACCAATGCACGTACATTTTTCATCGCCTTGCCATTTGTCCATTTTGCAGTTCCGTTAAGTCCTTCCGACAGGGAAGATGTCATGGCAATACCGACATCCAGATCACCGTTTTCGATCATGGATAAGTTTGCTGTTCCACCACCAGTTTCTTCTGCGGTAAAGATATACTTTCCATCGAGCTTGTTGTTGAGAATTGTGGCAAGTCCGCCACCGATAAGATAGAAATTACCGCCGGTAGAACCGGTACCAAACGCAAGACGTTCCGTCTTCTTTTTTGGTGCTGCAAACAAGGAATTGGTAATTACCGTTGCTGCAAGCATCAGACCTAAAGCTTTTTTCATAAACTCTCTCCTAAATATATACATAATGGTTCAGGTCTACTTAGTGCCTGACTCCATATTTGTCAATTACGCCCATCTCACCCATGAGCTGCTCAAGCTCTGTAAGATGGTGTCCTGTATACTCTTGATACGGTCGGCGTAGGTGGCCTCCTGGCAGTCCCAGGATAGTAAGAGCTGCCTTTATGACGATTGGATTAGAGAAGGTGTAGAGCTGTTGCAAAAGTGGAAACCACTTAAAGTACTCACGACGGCTTTCTTCAATGATTTCCATGCTTGTCCAGGGGCGAGAATAGAGGGCGGCTTCTTCCGGAATGATGTTGCCACCGATGTTTGCTGTTCCTGTGCCTCCGACAGCAAGAGTTGGCAGTACGATTGAGTATTTGGGATAATCGCAGCACATGATTTTAACTTTATTACCGCACAGACGTTGTACCTGTACCAGCTGCTCTACAGACCCCATTGCCTCTTTATCTACTACAAAATGGGGATGCTTGTCAGAAAGTTTTTTGATTGTCTCTGGCGTTACCTGTACTCCTAATCGTGATGGGTTGTTATAGATGCCACAAGGAATTCCTATGGCACTCATGCAGGCATCAAAGTGGGCAAAAGCCGCCGTCTGTGGAATAAGTACATATGGTGGCACGGTGAAGATAACACCGTCTGCATGTTCGGATTCGCAATAGCGGGCAAACTCTATGCTTTGGTCTGTTGTGGCTGCTGCCGCACCAAAAAATACAGGTATACGACCATCTGCAATTTTGATAACTTCATGTACGATACGCTTTTTTTCCTCAATAGAGAGGAGTGTTGTCTCTCCTGCGGAACCGAGGACAAATAGTTGTGATGTACCGTACTTAATTTGTCGGTTAATAAGTGTTTCAAAGCCTTTGATGTCTATTTTATCGTCAGGCGTAAAGGGGGTAGGCAGTGCTACAAATGACCCCCGCAAATTTGTCATGGTATACTCTCTCCTTATACCTACTTATTTGATAGGTTTATGTGAAATATATAATTCCCTATCGTTTTTGTCAAGATTTATTTAGGGTTTAGACTACTTATGGAAATATACGCTTGCATCGAGGTATGCTGTTAGATAGCGGTCAGATTCTGTAAAAAAGAATCTGACCGCGCTGTTATGTCTTTTTAACTGTTAGGCAACTATGGTGACTACATCACTGTAGGTATAAACGGGTTCTGATCGTTGTTTAGAGCTCCCTTTAGTGTAGGTTGATTTTATTACAATTACATAGTGTAAGCCTATGGTTGCAGTTTCTGGCAGATAAAAGTCAATTTTCTTTGGCGTGTTTAATCGTACGAGAGAGGTACAGTCTATCCACGTTGATTCATCATCATTGTACATGCCTTTTTCATCTACTGGAGCAAGGTATACTCCGCTATTTTCAGTACCCAGCTTGAGACGTTTACCTTCGAGTATGACGTTTTTACCTGCTGTAAGTTGGGTAGTTTCTTCACCGGTAAACCAGTTAAAGATTTTGCTAATTACTGGAGCCGTATCGGAGAATACAACATTACTTATCGAAACATTTGCGATTGAGTCTCGTAATATCGGTGAAGCACTAAACTTTACTGCCAGGCTTAAATCGGCAATGTCCGAGGCAGAATCGCTTGCAGTACTACCTGTTGCTGCAATGTACAATTCTCCCAAGTCCATCAGGTTTACGGCTTTGCCTTCTTTTAGGGCAACGAGGATTTCGCGTTTGATATAGCTCAGTCCTGTGTTGATGATGATGGCATCAGTACCCGGATTTTTTTGCTGTACACGCGAAAAAAGGTTTTCCATGCTCAGTACATCGCGCTTAAAGCGTCCATAGAACTTTTTGCCGTTGTCAAAAGGATTTGCATACAATACCAAAGAACCATTGCCGTCCTTACCATTAAAAGTGGTTTTAATTTCTTCCACTGTAAAAAACTCCTACTGTAGCGTAGCCGACTAATGCTACAGAATGCCCCTTTTTCCTCATATGGGGCGTGGATAATCTTTGACACGTGCGGCAAATCTATGATAGACTATCAGTGTGTATGTGTTGATGTGTCTATATAGATGTGTCAAACCAAAGTAGGGTGCTCCCTGACAATGCGGTAGTGCAAGTACCGTTTTTGCGGGGGGCATTTTTTTTGCCCTGCAGAGCGTTAAAAACTGTATGGGTAAAATACTTTATATTATGATTGCTGTCAATTATTTTGCATGTCAACTTTGGTTGACAAAAAAATAGAGTACAATATATATACTGTTTTTAGTAATAGGATATCACTTGGACGAGTGACAGGGTGTCACCTTGATTGGTGACAGGATGTCACTAGGGCAGGTGATAGGGTGTCACTTGAACTAGTGACGAGGTATCACTTGAGCTAGTGATGGTCTGATTGATATGCACCTATGCATTATAGCTGTCGCAGTAATTGACATCCTTACTGAGTTTTTTAACGGGAAATGACATAAGACAGTCAAGTGACCTGCTATGTCACATATAAATCTACAAAATTTTGCCTTTGTATGGTATAATTTACCCATAGTATTTTGTCATGAGAAAATGCTTATGAGTAATTTTACTTTTTTACAAGTTTACTGGCCGGATTTTGCGAATACTTTGGATTTTGCAGAAAAATATGTTTATACAGATCCGGCCTCAAGCAAGAATAAATCGGGTCTTTTTGTTGAACTGATGGTTCGGGAGATTATGCGCATCGAAAAGCTCCCGGAACCCGAATACGACAATACTCACTATACACGGACTAAAATCTTAAAATCTGAAGGCCTTCTACCTTATGATGTAAATCAATGGATAAATCAGGTTCGAATTAAACGCAATGATTCTGCTCACGAAAATATTGCTTCGCAACAGGAGGCTCTTGTTGTTTTAGGATTCACATGGCAGATTGCTGTTTGGTTTATGCAAACCTATGGAGATGCAAGTTTTAAGCCTCAGGACTTTGTAAATCCAGAACCTCCAAAAAAAGTGATAAACCTGATGCCGCTTGTAAAGAATCAGGAAAAGAAGATTGAAGAGCAGAAGACAGAACTTGAAAATGCTGCCGTAACCATTGCTGAAAAAGAAGCAGCTATTGCTGAGCGAGACAAAAGACTTTCTGAGCTTGAATCTGAGATTGAAAAGGCACGCCAAGAACGAGAATCTGCTCAGAATCTTACTCCGCAAAGTTTCCTTACTAAACAACAGCGTCAAAACACTTCTGCCATTGCAATTTCAAAAGCAAAACTTACAGAAGCTCAAACAAGGGCAATCATTGACCAGCAGCTTAGAAAAGTCGGTTGGGAAGCAGATACAGAAAACCTTCGCTATTCAAAAGGAACATGTCCTCAGAAAGGGAGAAAAATTGCTATCGCGGAATGGCCTGTAAAATCAACAAAAACTGCCGACGATAGAGCCGATTATGCCTTGTTTGTTGACGAGCAGTTAATCGGAATCATCGAAGCAAAAGCTTATGAAAAAAGCGTTTATGCAATCATAGATAACCAGTGCCATGAATATGCAAAGAATGTGAAAGAGGAAGATGAGCATTATTGCATGGGTAAGTGGCACTCATATAAAGTTCCTTTCGTATTTGCTACAAACGGCCGTCCATATCTTAAGCAGATAGAAACAGAATCTGGAATATGGTTTCAGGATTTACGAAAAGAAATAAACATTCCCCTTGCATTGCAGGGATGGTATAGCCCGGAAGATTTGCTTGCAAAATTTAAGCAGAATGTAGACGAGGCTGACCAGAAACTTGAAAATCTTCCTTATGACTTTTTACGAGATCCAGACGGACTTAACTTCCGCTACTATCAGCTTGAAGCGGTAAAAGCAGTTGAAAAGGCGGTTATCAACGGCCGGCAGAGAATCCTTTTGGCCATGGCGACTGGAACAGGTAAGACACGAACTATTCTTGGAATGGTTTACAGATTCTTAAAGACAAACCGTTTCCGTCGTATTCTATTTTTAGTAGACCGTACAGCACTTGGAGAACAGGCCCAAGATGTTTTTAACGATGTAAAACTTGAAGACTTACAGCCGCTTAATAAAATCTATAATATTAATACTTTGGATGATATTGATTTAGCTTTGGAAACGCGAATTCAGGTCGCTACAGTACAGGGAATGATTGCCCGCATTATGAGCGATGACAAAGAACGTATTCCATCTTCCGGCGATTTTGACTGTATCATCATTGATGAAGCTCATCGCGGATATACTCTTGACCGAGAACTTTCTGAGGCAGAACTTCTTTACCGGGATCAGAATGATTTTGTAAGTAAATACAAAAAAGTAATCGAATATTTTGATGCAGTAAAAATAGGTCTTACTGCAACACCTGCTTTGCATACAACTCAGATTTTTGGAAACGCGGTTTATACTTATTCATATCGCGAAGCTGTAATCGATGGATATCTGGTTGATTACGATGCTCCTCATATCATAAAGACAGAATTAAACCAGAAAGGAATTCATCATGATAAGGGCGAAAGTCTTGCAAAATATAATCCCGTCACAAAAGAACTTTTAAACCCTGAAGAGCTGGAAGATGAAGTTAATTTTGATGTAGAAGAATTCAACAAGAATGTACTGACTCCATCTTTCAACAAAGTTGTTCTAACTGAACTTTCAAAGTACATCGATCCTGAAAGTGATGAAAAGACTGTCATATTTGCCGTTAATGACCGTCATGCTGATGAAATTGTAAAGCAGCTTCGGGATATTTATTCTAAACAGGATGTTCCAGCTGCTGCAATCGAAAAAATCACCTGTGCAATTGGAGACAGAAGCCGTGTACAGGATGCAATCAAACGATTTAAAAACGAACATTTCCCTACAATTGCAGTAACAGTAGATCTGCTTTCTACAGGAATTGATGTTCCAGAGATTACAAAAATTGTCTTTATGCGTCGAATTAAATCACGCATCCTGTATGAACAGATGCTGGGCCGAGCAACCAGACTTTGTCCTAAAATCAACAAAACACACTTCGATATTTTTGATGCCGTTGATTTGTACAGCTATCTTGATGATTTTTCTTCAATGAAGCCTGTTGTTTCAAATCCGTCAGTTACATTTGATGAACTCTTTTCAGGATATGAAAAAATAAAAGACGAAGAACATATCAAATTCATAAACGAACAGATTATTGCAAAATTTCAGCGGGTAAAACGTCACATGGACGAAGCCCAGTTGAATTATTTTAAGGTAATGTCCCATTATGACTCGCCGGATGACTTTATCGAAAAAGTGCGGAATGCAAAAGCTATTTCAGAAGAGAACTGTAAGGAAGTACTTGTAAGGGCTAGAGAAGCCTTTGGAGCATTTAAACTACAAAAGACATCTACACATTATATCCTTGTCAGCAATAAGGCTGATGAAGTCCATGAGGTAACAAGAGGTTTTGGAAAAGGACAGGAGCCAAAAGATTATCTTGATAGTTTTTCAAAATACCTTGAAGAAAACCGAAATAAAATTGAAGCCCTGGAAATAGTATGTACAAGGCCTGCAGATTTAACTCTTGCTGATCTAAGAAAACTCAGCATGACTCTTGATGCCAACGGTTATAACACAATTCAGCTGAATACTGCTGTCCAAAAAGTTACTAATGAAGAATGTGCAGCAGATATTATAACTTTAGTAAGACGTTATGCAATCGGTTCTCCTCTTATTTCTCATGAAGAGCGAATCCACAACGCAATCAAAAAACTGAATAAAGCCCACGATTTTACCGCTGGAGAAAAAAAGTGGATTGACCGAATTGAAAAATATCTTATCAATGAATCGGTCTTAAATGTTCAAACTTTTGACGAATACATGGCCTGGAGAAATCAAGGCGGTTTTACAAAAGTTAACAAAATTTTCAATAATCAGCTTGCTTCCATAGTTAAAGAATTGAATACCTATCTTTATGAAGATAAAGTTGTTTAGTAGTATAACTATGTATTTTTTTAGGAAAGTATTCCTAAAACTTGTTGAATATCTATATTTCTAGGAATATAATATAATTATGAAAAATTCAATAGCAAAGAAAAGAATCGTTCGAAAAGAGTATTTAGAGCGATTAAGAAATCTAAAGTACAAAAAGCTCATAAAAATCATCACTGGCATAAGGCGATGTGGTAAATCCACCGTCATGGAAATGTTCCGGGATGAACTTATAGAAAGTGGTGTAGATGAAAATCAGATAATTTTTCTCAATTTTGAAGATTATGACAATAAACACCTTCGAAATCCTGACGAGCTCTATTCATATATAAAAGAACGTCTTACGCAAAAAATGAATTACATTTTTCTTGATGAAATTCAGCGTGTAGAGAACTTTCCAGAAATTGTCGACAGTCTTTACATAAAAGATAATGTGGATATCTATATAACAGGTTCAAATTCTTCTTTGCTTTCCAGTGAAATTGCAACTCTAATAAGCGGGCGATATGTGGAAATAAAAATGCTTCCACTTTCGTTTACAGAATTTGTTCAGGCAACAAAACAGGAAAACCAGCTTTCACAAGCCTACAGACAGTATGTTGAGACAAGTTCTTTTCCTTATGTAATAGAACTTTTGCAAACACCTCATGAAATAAACTCTTATCTTGAAGGAATTTATAACACAATTCTGGTGAAGGATATAATCGATAGAAAAAAAATTGCAGATACTTTGGTTTTAAAAAGTGTAAGTCAGTTTCTTTTTGATAATATCGGATTGGAACTTTCATCAAAAAGAATCGCAGATACACTTACTTCAAACGGCAGAAAATCAGATTCAAAAACTATAGAAAAATATATTACATCGCTTGAAGAAAGTTTTATCGTTTATAAGGCATCCCGCTACAATATAAAAGGCAAAGAATATCTTAAAAGCCTTGAAAAATACTATGTTTCCGATATTGGTCTCAGAAACTTTATGCTGGGAAAAAAGGCAATGGATGTTGGCCATATTCTTGAAAACATTGTCTACCTAGAACTTATTCGCCGCGGTTACGAAGTATATGTTGGCAAAGTTGATGATATGGAAGTAGATTTTGTAGCCCAGAACACGCAGGGAAACACCTATATTCAGGTTTCAGCCAGTGTGAGGGATGAAAACACGCTGGCAAGAGAATTAAAGCCGCTTAAAGCAGTTAGAGATAATTATCCAAAAATACTTTTAACTTTAGATGATGACCCCGACGGTGACTACGACGGAATAATCCGCAAAAATGCATTGGACTGGCTATATCAGGAGAATAAATAAATGACAAATCAGGAAATAGTAAGCAAGCTTTGGAATCTTTGTAACATCCTCCGAGACGACGGAATTACATATCATCAGTATGTAACAGAACTGACATATATTCTCTTTTTAAAGATGGCAAAAGAGACCAAAACAGAAGATACTATTCCGGAGGAATACCGTTGGGATAAACTTGTTGCCCATAGTGGAATAGAACTCAAAAAGTTTTATAAGGAACTGCTTGCCTATTTAGGTGAAAATACAAAAGGTCGTGTCCGCGAAATCTATCAGGGTTCAAGTTCAAATATTGATGAGCCAAAAAATCTTGAAAAAATCATCAAATCAATAAACGAATTGGACTGGTATTCTGCAAAAGAAGAAGGTCTTGGAAATCTTTATGAAGGTCTCTTGGAAAAAAATGCAAATGAAAAGAAAAGCGGTGCCGGTCAGTATTTTACTCCACGAGTTTTAATTGATGTAATGACTCAGCTGATTGCCCCTCAGGTTGGTGAACGCTGCAATGATCCTGCCTGCGGAACTTTCGGCTTTATGATTGCAGCAGACGCTTATGTAAAAAGCCTTACCGATGATTATTGCGATCTTACCGAAAAACAGGCAGAATTTCAGGTAAAAGAAGCTTTTACTGGTGGAGAACTTGTTCATGAAACTCACAGACTTGCACTTATGAATGCCATGCTGCATAACATAGAGGGAAGAATCGTTCTTGGAGACACCTTAAGCGAAAGCGGAAAAGCCATGACAGGCTATGATGTTGTCCTTACAAATCCTCCATTCGGTACAAAGAAAGGCGGCGAACGTGCTACCCGCGATGACTTTACTTACACCACAAGTAACAAACAGCTCAACTTTTTGCAGCACATCTACCGCTCACTAAAAGCAGACGGAAAAGCAAGAGCCGCCGTAGTTCTTCCCGATAATGTTTTATTTGCAGATGGCGACGGTGAAAAAATCCGCATAGACTTAATGAACAAATGCAACCTGCACACAGTCCTCCGCCTGCCAACCGGAATCTTTTATGCCCAAGGCGTAAAAACAAACGTCCTCTTTTTTACCCGCGGAAAAACCGACAAAGACAACACCAAAGAAGTCTGGTTCTACGACCTTCGCACCAATATGCCAAACTTCGGCAAAACAAATCCTCTCAAAAAAGAACACTTTGCCGACTTCATCAAAGCCTACGAAGCCAGTGACCGCACAAAAATAAAAGACGAACGCTGGAACTGCTTTACCCGCGACCAGATTGCCGCCAAAGGAAACAGCCTTGACCTGGGCCTTATCCGCGACGAAAGCATCCTGGACTACGAAGACCTTCCCGACCCAATCGAAAGCGCCCAGGACTGCATAGACCAGCTGGAAATGGCCGCCGATTTGATTCGTGATGTAGTAAACGAACTAGAGAAGGTAAAATAGCTGTAGTTTTATTTGACTGAACGCTTGATTTTTATAGCAGTTAATTATTTAATTCTATATATTACAGAGAATTAAATAACTTATTCTTATTTGACTGTTATTTGACTGGAGTGCATATGACAGATATTGAATTAAAAGAATTTTTGACATTTATAACTCAGGAGTATCCTGAAAATGAATGGGTAGAATATAAACATAATTTTCATTCAAAAGAAGAGAT
>JAILIC010000030.1 GCA_024695475.1 Treponema sp.
TCTCAGAAAAGAATACCTTATACCTTCTATGTTTTGTTTGGCCTGATTTAACACGAGAAAGCGTGATTTACACTACAATGGAAGTATTATATTGCACACGGTTAGTACCACATATTCAAAATCTATATGAGAAATATCCTAGTCATAAGTTTATTATCTCAGTAGACAGATATATAATGAATCAGATTATCGGCATTGAAAATGTGACTAATAAGAATGTCTCTATCATCAATATCCCTGAAGTGCCTTCTTATCCAAGATTTCCTTCGTTACTCATGCATAAGACTTGCTGGTCACATGCGAATGGAAGCAAGGATATTGATGTTGGTTTTATTAATCTGCCAATCATTCGACAAATGATTGTTCCGAATAGAGTTGGTAAGCATTTAAATTCGTGGATAAAAGCGAATCAGAACGAACAAAAAGTAATACTCACGTATTCAACTAATCCCATGAGTATGTCAGCGATTGTTAAAGCCAAGAAGAAAGACAACAGCATAAAAATAGTACTAGTTGTAGGCGATTTGATTGGTGATAAGGGGATTAGTTTAAAAGGAAAAGGGATTCTGAATAAGCTATTGA
This sequence comes from Treponema sp., assembly GCA_024695475.1. GTDB lineage: Bacteria > Spirochaetota > Spirochaetia > Treponematales > Treponemataceae > Treponema_D. The sequence continues at coordinate 583 of JAILIC010000030.1, forward strand.
ATCTTTACTATCAAAGAGGCAATGATTGTGTTTCTAAGTTTGACGGCTATATTTTAATAACTGATTATATGGCAAGAGAGTTGGGTGCGGAGAATAAACCTACACTGGTTATTGAAGGAATCTATAACAAGGATATTGAAACTATAAATGATGAAAAGAACGATGAAGAAAAAGATTTGAAAATTGTGTTTCATGCCGGATCACTAGAGAGGAGGTTTGGAGTCTTCAATTTGATAGATGCCTTCTCAATGATTCAGGATAATAATTACCGTTTGTGGCTTGCTGGAGGCAGTTCAGAAGCCGAAGCTATAAAGAACAGTTGTGCTAATGATCCTAGAATTCGTTATTTTGGATTTGTTTCACCTCAACAAGTATTAGATTTACAAGCAAAGGCAACGGTGATAGTTAATCCGAGAACAACAGAAGGTGAGTTTACTAAGTATAGTTTCCCATCTAAAACAATGGAAGGATTAGCATCTGGCAAGCCTTTTATTGGGTGTAGATTACCCGGTATCCCAGAAGAGTATTTTGATTACATGCAATGTGTATATGATGATACCGCAGACTCGCTTAGCAAGAAGATTATAGAAGTGTGTGAGTTGACAAATCATGAAAGAAATGAAATCGGGAATAAATCTCGCGAATTCATATTGAATAATAAAAACTGTCACTCCCAGGGAAAAAAGATAGTTGAATTCCTAGAATCCTTGTAAATATTAATTGGACGTTTCTTTAGGTCATGATGTTAGTAATTATGTCAAAAAGGGTTGAACACTTATGGTAATGGCAAAAATGGATAGAATAGTGCTAGTGATATTAGTATTCATGCTGATTTATAATCCGCCTATTTGGCATTATAAGTCATTGCTTGTCCTATTTGCTATTTCGGCTGTTTACATTGTAATAAATATAAATATTATTCAACGAGTGTTTAAAAAAGTAATCTTGGGCTACTTTGCATGGCTGTTAATGTTTATCTATATAGCGCTTGTAGCTTTAAACAATGACAATCCGGCTTCCTACCTTAAAAGTTTTATCTATATTCTTGCCGCTGTTATCCCCTCCTCCGTTATGATCACTTCAATTATTAAAAAAAGGGGCTTGGATTTTCATTACTTGTTGGACACAATTCTTTACGCTGGTTTAATTCAGTGCGGTCTAGCAATTTCTGCGTTTTTAATAAAGAGTATTAAAAATATACTGGTTGCGCTGATGATTAGTGGGGGAGTCTTTAATGATGACACTTACTCGGCATATATGCAGAATTTGAGGTTATTTGGTTTTTCAACAGGTTTGACTTTTGGCATGCCGGCAGTTCAGGGATTCCTATCTATAATTGCCTTATATTTGGCAATCAATAAAAAAGGCAAAGCAATTAAGTACTATTTAATGGTTCCACTATTTGCTTTTTCAGGTATCATTAATGCCCGAACATCTATTGTAATAATGGGGATCGGAATGATTGCTCTTGTGTTTTCTTTTTCAAATAAGAATACGGCAAGTGCAAAGATTAAAGCATTAAGGATTGTAGGGATTATAATTATTGGAATCATATCAATTGTGTTTGGCCTGTGGCTCATAAAGACACTAAGTCCCAATACTTACATATGGATTGACGAGGGCATATCGCAGATTTCGAGATTCTTTAATAGGGACACTTCTTCTGGTTATTTTTCTTATGTAACTGATAAGGATAAATGGAGTATTCCTAGTGGTTTAGACTTGTTCTTTGGTACTGGCATTAGAGTTCTGAATCCGAATAAATATGGCATAAGTACTGATATCGGATATGTTAACGACCTCTATTTTGGAGGCATTTTGTATTCTCTATTGTTGTATGTGCTGATTGCAAAGTATCATATGCAAATTCGCCTTTCAAAATGTATT
>JAILIC010000032.1 GCA_024695475.1 Treponema sp.
CATCAAGATTATAGGTTCGGTCTACAAATTTGACTAGCTTTATATTATGGTCAAGAAAAATCTGGAGTTCATCACAGGTACGCTCAAGGCTCTTGAATCGTACCTGCTTATCTACTGAAGAAAGACAGTAGGCACAACCAAAGGGGCAACCTCGGCTTGATTCGTAATAATATATTTTATGATCTGGATCAGCCTCACTCCGAAGTATTTCTGGGTAGGGAAAGGGAATGTCGTCTAAATCTTTTATTAATGCTCGATTTCCAGTATAAGCGACATCGTTTGTACTCGTTCTATAATAAAGACCAGGTATTTCTTTTAAATGTTCTAATACGTTTTTTGCAGAACCCTTGCTTTTTTCTATCATATCGGTAAAGGTTAATTCACCTTCTCCAAATATGATAAAATCTAAATCGGGTATAGTAGATACATACTTTTTTGCACTGTAACCAAACTCGGGACCGCCAGCTCCCAGTACACAATTGGGGAGTACTTTTTTAATTTCTGGCATGAGTTTGCATACGTATTCTGCATTCCAAATATAGGTTGAAAATAAAATCCAGTCTGCCTGAGAAAAAGCTATTCCCCTTAAAACTTCTCCTATAGGCTGATTGATGGTGTACTCAGCAAGCTCAATGAGCGGCTTATCAGCTTTGGTTTCAAAATAGCTATCTGCATAGTTTTTTAAATCACGTATAGCTATGTTTGTATGCATGTAGCTTGCATTTACTGAAACAAGGAGTATTTTCATTCTATTTGCAAATAATCTCGGTCTTTGTTTTATCGACGATGTTTTCTTCTATTATAATTGAAGCGATATGGTCTGCAATGATTTTTCCCGATAGCGGATTTTTAACACTGTCGATGGTACCGTTGATGGTTGCCTGTACGGAGCTACGCTCAAAGGCAAGGTCACAGTTTTCCATAGTACAGTTTTCGAGTACAAGGTTTTTACAGTAGCAGAATGGCTGTGTGCCGATGATCTTGCAGTTGATGAGTGTCAGGTTTTCTGAATACCAGGCAAGATATTCCCCTTTTATCGTGCTGTTACGGACTGTTACATTTTTAGTATGCCAAAAAGCATCTTTTGTATCCAAATTGGAATCTGCAATTTCGATGTTTGTTCCATATTGAAATGAATATTTACCCTTCATGGTAAGATTCTTTATTTTGGAGTCAGAGATTTCAAAAAAAGGATACTCGGAGTTTTCGATCGTTACATTTTCGATTGTCAGATTATGGCATTTCCAGATAAACTCTTGTGAGTTTACGATACTGTTTTTAAGATTTATATCTTCACATTCGCGTAAGGCTTTGATGCCACCAAGCTTACAATTATCTATAGTGATATTTTTATCATACCAAAGGGCTGCTCTGCAATTTTCGGTAAGAGTTGTGTCGGTGATTGTAGCATTTGTAACATGCCAAAAGGGGTAACGAAGGTTCATGTAACAAGAGCGAACTTGAATGTCTGAAGTTTCTTTGAGGGCAGATTCACCATCAGCAGGTCCGTCAAAATTGCAGTGGTCGATTATGGCATTTTTGATTCCATATAACGCACGTTCTTGATCATAAGTTTGGTTGGTATATTCCATAAATAACTCCTGTTGTACCTTTCTGTTGTATTAAATATACTAATACTGCAAGTAAAAAGTCAAATATATTACATTTAAAAAGAAGTTTATTAGATTGTGTACAAAAGAGTACAATTATGCTTGTTATTCTTCTCCTTTATTCAAATACATACGGATAAGCATATCTTTTCCACTTTTTGTTTTATAGAATGTATCAAAAGCATTTTTGATAGCCTCTTTGCTCATGGAATGCCCGTCAGCGTTGATGATAAAATCAGCTTCTAATAATATCTGATAATCGAGGCCATCAACGTTTGAGTATGTATGATGGTGACTTACGATATAGGTAACACGATCCACTATATCTTGAGGTACATCAAGGTTTTTAAAAAACGCTTTGACAAGAGGTGCACTTTCGGCTTCTTGATGAGAATATCCCGTGTTTCCGTATTTTTTGCGACAGAGTGGACAAGAAATATCATGTACGATGGCTGCTAGTTCCAGTGTATATTGAGTTGTTGGATCAAGATTTTCAAGTTCGCCTATGTTTTTTGCAAATCCCCAGACTTTTATAAAATGCTTGATGTCATGCATATTGCCGTTTGCCTGTGCAATCATTTTTGCAACTACGTCACATACTGGTGTCATAGTACCATTATACTATGAAAAATCAATATGTAACAACGCTGTTTTTTGTGATACAATCGTTGTATGATTCAGATTTTTGGTACAAACAAATCATTTGATTGTAAAGCAGCACAACGTTTTTTTAAGGAAAGGGGAATACCTTTCCAGTTCATAGACTTAAAAGAAAAAGAAATGTCACAGGGCGAGTTTGACTCTGTAGTTCAGGCTCTTGCCAAAAAAGAAGGCGGCAGAGCAGGTGCGGTAGAGGTATTGATAGACTCAAAAGCCAAAGACTATGCAAGTATTGCCTATCTTGATGACAGTGAAAAAGAGTCTAAACTTTTTGAAAATCAGGTAAAGTTATTAAAGCAACCCGTGTGCCGTAACGGTAAAACCGATGCTACGGTCGGCATGGCACAGGAAGTGTGGAAAAGCTGGAAGTAAGCCCTGACTCTGATACATGTTATTAACCAATACCACATATTTTTCTTGTGTATTAAATAAATATGGTTTAAAATAAGTTTAACTAAGCTACGGAGGAAGTACACAATGAAAAAACTGGTGACAATGATAGTTGTCCTAACGGTGTTTGCTTGGATTTGATTACGAGTACTATAAGATAACCAACACAGTAAGAAACATTGACATTGATCATGAGTGGACCATGTTGTCTTTTAACCTCGGTACGGATTTATTTGTTTCATATCGTATAAAACCACACTTTGGTTTTTATGGTAATCTTGGATTATACTGGCTACCGGGTGGAACTATGAAATATAAGAATAACCTCGGTTCCCAAACAAAAGATTTAGATGGAAAATACTGTATAACACCATCACTGGGTGTTATCTGGAATTTCTAAAATTTTACGACACTCCTCAATCATATATGCCTCTAGAGCCGTCACCTTCTGTGGCGGCTCTCTCCGTAAGTGCTCTACAAAACTTCCTTTATTGTACCCAATGCCCAGGTAAGCCGCTCCATGTCGATTGCCGAATAATTTAAGATAAACTGGTGTTTATTAGTGTTTGTATCAAGCATTTCAAAATCGCTTACGGGGCGTATGAGGATGCCTTTATCTTGCAATGCTTGTTTTATGCACTGATCAGATTTGTCTGTCATAAACTCAAGAATAAAATGCAGTCCTGAGTCATTTTCGATAATCGTGCATTCCTTTTCGCTAAAACATTTTTTGATAGTCGCAATGACGCGCTCTCTTTTGCGTCCATAGTGGAGACGCATTCGATTGATATGTTTTTCAAAATAGCCCTGACTGATAAAAGAAGCAAGTGTGTACTGCTCAAATGTTGATACCGTACAGGAATAAAAGGCAAGTGTCTGGTAAAAGCGGTTTGCAAGTTTTTCGGGTAGTATCATGTAGCTGATACGGATGGTTGATGTAAGTGACTTTGAAAAGGTATTCATGTAAATGACTTTGTCAAACACATCAAGACTAAAGAGTGGCGGTATCGGTTTACCTTTGAGGCGAAACTCACTGTCATAATCGTCTTCTATTATATAGTTGTCTTCTTTTTCGTTTGCCCACGCGAGCATCTCATAACGACGACTTGCCAGCATACAGATTCCTGTAGGAAAGTGGTGGGTAGGGCTGATATGAGCTATCTGTCCCTGTACGTTTCGTAACTCATTGATAGACAGGCCTTTGTCATCCATAGCAACAGGAATGCATGTGACACCATTGCTCTCATAAATCTGTTTAAGCTTTTTGTATCCCGGATTTTCGATACAGTATATTTTGTCATTGCCCAGGAGTTTTATTAAAAGGCCATACAGGTATTCCGTCCCGGCTCCTACGATAATCTGGTCAGGATTGACGGTCATGCCCCTAAAGGACTCCAGATGATGAGCGATAGCTTGACGTAAGTCTCGTACTCCGCCACAAGGAGACAGCTCCAAAAGTTCTTCTTCTTTGGTAGAGATGGTTTCACGGATGAGTTTTGCCCAAATAGAAAAAGGAAAATTGACATTTTCGATACGGTTTGACGAAAAAGTAAAATACTCAGATTCAGCCTTTTTTTCTTGTGTTTTGATATGTACGGCGGCTTTTGGTATGGTCTTTATGTTGAGCTGGTCGATGTTTTCAATCGCAGAGACAAAGTACCCTTTTTTAGGCAGCGTATATATATAGCCCTCACTGATTAACTGGTCATATGCATTTTCAATCGAAATGGTACTTATTCCGAGGTTTTGTGCAAGGCTTCGTTTGGAAGGGAGCTTTTGATGTGCTTTGAGCTTTCCATTTTGTATATCTTTGAGAATAAAGTTATAAAGTGACTTATAAATAGGTCCATTTGTTTGTGATAGGTCATAGCTCAACATTTTGTATTGCACCTCTGGCATATTAAAAAAGATTAATTTGAATATTTTACTAATACCAGATTATATATACCATATTTTTAATTTTGGAGGAACCATGAAAAATACACAATATGAGTTAAATAAAGGTCTTGCCCAGATGTTAAAAGGCGGTGTCATTATGGATGTTACCACACCTGAGCAGGCAGTGATTGCAGAAAAGGCTGGTGCCTGTGCCGTTATGGCTTTGGAACGTATTCCTGCTGATATTAGAGCTGCAGGTGGCGTCTCCCGTATGAGCGATCCAAAAATGATAAAGGGAATTCAGGCTGCAGTTTCGATTCCGGTCATGGCAAAATGCCGCATCGGTCACTTTGTAGAAGCACAGGTACTTGAGGCTATCGAAATTGATTATATCGATGAGTCAGAGGTCCTTTCGCCTGCTGATGATCTGTATCATATCAACAAAAGAGACTTTAAGGTACCATTTGTATGTGGTGCTCGGGATTTGGGCGAGGCTTTACGAAGAATCAATGAGGGTGCTTCAATGATTCGTACCAAAGGTGAGCCTGGTACTGGAGACGTCGTACAGGCTGTCCGCCACATGCGAAAAATGAATGCGGAAATTGCAAAAATTGGCTCGATGCGAGAGGACGAGCTGTTTGAAGCTACAAAGGCATTGCAGGTTCCCTATGAATTAGTCCTTTATGTCCATGAAAACAAAAAGCTGCCTGTTGTCAATTTTGCCGCCGGTGGTGTAGCAACCCCTGCAGACGCTGCTTTGATGATGCAGCTTGGTGCTGAAGGTGTTTTTGTTGGCTCTGGTATTTTTAAGTCCGGTAATCCTGAAAAAAGAGCTCAGGCAATCGTAAAGGCAGTAACTAATTATAAAGATGCAAAGCTTATTGCAGAGCTGTCTGAAGACCTTGGTGAGGCTATGGTTGGCATCAACGAAAACGAAATCAAACTGATTATGGAAGCCCGAGGTCAATAAATGAAAGTTGGTGTTGTAGCGGTACAGGGCGCGTTTATCGAGCATCAAAAAATGCTTGAGAGCCTCGGTGTTGAGTGTGTACAGTTGCGTAAAAAATCGGATATTACTGATAACCACTTGGATGGATTAGTCTTTCCTGGTGGAGAGAGTACGGTACAGGGTAAGCTTTTACGGGAACTTGATATGTTTGAGCCGATAAAAACACTTATCGACTCTGGCACTCCTGCTCTGGCAACGTGTGCAGGGTTGATTTTGTTGGCACGACATATTAGTGATGATGACACTGTCCACTTTGGTACGTTGCCTGTTACGGTAAAACGCAATGCCTACGGTCGTCAGCTGGGAAGCTTTGTAACAAAGAGTGACTTTGACGGTCTTGGCAGTTTTGAGATGACCTTTATCCGTGCGCCGTATGTAACACAGGTGGAAGATGCCCATGTACAGACACTTGCTGTTGTTGATGGCAAGATAGTTGCTGTCCGATATAACAATCAGCTGGCGATGGCTTTTCATCCGGAAATGGGGGAAGATACACGTATCCATCAGTTGTTTGTGGATATGATACAGACAAACTGAATTTTTTTTACGAATTTTATGGTTATCGATGGAATTTGGCGGTATTATAATTATATAAAGATTATTTATACCAAAGGAGGATATTGATGGATCTTAAATTAAAAGATAAGGTCGTTGTTATCAATGCCGTTACAGGCGGTATTGGTAAAGCTATTGCAAAGGCATTTGCCGCAGAAGGAGCAAAACTTGCAGTTTCTTCAACAAGTCAGGCAAAACTGGATGCATTACTGCCGGAATTGGGAGCTGCTCCAGATCATGTAAAAACATTTATTTGTGATGTTACAAAACCAGAACAGATTAAAGCTTTTATTGATGGTGCCGCTGCAGCTTATGGTGGCATTGATTCTCTCATTATTAATGCGGGATATGAAGGTCAGCACGCTTTAATCCAGGACAGCAATCCTGAAGAATTTGACACTGTGTATAAAATCAATGTATTTGGTCCTATGTACATGATGAAATATGCAACCCCATATTTATTAAAGAAAGGTAAGGGCTCAATCGTTATCATTGCTTCTGATGGTTCGTTTATAGGAGCACCTGGAATGAGTGCATATGTATCATCAAAGCATGCTGTAGCTGGTATGGCAAAATGTGTTTCAATGGAGCTTGGTCCACAGGGAATTCATGTTAACTATGTATGTCCTGGTGCTGTTGATACTCCAATGATGCGTCGTATTGAAAAAAAGACCTTTGGTGATACCAAAACTCCTGAAGAAGCCGAAAAAATCATTGCAAGTGCATACTTTGACAAGCGCTACTGCAAGCCAGAAGAAGTTGCTTATGCAACACTGTATCTTGCCTCTGAAGTATCTGCTCATATAATGTCAGAAAGTATCAGACTTGATGCTGGTCTTGGATCAACTTCAAGATAATGTTGTTTCAGCGGTTCAGTCTTTGTACTGATCCGCTTTTTTTTATGTACGTTAGGGGAGTGAATGGTGTTTTTGGTTACAATCTCCCTATTCTAACATTCAAAGACATAGAGTGTCTGAATCTCGCCCAGACCCCCTGGGCAAGTCGTACCCATGGTCACACACACGGCTTACCCATGGTCACACACATGGCTTACCCACGGTCACACACATCGCCGCCCCAGACACCATGGGCGGAAGTGAGTAATGATAATGATAACTTGACATGTCATTTAGTACTTGTCTACAATTAAGTATATACAAAAAGGACTACTATATGACCCAGGTTGAGCAACAAAAAGCGGCAAAAAGATTTAGCGAAGAATGGAACGGCAAAGGATACGAAAAAGGTGAAAGTCAAAAGTTCTGGCTTGATTTGCTCTGTAACGTTTTTGGCGTACAGGATTTTGCCACCTTTATCAGTTTTGAAGATCAAGTAAAACTAGACCACACCTCTTTTATTGATGGATACATTCCACAAACAAAAGTTCTTATAGAACAAAAAAGTCTTGATAAAGATTTACGTGCTCCCATTAAGCAGTCTGACGGCACAATGTTAAATCCTTTTCAGCAGGCAAAACGCTATATAACGGAACTGCCGGTGTCAAAACATCCACGCTGGGTAGTAACCTGCAACTTTAAGAGTTTTCTGGTATACGATATGGAGCAACCCAACGGTGAGCCAGAAGAAATCCTTTTGGAAAACCTCGAAAAAGAGTATTACCGGCTTTCGTTTATTACCGATACTGGCAGTCAGCATCTAAAAAAAGAAATGGAACTATCCATTAAAGCCGGTGATATTGTAGGTTGTATTTATGACTTGCTGCTAGCACAGTACAAGCTTGCAAAGAATCTCGATATAAAAACATGTCTTAAAAGCCTTAATATGCTCTGTGTTCGTCTGGTATTCTGCTTATATGCAGAAGATGCTGGTATTTTTGGTCATAAGTCCATGTTTGGAGATTACCTCAAACAGTACGAAGCTAAAAATCTCAAAGGTGCGCTTATAAATCTCTTTAAGATATTGGATCAAAAACCAGAGGAACGAGACCCATTTCTTGAAGAAGACTTGGCAGCCTTTCCGTATGTAAATGGTGGTTTGTTTACAGAAGAAGATTTGCTTATTCCTAATTTTACTGACGAGCTTAAAGACCTGCTTATAAACAAAGCCAGTGCTGATTTTAATTGGTCAGAAATTTCTCCGACTATTTTTGGTGCTGTATTTGAGTCTACTTTAAACCCCGAAACAAGACGTTCTGGTGGTATGCACTATACATCCATCGAAAATATCCATAAAGTTATCGATCCGCTTTTTATGGATGCCCTTAATGCGGAATATGAGGAAATCAAAAGTATAAAGACTGTCGCTGCAAGGAATGAAAAACTCTTACGCTTCCAGACTAAGTTGGGCAGTCTGAAGTTTTTGGATCCAGCATGTGGTTCCGGTAACTTTTTAACAGAAACATATCTGTCTTTACGTCGACTGGAAAACAAATGTCTCCAGCTTATGATAGGTGGAAACGAAAGTCAGGGTACTCTTACCGAGTTGTTCGGGTATAGCTTTGTAAAAGTCCATATACAGCAGTTCTACGGTATCGAAATCAATGATTTTGCCTGTGTTGTTGCAAAAACAGCCCTCTGGATAGCAGAGTGCCAGATGTTGCAGGAAACAAACTCCATTACCAATTCAGCAGCTTCATTTTTACCGCTTGATAATTATACAAACATAATCGAAGGCAATGCACTGCGAGTTGATTGGCAAAGCGTTATTCCAAAAACCGAGTTGAATTACATTATGGGTAATCCTCCGTTTGTAGGGTATGCATATCAGTCAAAAGCACAGAAAGATGATCTTGAAGCAATACTAAAAGGATTTGGTAAAAATATCGATTATGTTGCTGGTTGGTATTATAAAGCAGCTCAATTAATGCAAGGTACGCAAATACATGCGGCTCTTGTATCTACAAACTCAATTACTCAAGGTGAGCAAGTTACTGCTATCTGGAAACCGCTGTTTGAAAGATTTGCTATGCATTTTGATTTTGCCTATCGTACATTCAGATGGGATAGCGAGGCAAACCTCAAGGCTCATGTACATTGTGTAATCCTTGGTTTTAGTTGTTATGAAAACAAAAAGACTAAGACGATTTATCTCAATGAGTCTCAATCTATAACAGCAACGAATATTAATGGTTATCTTTTGGATGCACCTGATATCTTTATTGAAAAGAATACTAAACCTCTTAGCAGTGTACCACCAATGATTCGTGGAAGTTCTCCAATAGACGATGGTAATCTTCTTTTAACTATTGAAGAAAAAAATGAATATCTTAAAAAAGAACCACAAGGCGGTAAATTCCTACGTCCATTTATGATGGGAAAAGATTTTATTGATCGTAAACCTCGTTGGTGTTTTTGGTTATTGGGGGCAAATCCTGTTGAACTCAAAAAATGTCCAATTCTAATAAGAAGAATTGAAGCCGTTCGTGATTTTCGTTTAAAAAGCTCAAAAGATGCAACTGTTCAACTTGCACAAACTCCTACCGTATTTGGCGAAATGCGTCCTTGTGAAAGTGATTATATTGCCATTCCAAAAGTTAGTTCTGAAAACAGAAGGTATATTCCAATTGATTATCTAAATGCGGAAATTCTTGCTGGCGATAAATTGTTTCAAATGCCTAATGCCTCTCTCTATCATTTTGGTGTGCTTACCTCAAACGTACACATGGCTTGGATGCGTGCTGTTTGTGGTAGATTAAAGAGCGACTATAGCTACTCAAATACAATCGTCTATAACAACTTCCCGTGGTGTACTCCAACCGATGAGCAAAAAGCAAAAATAGAGCAGACCGCACAGGCAATACTTGACGCCCGTGCACTCTATCCAGATAGTTCTCTTGCAGATTTGTACAACGAAACGCTTATGCCACCGGAGCTCCGTAAAGCACATCAAGCTAATGACAAAGCGGTAATGCAAGCCTACGGTTTTTCTACCAAAATGACCGAGTCAGAATGTGTCGCTCAACTGTTTGCGCTGTACGAAAAACTAACAGCAAAATCTTAAAACTATGATATAATACAAATGGGGGTAGAATATGCTTACAGAGGAAGCAAAACTTATAAACGAACGGCTTAAGACATGTCTGAATCCTAATCGTATTTATCTCTTTGGTTCCTATGCTAAAAACACGCAGCATGAAGGTAGTGATTATGACTTTTATATCGTTATGCCTGATGATGCTGGTAATGAAATTTTACTTGGACAAAAAGCGTATCGTGCACTTCGTGGAATTAGAAAAACCCCTGTAGATATAGTTGTTGGGCATGAAAGTGCTTTTGAAAGATTGAAAACACAGCCAACTATTGAGCGTGAAGTAGCAAGAGATGGAGTCCTTTTATATGAAAAATGAAGTTCTTGTAAAGAGCTGGCTTGAATTCGCTGATATGGATTCTAGCCTTGCTGACTTTACTGATAAGAAGGATATCGTGCCTAATCACTTGAGACTTCCGTACCCCGAGTCACGCTTACCGCATACCCAGCATCACACATGGCGCCACACCCCGAGTCCATGGGCAAAAACGGATTTGCATAACGAAAAGTGATGAGTTTGAATAAAAACATTTGTCCGGAATGTTACAGTGAATACTCACGAATATCCCCATTGTATAATGCAGAATACTGCTTAAAAAATCATAAGCAGTATATATGTCGTACTTGTGGTAGGGTAATCTGTATCGATGAAAATACAGAAGTTTCTATTCACGCAAAATTTACTTCAGAAAACGTTGCGCGATATCTATTGCGTGGAGCAGAATCCTATTATAAAGAAGAATGTGCCGTTTTTAAGCATAATGACAATGGAAAGTTCTATTTTTACATCCGACCTATATATGGCACGCTCTCAAAAAAAAGACCCGCACATTTTATTCCTGAGTCATACAGGCAACCGGTTAAAAAGCAAACTGGATATCTGTCAAAAGAGCAGTGTGAGCAATACCTTTTGGAGCAAAATGAGGAACGGAAAACTTCCGATTATGCAGAACTTCTTTTATGTGATGATCCGCAGAGTCAACGTTTTGATTTTGAGTTTCTTTCCTGTAAAGCTGGTTGTATAACGCTTTGTTTTAAAACCAAGTTTGAAAGCTTTGTTCATGCATTTTATGATGACGAAAACAAATCTATAGAAGAATCTGACTTTGTTATTCTTGCAAAATGGCTTTGTGCGGTTTCCATAAACAGCGATGTCATGCCTAAAGTGCTTACCTTGTACTCCGACTATGAAAGCCATATCTGCTTAAAGGCAGAAAAAGGTTTTCTCAAGTTGTACGAGCATGCTGTTGAAGATGAAGAAAATCTCAGGATTTCATATTTTGGTTCACTTACAGAGATATACGAAAACTTTAGAAACGCATTAAAAACTTTTATAGAAACTAAGTATAATCCTGCTGAATGGGAAGCGGCGCAAGAGGATTCAGATGATGAAGGTTGTTGCGATGCTTACGAAGGTGTCAGCCTTGTAAAAATATATGACTATTTATATCGTTAGGTAAAATATTTTATACAGATAGCTTGTTTTTTACACAAAAATTGTAATATAGTATTTCTCATTGGAACACCGTGGTATAGGGTGGCTGTCTCCTAATCTTAAATGAAAGGGAGATTTCGTGCAGATATGACAAAATACGAAAAAGCAATGCTTGTCATTGCAATTCTTACTTTGCTTATAGACGCACTCGCTCTCTTCAAGTATTTCTTGTAAGGGCAAAAATAAAGCCTACCCAAGTGTTGCAGCTCTGAGTAGGCTTTTCAAAATAGCTTAAGGAGACAGCCACACCACTGCGGTGTTCCCCTATGTATTCAAATATACCCTTGCTTTTTACTACCGTCAAGTGCTTGGATTTGGAAATCTTGAAGCTTCAACTTGTTTAGCACATGGTAGGGCTGTGACATACTGCAGCAGAAGGTAAAATGAAAAAACATATCGACCTTATGAAAATCTTTGTTCAGTGAGCGTTTTTTGGGATAATGCGATAAAGCGATGCGTTTTGACATTGGCGGTTGATGGAAATGGAACCTGGGAAGAGCTTACATTTGTCGGAAGAGAATCATTCAACATGGATTGGTATTCTGATGAGTTTGCGGACCTGACTTACCGCGAATATTGTGAAAAAGTGTTTGATGCATTGGGAATAGAGAATCTTGCTGATTGAGCAAAAATTTGCGGTGAATAAGTTGTCAGCCTTGTAAAAATATATGACTATCTATACACTAAGGCTACTATAAAATGAAAAAAACTATTTTTATCGTATTGATCTTGCTTTTACAAAACACGCTGGCTATTTTTGCACAAGTGCCAGATATGGAATATTTTTTGCCGACTGAGTACCAGTTTATGACCGAGCTGCACCAAAACGACGCTCAGGACTTTATCCAAAACAAACCAGATTTCCTTAAAAAATGTGAGTATACGAATACACGCGTTCTTGACGGTAGGGAATACCCCGAGCAAAAAATAGTGTACGACCGAGCACGTGTTTTTTTTGAGAACGTAAACAATGAAAAATACATCTGGGTGCTCCTGCCTATTACACGAAACGAATATGACGCAGAATGGCAAAAAAGAAATGACTGGATTCCTGAATATAAATATATTATTGCACTGTTCAGAGGAGATGAGTCTCAAAGTGAGTTACTTTTTATCGCTCCGACATATTATTTTGGTGTCGTTTTTTACACGGTAAATACTTTTCAAATTGTAAAGGGTAAAGACAAAAACAAAGGTATTATCCATTATCGCAATGTGTTGAGATTCAGTATTCGGAGCGATAACGTCATTGAGGGCAGAAAGACAAAAGGGCAGTCTGAAGGAACCGTTTTGGCTTATTATTATCTTCTTGACGAACAATCCAAGTCCGTTGAGTTTGAAAAAGAGGACGCTCATCCCGATTTTATCTACCGCCCGATAAACTGGAATACATTTCCTATTAATGCGAGCGCGTTTTTGTGGGATTTAAAAAAGCCACTGAAATATGCTTTACAGAATGCATTTGACCAGAACCCTGCAACCAGTTTTGTGGAAAATACTGAAGACGATTTGATTACGATAGAGATTCCGATTGCAAATGCAAAAAATGGAAAACCGTTTGAAAAACTTGCTGTCATCAACGGTTATGCCGCAAACAAAGATTTATACAGTGCAAACAATTCTATAAAAGAAATTGGCATGTATGCTTTTAAGCCTGTGGTCGTGGACGGAGAAAATTTCGTTGATCTGTCTAAAAAGCAAACTGTTTTATGCGCGGGCAACAACTTTGGTTATCAGGTATTTGCGCTTTCGGACACGTTTTATACAGTAAAAGTTGATTCGTTTTACAAAGGCACAAAATACAACGACACTTGCCTTGCCGAGTTGAATTTCTTTTATAATGGCGAGTGGCTCTTTGGCAATGTCGAGTAGGTTGAGCGTGGTATAAAAAACACACAGTAAACAGATGATTCTTCATATTTATTTTTACTATATTATGTGATAAAATAAAAAGATCTTAAAAATGCGTTTTTGAATAAAAACTGTATTTAAAGAGTATTATTTAAATTATGTTCTTTTTCTTATGGAGGAAAATATGAAAAAGTTTGCTGTGCTTGCTGCAGTCCTTTCTGCGGCATCTCTCGTTTTTGCAGGTGGTGCTAAAGAAGCATCATCAGACAAACCTCTGGAATTGATTGTTGCTCATAACCAGACTTCTCTTGAAAATCCGTATGCTTTTGCAATCAACAAGTTTAAAGAAGTTGTTGAAGCAGAATCAGGTGGAAAGATTAAGGTTGTTTGCCACCACGGAACAATGGGCGAAAACGAAAACGAATTAGTAGAAAAACTTGATATGGGCGCTTTGCAGCTCTGTGTTGCATCTCCTGGATTTATGGCTGCTATTGGTGTACCAGAAGTAAATATTTTTGCTCTTCCTTATTTGTTTGACAGCTTTGACCACTGGGAAAAATGTCTTGATGGCGAGTTTGGTACTGCTTTGAAGGATGTCGTTCTTAAAAAGACATCAAACCGCTACAGAATCATGGGATACTGGACATCATCAGTACGTGACTACTATGGTAAAAAGCCAATTACAAAGCCAGCTGATTTGAAGGGTATGACAATCCGTACACAGAACTCTCAGGTTCAGCTTGACTTCTGGAAAGGTTGTGGTGCAATTCCTACCAGTGTTGCATGGGGCGAGCTGTATCAGGCTTTGCAGCAGGGTGTTGTTGACTCAGCTGAAAATGACTATACAAACTTCATGCTCAAAGAGCATCACAAGACACCTAACGGCAAGTACATTGCTGAAACTCACCATGACTTTACTACACGCTTGTTCCTTATGAATGGTAACTTCTATAACAAACTTACTGAAGAACAGAAAGCTTGGATCAACAAAGCTGCAGAAGCTGCTACCGCAGAAGACCGCAAGGTTACTTACGGTATGTTTGACTCATCAAAGGCAAAAGTTATTGCTGATGGTGCAATCGTTACTGAGTTTAAGGACATTGATATTGATGCATTTAAAGCTATTGCTATCCCAATTCAGGATAAATTTGCTAAAGACAACAATATGACACAGTACATCGATATGGTACGTAACACAAAGTAAAAAAATAGATGCTATAGTCAGCAACTGCATGTGTATATAAACGACAGGTGCAGTTGCTGCTAGATACTTTT
The DNA here is from genome assembly GCA_024695475.1 of Treponema sp. Classification (GTDB taxonomy): domain Bacteria; phylum Spirochaetota; class Spirochaetia; order Treponematales; family Treponemataceae; genus Treponema_D. The sequence continues at coordinate 14,711 of JAILIC010000032.1, forward strand.
TTAGGTTATTTATGAAAAAGATTATTGCTGGCATCCAGAGAGTACAGATACTTGCTGGAGGCTTTTTTTTATTAGTTTTTCTTCTGACCGTTGTTACCCAGATGTTTACGCGCTATGTAGGCATCGTAGCTACCTGGACAGAAGACGTTGAAATGTATTCTTTTATATGGGCTGTCTTTATGGGCGCAAGTGCCATGGTATACGAAAAAAGGCATTTTGCATTTACCGCTTTAAATGACTCCTTTAAGGATAATGTACCGGCATCAAAAAAGCTGTCCATAGTTATTTCTCTTGTAATGCTGATTTTTTGTGTACTCATGGTCTTTTACGGGGTACAACTTACTAAACAATTTTGGAATTATACTTGGGTTAATATTCCCAAATTTAAGCGTGGGGTAACATGGATTTGTGTACCTATTGCAGGTGTCACTTCTGCTTTGTATCTCATTGATAGTATAGTAACAGATGTAAGTTCATTAAAAAAAAGTAAAAATGGAGCAAACTGATGGCACTGATCTTAGTTATTTTATTTATCGGACTTATAGCAATTGGTGTTCCTATTTCTTTTTCATTAGGGCTTGTTTCATTTACCGGTATTTTTGCACTTCCTCAGATTCCAAATGCTGTTGTATTTAGTAAGATGTTCAACGGCTTAAATAGTTTTACACTGCTTGCTGTTCCTCTTTTTATTTTGGCTGCAAACCTTATGAACGAGGGGGCTATTACAGATAAGTTGATTGACAGCTGTACAGCTCTTGTAGGTCGTTTTAGAGGTGGGCTGGCATATGCAAACATTCTTGTTTCCATGATTTTTGCAGGTATTTCTGGATCATCACAGGCTGATACCGCAGGTGTTGGTAAGGTTTTTATCCCTGCCATGGAAAAGCAAGGTTATGATATGGGAACTACTGTTGGTGTTACGGCTACTTCTTCTACTTTAGGGTCAATTATCCCGCCAAGCATTATCATGGTTGTCTATGCTGGTGTTGCCAATGTCAGTACGGGCGCTTTGTTTATGACAGGGCTTGTTCCAGGTGTGCTGTTAGGACTTGCCATGATGGCCGTTGTTAAGATGTATTCTAAAAAGAAGAATTTTCCTGTTGGCGAAAAAGTACCATTGCTACAGGTAGCAAAACAGACAGCAATATCTTTGCCAGCTTTGTTTACACCGGTACTTCTTATCGGAGGTATTGTCAGTGGTTGGTTTACTCCTACAGAGTCAGCTGCATTTGCTTGTATCTATGCATTGATTATTGGAATCTTCTTTTATAAATCAATAAAAATAAGCAGACTTCCTGCAATCCTGATTGAAACAATGAAGCTGTCATCATTATCACTGTTTGCACTTGCCTCTGCAAATGCTCTTGGTGAGCTGTTAAGCTATTATCAGCTTAATATGATTGTACGTGATTTCTTTATTGCTCTCCCTGGCGGAAAACTCTTCTTTATTTTTATTGTAATCGTTTTCTTCCTGTTTGTAGGAACCTTTATGGATGCAGTCCCTGCAGAAATTCTTTTTGTTCCGATTGTTCTTCCTGCAGCGGTAAGTCTTGGTATTAGTCCTATTATGCTCGGTCTTATTACGGTATGTACCCTGTCGTTAGGTTTGGTAACACCTCCGTATGGTTTGTGCTTGTTGCTTGCGTCTTCGATAGGCAATCTGAGTATAGAAAAGTCATTTAAGGGATGTCTCCCTTATTTTATTTCTTCATTGATTATTCTTATTCTGCTTGCTGTATTCCCGGACTTTTGGCTGATGATACCTCAGACATTGTTCCCGAATTTGTTTTAAAAGTAAAAGCTGACTGCTTTTAATTGCAAAAGTAGTCAGCTTTTTTTGTAACGAGGTTTTTATGTATCTTTTAGTTGCAAAACAACTGGTAATAATGTCCTTTTTGGCAATAGTCAGCTTTATCTTTGCTAAAAAAAATCACTATGGTGAGCGAGAGTCAGAGTTTTTAAGTCGTCTGCTGCTCTTTGTTATTTCGCCCTGTATGCTGTTTAATGCATTTAACATCCCTTTTAGTAGTCAAAAACTTTCTATTTTAAAATACTCAAATGGTATCGGTTTTTTAAGTCTTGCACTGATGATACTTGTGGCAGTGGCTGTCATACACTCAAAAACAGAGGATGACAAACGGCGTGACTGCCTCGATAAGATGGCGTTTGTATTTTCAAATTCTGGATTTATTGGGATTCCTCTTATTACTGGTGTGTATGGAGAAGAGGGAATTTTCCCTCTTATGGGATACCTCGCCATATACAATATTTTAATGTGGACTTTTGGCTACTATAGCGTTAATAAAAAGCTGGGGTTTAAGCAGATACTGCTCAATCCAAATATTATTGCTATTGTGTTTGGCATCATCTTTTTTTTGTTGCCTGTACAATTGCCACATGTGCTTAGTCAGACCATACGGTATTTTGGCGGTATGAATACTCCGGTTTCTATGGTGGTGCTCGGTTTGCTCTTTGCAGATTTTAAACGACCGCAAAATCTGGGGAATGCTCTTTTATGGCGTGTGGCACGGACTATTGTATTTAGGCAGATTATCCTGCCCTGTTTGGTGCTGGCTCTGTTTAAGTTGATATTGCTTACACTGGTGTCAGTGATGGCTTTGCAGGTAGAAACAGTACAGCAAGTGATGATGATTATTTTTATTGCTGCAAGTTGTCCGGTAGGTATGAATGTAGCAAACTTTGCGGTTATTTATAATAAAGATGAGTCTTATGCAAGCTTGTTGGTTTCTATTTCTTCCGTACTGTGTGTGGTGACGGTGCCGCTTATGGTACGTCTGGCAGAAATTGTGTTGTTTTAATCTTATCTGTAAAGAATATAAACAAATGAAACAATTTATGTATCGTTGACTTTGTAACCGTATATGCTATACTTGATATTATATAAAAATAGAATCTGCATGTAATTCTCTGGAGCATTTATGAAACAGATTCGTTTTATTCTTCTTGGCATTTTTTGCTTGTGTGTAGCTATGTGCATTATTGTATTTGGATCACATTTTTTATTTGTACGTGCTATGGATGCACATCTTGGTGATATTGCGTGAGTAGAATATCATAATTTGCAACATGCCTCTAGAAACTCGTGTTTTTAGAGGCTTTTGTATACATAACGGGTGGATAGTAGGCTGGTATGAATCTTCATCACATAAAAATTGGGGAAACCGTTTGCGTTAAAAAACTTGGTGGTAACGGTGAACTGAGACAACACTTTCTTGATATGGGTATTATTCCTGGAGCAAAGATTACACTGGTAAAGTATGCTCCCTTGGGTGACCCTATGGAATTTCGCTTGCATGGCTATGAACTTACGCTTCGTATAAATGATGCAGAGAAAATAGAAGTTGAGCCTGTTGCTGAGAACGTACAACCTAAAAGTGGTACTCCGATTTTAGAAGCTTCTTCCACTGCTGAGCATCCAGGACTTGGTGAAGGTGGCAAATATCATGATAAAAAAGAAGAAAAGCCACTTCCCGATGGCATTACTCTTTCGTTTGCCTTAGTAGGCAATCAAAATTGTGGTAAGACGACACTGTTTAATAAACTTACTGGATCTAACCAACACGTTGGTAATTTTCCTGGGGTAACCGTTGATAGAAAAACAGGAGTAATCAAAGGACACCCCGATACGCTTATAACTGATCTCCCTGGCATTTATTCCATGTCGCCATATACAAGCGAGGAACTTATTTCTCGTGATTTTGTATTGACTGAAAAGCCTCATGCAATCATCAATATCGTTGATGCAACTAACATCGAGCGTAATTTGTATCTGACGATGCAACTATTGGAACTACATATTCCAATGGTCATTGCCTTAAATATGATGGATGAGGTAAGTGCAAACGGTGGATCAATTGATGTAAACAAAATGGAGCAAATCATTGGTGTACCTGTTGTTCCTATTTCTGCCAAAAAGGGGCAGGGAATCGAGGAGCTTGTATCTCATGCACTGCATGTGGCTAAGTTTCAGGAGCAACCGCTTCGTCAAGATTTTTGTGATAAAGAAGATAATGGTGGCGCGGTACATCGTGCGCTTCATGGCACAATACATCTTATTGAAGACCATGCGGAAAAAGCTGACGTGCCTATCCGTTTTGCGGCAACAAAATTGTTGGAAGATGATAAACGTATTCTCCATATGCTTAATCTTGATGTAAATGAAAAAGAAATGCTTGAACACATTATTTTGCAGATGGAAAAGGAGCGTGGTCTTGATCGTAGTGCGGCAATTGCCGATATGCGTTTTAGCTTTGTCTATCGTCTTTGTGATCTCTGTGTAAAAAAGCCTCATGAAAGTAAGGAACGGACTCGTAGTAAACAGATTGACCGGGTACTTACTGGAAAATGGACAGCTATACCTTGTTTTATCGGCATTATGGCTTGTGTGTTTTATCTCACGTTTAATGTGATTGGTGCATGGCTCCAAGGTCTGCTTGAATGGGGAATTGATGCTTTAACAGGTGTTTGTGATTCAGCTCTCGCTAATGCAGGTGTAAACGAAGTGTTGCACGGACTTATCATCGATGGCATTTTTGCTGGTGTAGGAAGTGTCCTTTCTTTTTTGCCGATAATCGTGACCTTGTTTTTTTTCTTGTCCATGCTCGAAGACTCTGGTTATATCGCTCGTGTTGCATTTTTTATGGATAAGTTGCTGCGCAAGATCGGACTCTCAGGACGAAGTATAGTTCCTCTTTTAATTGGATTTGGTTGTTCTGTTCCTGCCATTATGTCAACAAGAACATTACCAAGTGAGCGAGACAGAAAAATGACCATTCTTCTTACTCCATTTATGAGTTGTACGGCAAAACTTCCTATATATGCTTTTTTTGTTAATGCATTTTTCCCTAAGCAGGGTGGTGTATTGATGACAGGACTATATTTCTTGGGTATTATCGTAGGCATTGTGATTGCCCTTTTGTATAAACGGACATTATTTAAGGGCGAGGCTGTTCCTTTTGTGATGGAGTTACCAAATTATCGGATGCCAGGCTTACATAATACTGTCCAACTGTTGTGGGAAAAAGCAAAGGACTTTTTACAGCGTGCTTTTACGGTCATCTTTATTGCAACGATTGTCGTCTGGTTTTTACAGAGCTTTACCTGGAAAATGCAGCTTACGGGTGATGCTGAGTTAAGTATGCTAGCTTCAATTGCACGGTTGATTTCGCCTGTGATGAAGCCTTTAGGACTTGGTGATTGGCAAATTTCAGTTGCATTGGTAAGCGGTTTTATAGCAAAAGAAAGTGTTGTATCGACTTTGGAGATTTTGTTTGCAGGTGGCGTTGAGACCATGCTTACTTCGTTAGGTGCTGCAAGCCTTTTGGTATTTAGTTTGCTCTATACTCCTTGTGTTGCAGCTATTGCAGCGGTCAAACGCGAGCTTGGTGTTAAGTGGGCAGCTGGAGTAGTTGTCTGGCAGTGGCTGCTTGCATGGCTTTGTGCCTTTGTTGTGTATGTGATTGGACGGATTATATAGTCACATTTTTTAATGGTGAAAAGCGTAGTGTCATGATAGAATAGAATTAAAGTACTTTTAAATATTGTCGCTTTTTGAAGTACTTATTTTCGACTGCTTCATCTGAGGAGTATATTATGGCAACGCTAGAGACAACTGTTTTAGGAATTAAGTTTGAAAATCCTTTTTTATTGGCATCTGCCCCGCCAACAGCTTCAATAAAAAGTATTGATAAAGCATTTGAGTTAGGCTGGGGTGGTGCTGTTCTAAAAACGATAACGCCTGATGATCTTGTCATGGAAGAAGCAAGTCCCCGCTATGCGGTAATGAAAAACGGCAGCAAGGTGATTGGGTTTCAAAATATTGAGTTGTTAAGTCATGAAACAATACAATATTGGTGTGATGGTATCCAGTATCTTAAAAAGAAGCACCCGACAAAAGTAATCATCGCAAGTATCATGGCTCCAGTTGAGCGGACTGCATGGCAGGATATTGTAAAAACACTGAACAAGGTACCTATTGATGCCTTTGAGTTAAACTTTTCTTGTCCTCATGGTATGCCGGAGCGTAATATCGGCATGGCTATCGGCACCAGTGCTGAGATTTCCATTTTGATTACCTCATGGGTAAAGGCTGTCGCTGAAAAACCTGTGTTTGTTAAATTGACGCCAAATGTAACTGATATTACTTGGATTGCAAAGGCGGTCGAGCGGGCCGGTACTGATGGTTTTGCTGCCATCAATACGGTACAAGGCTTTTTGGGTATGAATCTCGATACCCTCGAACCAAATCTCAATATAGATGGTTGCTCAACGTATGGTGGCTGTTCTGGCCAGTTTGTAAGACCAATTGGCTTGCGCTGTGTCAGTCAAATGAGAAATGTGTCAAATCTGCCTATTTTGGGAATGGGTGGAATTTCTACCTGGCAGGATGCTGCACAGTATATCCTTGCAGGTTCTGATGTAGTCCAGGTATGTACTGAAGTCATGCTTAATGGATATGGTATCATTGACGGCTTAAAGTCTGGATTGCTTGCATACCTAGAATCAAAAGGAATGAACAGCATTGCTGACTTAAAAGGACTGGCTGTTTCAAAGATAAATGCTCATAATGCTCTTAATAAATCATATCGCGTTTACCCGGTAATTGATGCTGCAACCTGTGTTGCCTGTTCCAAGTGTGTGCGTATCTGTGATGAATCAGAGTATCAGGCATTATCATTACAAGATGGCAAGATAGTGGTGGATATGAAAAAGTGCAGTGGCTGTACATTGTGCAGCTTTGTATGCCCTAAAAATGCAATTTCTGTACAGAAAAAATAGCTATACTAGAGGACTGTGTATTCATCAATGGACTGACATACTCACGGTAAGCAGGCATTCCGAATTGCCAGCTCCATAACTTGGGCTGCGAGCGTACCTGCAACGTTTATGTCTGCGTTTATTTTTTCTTTTGCACAAGAAAAAGCGTAGATAGTGTCGCCATCTGCCATGGTACCTACAGGACGGATACATCTGTCATAAGCAGCTCTTGTCATGTTGGCGATTTTTTTTAACTGGGATTTTGAAAAGTCTCCGTTGGTAAAAATGGCACCTATGGTAGTGTTTGTCCTGCCGGTAAACATATCGGTCGGCTTTTGGATTTTATAGAGTTCCTGTACACTGTCGACAAAATCTGTACCTTGCTCATTCAAAAGTCCTGCAATTTTTTGACCATGAAAATAGATGTCTCCGAGTGCATTGACGACTACAACGGCACCTATTTTGAGCTGTTCAATTTGTAAAGCAGCATATCCTATGCCGGCTTTTTGAGAACGGGCCATTCCACAGAGTTTACCAACGGTTGCACCACAGCCAGCTCCAATACTGCCACTGCTTGGCTCATTCTTTTGTAGTGCATTGGAACACGCTTCATAACCCATTTTTGCATCTGGCCGCACATCAGCTCTGCCATACGATAGGTCATATATATCGCTTTGGCATACGAGCGGAACCAACGCAAAGCCGGTATCATAGCCGATTTTGTTATCTTCAAGACATTTGAGTACGCCGTCACTTGCAGCTAGTCCGTATGCAGAGCCACCTGCTAAGACCAGAGCGTTAATGGGAGCATCGCTCCGTTCTGGATCAAGGAGAGGCGTTTCCCTTGATGCGGGACCGCCACCAGAAATGTCTACACCACCAATTGCCGTATGCGGAAAGTAAAAGACCGTTAGTCCTGTTTTTGCTTCATCATTTTGACAGTTCCCTACAGAAACTCCTTCAATATCGATAAATGCGATTTCTTTTTCTAAACTCATATACGTATTAGCCTCGTCCTTTAGTTTATTATACGACGGAAATAGCAATCGTGCCATATAACTTGCTGTAACCTTAAGTGTGCTTGTGTTTTTATGTAGATATACGTATGCTAGACTACATTGTGCTGAAAAGTGGAGTAAGACATGAAAAATATTTTTGAAATAAATAAGTCTTCAATTAAGTTTATACTGATATTTGTACTGATCCTGCTGTTTATGATTCCTATTTCGTTAATCAAGAACCTTATCTATGATCGAAAAATGTACCAGAGAGAAGCTGTCGAATCGATTATAGAGCCAGTGGGGAGCAAGGCAGACATACAGGGGCTTGTTATAGCTGTTCCTTATAAGCTTTATCAGGAAAAAGTTGATGCTAAAGGGAATAAGCTTACTGAGTGTGAAATAAAATACATTGTATTTGCTCCTGATGTATACAAGTTGGATGTACGTGCTGATCCGTATTACTTACACCGAGGTATTTTTAAGGTACCTGTTTTTAACGGACAGATTGATGTAACGGCAGATTTTGACGGCTTTAGCTTTACCCATTTTACTATTCCGAAAGAAAATATACTGATAAACGAGGCTGTTTTAATAATTGGACTTTCCAATACAAAAACCATTACTGCCCAGCCAAAACTGGATATTAATGGAGAGACATTGGCGCTATCGCCGATAAAGTATGATTCTATTTCACCATTTACGAATTCCATCTATTATAATCTATCGCTTACAGCAATGACTGAGAATGTACATCTTACTGGTACCTTGGACTTTCAAGGTGGTGAGGACATACAGCTACGTCCTATAGCAGCTGACAATGTGTTTACTATGCAGTCAAACTGGAGTTCTCCCAGTTTTTCTGGTGGTTGGCTCCCTAAAGAACGGAATGTTTCTGAAGATGGATTTACAGCGCTTTGGAGTATTGCTGGTTTGAGTACGGTATATCCTAAAAGCTGGAATGCAGAAAAGACTTTTAAGCCGGAGTCGATTACGGTTTCGTTTATTGTTCCTGTTAATGCGTATAAAAAGACTGAGCGCAGTGTCAAATATGCGTTGCTGTTTTTGATTATTCCCTTTATAGCCTTGTTGATTTCTGAAATATTTTCAAAGAGCCGGATTCATCCTATACAGTATTGTCTCATTGGATTTGCTGATGTCCTTTTTTATTTATTGTTGCTTTCTATTTCGGAACATCTGCCATTTGATTTTGCATATCTGATTTGTTCTGTAAGTGTCTGTCTGGCTACAATGCTGTATGCTGCGGCTATTTTTAAGAGTTTTAAGTGGGGCTCGCTTTTATGTGGCGTTCAGTTTACTTCGTATATCTTTTTATATGGAACCTTACAGGCAGAAGATTATGCGCTGCTTATTGGTAGCATAGGTCTGTTTGTTGTTACCATATTGCTTATGTTTATTACTCGCAAGATTGACTGGTACCAGTTGATTGAAAGTAATGGAAGTGAAGAAAAAGTGCTTTAGCAACGTCGAGCTGAAGTATACAGTATCTTTCTGATAGTCTCTATGCATACCTTTTTATGCCTAAAAGGAGTCTCCATAGAGACCATATTGAAAGCAAATATGTACGCAATTGAGAATCAATATGTACACGATTGAGTCTAAATATGTAAACTATTGAGTCTTAATATGTAAACTATTGAGTCTTAATATGTACGTAAAATAGTCTTTGGAAAGACATAATTGATTATATGTCTTAAGCTATGGAAAGCGTCGAGATTAAAAAAACTCGTAAAAGACTGCTGTTTTTCATTTTTTTTCATATTTTTTCCCAAAAAATGTCCTATTCTTTTAAGTTCCTTCCTATTTATTAGTAGGAGGTTAAAAATACCGAATGGGTACCAAAGACATTACAGAAAAACAGCTGGAAGAATGGAACGATGTGTTTGCAGATATCGTGAACATCCTGCTGTTTAACGGCGACCGGTTGGTCAAAGAAAAATAGCTGATACAGTACCGGCCCAAGCGTAAATATATTTCTAGTTACAAAATGGAGTATATTCATATCTGAACTGATGTAAAAAAACAAAGGCTTGAAGAAGCAAAAAAGCCTACTCGCGTTGTGACCAACTCCGAGTAGGCTTAAGGAGAAACATTTATGTTTCACATCAAAACTGTAATTCAAAGATACTTAGATTTTCTTCTATCGTCAAGTTTTAATAATAGAGTCTGTAGTCAGGTAGAAAGGTTGTCTACCACATTCATACCAAAGACTACATCCACTGCATCAGCGCAATCGATATTTTGTCAATTGGAAGTCCGCTAAGAACGTCGTACCTTTGTGTTGCCGGATGATTGTGAAAAATAGTTTTCTTGTTTTATCTTGACGCAACCACTAAAGAAAGTCACAATAGGACACATTCGGAGAGAACGACATGACAAAATTGACAAATGTATTTCGTACAGAATCAAAATTCCGTGAATTCTTTATTTCAATGCTGACATTTGCCTTTGCCTATGGTTTGTATAAAGGCATAATCGATAATTACCTTGCAGAAATAGTCGGCATGAGTGAGTTTGATAAAGGCGTATCAGAGTTTTTTAGGGAATTACCAGGGCTCTTACTCGTATTTTTACTTGCTGTCTTATATATACTTTCAGCAGAAAATATCTATAAAATAGGAGCAGTGCTCATGCTTGTCGGCATGACCATGCAAAGTGCCGTCCCCGCAACACGCCTTTTAGTTACGCTCTCAATATTTGTCTACTCACTTGGTGAGCATATACAACTTGGTATGCGAAACACCCTTTCACTTGAATATGCACAAAAAGGCATGGGCGGAACTGCACTTGGTATACAAAACTCGATCTATCAGGCGGGAACACTGGCTGGCTTCATCGCTGTCATTGCAGTGTTTTTCTTCTGCAATAAAGATACTTCGTTATTCCGACCTATTTTTGCCATAAGTGCAGCTATTCTTGCTTTAGGTGCTCTTTTTTCGCTTCGTATGACTGGTAGCAACACATCAGGCAAGGCAAAGCATAGGTTTTATTTTCGCCGTAAGTTTTCAAAGTACTACATGCTCGAAGTATTTTACGGTGCTCGTAAGCAGATCTTTTTTACCTTTGGACCTTATGTACTCGTCCTTTTTTACGGTGCAAATGCAATGATCATTAGCATTCTGTTTGCAGTAAGTGCTGTTTGCTGCTTTTTTGCTTCGCCAATTGTTGGTAAAATTATCGACAGATGGGGCTATAAGATAGTCATGATTTCAGACACTCTGATTCTTGTTGTTGTCTGCTTTTTTTATGGCTTTGCTCATCATATTTTTCCTCGTAATATTGCCTTCTTTATTTGTTCGGTAAATTATATTTTAGACTCAGTTATATCATTGGCTTCAATGGCGTCTAACGTATATGTACAAGACCTTGCAGAAAATGCAGAGGAAGTCCGTGCCACTATTTCAACAGGTGTTTCCGTAAATCATATGATTACTATTTTAATAGCACTTTTTGGCGGATGGATCTGGCATACACTTGGTATTGAAACTCTTTTTGTGCTTTCTGCAATTTTGGGACTATGCAACAGTGCCTATGCGGCAACGATAAAAACGAGGTAATGATGCATACTGCGTTAACAATAGCAGGTAGTGATTGTAGCGGTGGAGCAGGGATCCAGGCTGATCTTAAGACAATGCTTGCTCATCATGTATATGGTATGAGTGCCATTACTGCACTGACGGCTCAAAATACTACTGGTGTACAGGGTATTATGGAAGTGACCCCAGAATTCCTTGGGCAGCAACTTGACAGTATATGTACGGATATTTTTCCTGATGCGGTAAAGATTGGCATGGTCTCATCTGCTGCATTAATTGCAGTGATTGCTACAAAAATAGACTACTATGCACTAAAAAACATAGTAGTTGATCCAGTCATGATTGCCTCGACAGGATCCCGATTGCTCAGTGATGCAGCGCTTAGTGTGTTGCAGCAACGATTGCTGCCTTTTGCGACCGTAATTACTCCAAACATTCCAGAAGCTGAAGTTTTAGCTGATATGAAAGTACTCACCAAACAGGATATGCTTGTCGCAGCTCATAAGATTGCTCATCTGTTTCCTCATACGGCGGTATTGCTAAAAGGAGGACATGCCATAAGTGATGCAAATGATTTGTTGATTGAAAAAGATGAAGAAATCTGGTTTTGTGGGGCTCGGATACACAATCCTAATACTCATGGTACTGGGTGTACACTCTCATCGGCCATTACATCAAATCTTGCAAAAGGATATTCTCTTAAGGACTCTGTACAACGGGCAAAAAATTATATCTCTGGAGCTTTGGCTGCAGGACTTGATTTAGGAAAGGGAAGTGGTCCCCTTGATCATGGTTTTGGAATCAAGGAATGACGGAGTTTTTTCACTATTCTTCTATATTAATCGTAAAAGTTTTGCATTCCATATTGCCTGAAGTGGTGAATGTGCCTCCAGTTTTGCATACAGATTTTTGAGATGATACTTTACGGTATTTATGCTAATAAAGTAATACTCTCCAATTTCCTGTTTTGTTTTACCCTGCTCCAATAGTTTGAGGATTTCAATTTCTGTTGGTGTAAAGATTTGGTTGTTTTTATACTGCGCTTTGAGATAGAGCGGATACTGTACTGCCATATTTCTGCTTAGTTTTATCAGTTCCATCAAAAATGAAGTTGCGTCATATGTATTTACATAAGCCAGTAAGACTTGGAGTATGGCATCTCCCTCATCAGCAATTAATCGGTAATAGGAATAGCGTTTTGCAAGTTTTAAGGCTCTCTCTAGTGCTTCAAAAGCAAGTTCTTCTTTATTAGCCCGATGCAAGGCTATTGCTAAAAGCACATCAATTTCGCATAAGTCCATAAAGCGTTTGCCAGCTTCAAGAAGTGGCCGGAGTTTTTCTACCAGGGCAATGACAGCTGTATATTTTTCTGTGACGATATAGCAACGCATCTTAACCATATACCGATAGAGATCGAGCATGTTAAAGTCTACAAACTCATTGGGAGCTGTATTTTCGAGCCAGTCATAGACGAGATTGTATTTGTTTTCATACAAGGCACCTAAGATTTCTGCAGCATCAAGGTTATATGAAAACTCTGCTTGTCCTGTTTCTTTGATATAGTTGCGTATGCTGTTGATATAGTTTTTTGACTTTACTGAGATTGCCTGTACCAAAAGAATACGTGACTGTAAATAGAGAGCTACAAATAAAAGTCTGTGTTCGCTTCGTTTGTCTAAGTCTTTTATTGTTTGGCTGACAAGTACTTCAGACTCGACAAGTTTGTTTTTTTGATAGTAGTACTCAGCAAGACATAATTTATGAATAAATGTGGTACATTCTGCTCCATAGAGATAGCTGCAACACTCTATAAATTTGTCCTTGTGACTTTCAAGAAAAGGACCTATCCGTGAAAAATCATTAAATCCATTTAAAAGAAACGGTCTGCCAGCAGTGAGGGTAACACAATCGATTGGCTGATTGGTGATTTGCAATGTTTTGATAACATCAATAAATTGTTTCCAGGTAACTTCTGGGTGTACCAGAATACAACCGAGTTTTAAGATACTTTTTTGCGGCATGTTGTCTATAAGTTGCCAAGCTTCTGCCAGTTTACCTTCCAATATTTTATTGACAAAAATGCCAGAGATACATGCGATGTTTTCTTTTAAGTCTTCTGGTGTAAGTGCATAATAGGAGTCTTTATCATTCCACATATCTATAAGAAAATATGAGGATGAAAACTGCATTAATTTATTTTGTAACTCTTTTGCTGATAATAGTTTTTTCATGGATCTTATTCTAGTCTAGCAATAGACTGTAGAGTTGTCCAGTTTTAAAATAGATATTTTTGTATAAAACTACCTGTTTGGGTAGTTCCATTTTTTGTAAACTATAACATACTATGTACGCCTGTAATAAAGCTTACTGAATGCTCAAACAACAGAAATTATTTATTAATAAAGGTGATGATTAGACATGGCTGCTGCCTATCGAGTCTTAATTATTGATGAAAATGTAGAGGAATTACGCTCATTGACGGACATGCTGGTTTTACACAACATGGAGGTTAGTTCATCAAAAGCAGAGCATGCAGCACTTCGTTTTTTACAGACTAACATCCCTGATGCAATCGTTATAAAGGGATGTGACGCGCATTTTAAGCTTCTAGAAACACTCGTCGCAGATGAACGCTTTGTTGCTGTTCCTCTCTTATACATTTTGGAAAGTGATGCTGTTGGCAGCGGTGCTGTAGCATTGGAGGCCGGTGCATTTGACGTATTTACATTACCGTTGCATGATGCTGTTTTTTCTAATCGTATAATCCATAGCATAGAGTATGTACGTTGTCATCATCGTTGTATCAAAGAAAGTCAAACACCTTTTTCTATTGATATATCGAAAATTGAAGGTATTGATTATCATGCTGGAGTACGCAATTGTGCGGGGCTGGATACATTTAAAGAAGCTCTTGCTGAGTTTTATAGGCGCCTTGATGAAAACTATACAAAAATACAAAAAACGCTCGAGCAAAGCGATTGGAAAAACTTTAGAATCTATGTCCACTCATTAAAGAGCTCTGCACGTCTAATCGGTGCACTGGGATTATCCGATTTGGCAATGCGACTGGAACATGCTGCAGATACAGAAGATGTATCTGTGATACACGAATTAACCCCAGAGTTACTTTCCTTGTACAAAAGCTATCAAGAAAAATTATTGCCTTTTTATACAGAGCAGACAACGGGTGGTGTTGCTCATAATCAGGATAAGCCTCTTATTGATGATGATATGTTACAGTCGGCTCTTGCTGATTTAAAGGAGTGTGTGGGAATTGCAGATTTTGACAGTGCAGACTTTATCATGCGTTCCTTGAGTGAGTATCAGATTCCTGCTGATAAAAAAGACTATGTGGAAAAAATAAAAGCAGCTGTGTCAGATGTTAATAAAGAAGAAATAATAAAATTGTTAGAAAAAGGGGAATGGAGTACATGATTAATAATGTGGTCTTTGTAAGTAATGAGGTTGGTTTTTTAGCAAAGGCGTTAATCAAGAGAGTTGCAGATACAGGATTCAGAATTAAAACGACAGGAGTTGACCTTACAGACTTGCTGGCAAGTGGATCAATTCCTTCAAGTGTGTTTATCGTGTATTTTGATGGCTTTGTTCAGGATTACGAATTTGTCCTTAAAAAGCTTGGAAAGATCATAATGGAGGCTTCGTCCCAGTACTTTTTGTATTTGATAGGAACCCCTGCAGAACTAGACTATGCGTATGAAGTTATCCCACATACGATGATTACGAGAGTTTTTAAAAGACCTGTTGATCCAAATGATATTATCAATGCTCTGTTAAAAGCAAATCCTGTTGATGCGGTACAACGCAAACGAATCTTGGTGGTTGATGATGATCCTCAGATGTTACGTTTGATGAAAACGTGGCTTTCAGATGCCTATGATGTCTATATGGCAAATTCTGGAAAGGCTGCCTTGTCTTTTTTTGAAAAAGAGGGACGTTCTGTTGATTTAATATTGCTTGATTATGAGATGCCTGAGATATCGGGATTGCAAACCTTTGAAATGTTTAAGAATGACATATACGCATCTGCGATTCCTGTTATGTTTTTGACTGCAAAAGATGATCGAGATACAGTTTTAAAAGTACTTGCAGTGCATCCTGAAAAGTATATTTTAAAATCAATGCCCAAGAGAGAAATCCTAAAAATTGTGAGTGAGTTTTTCTGGAAGAATGCCAATTAGGAGAAGATAAAGCTGATGGGTACTAAATCTGTTCTACGTGCAGTTCTTTTTTTTCTGTTGGTTGGTGTATGTGCCATTTGTGGGCTTACTCAGTCCGCTTTTGCTGAAGATTTATCGGCAGAGTATCAGGCTGTATATTTTGATAAGAGTACTGGACTTGTTGCCTCTGAGATTAATACGATAATACAGACTGCTGATGGCTATATTTGGATAGGTACTTATTCTGGTTTATATCGCTATAATGGTTTCCGTTTTGAAAAGATTTCGCTTGATAAACGGCTGAGCAGTATAATGACCATGTTTGTAGATAGCAAAAACTATTTATGGATTGGTACAAATGACAGTGGGCTAGCGCGTTATAATCTTGAGACACATGAGTTGGTGTTTTATACAAAAAATACTGGTCTGGGAGCAAACTCCGTCCGTACGCTTTGCGAAGATGCATCTGGTAATATTTTTGTTGGTACTGTTTCCTGGATGTCAGAAATAACTGCTGATGGCAGAATGATAACTTTTTCTGACTGGAAAGATATAAATTATGTAAAGTCAATTGTAGAGGGCGATGATGGTATTGTCGCGGGGGTTACTAATGGCGGTGTCCTCTTTTTTATGCGTAACGGTAAAATTATTGCCCGTGACTATTATGATGCAAAAGGTGGTGTGTATTATACTACGATAGCTCGCAATGAATTTGGCGATTATCTTGTGGGTACTTCTACCAATATCATGCTCCGTATGCAATTTATTGATGGCAAAGTGGTGCGACGGGAGGCTTTTGAAAGCCAAAACCTTATGTATCATCATAAGATATCCTACAATTATGATTTAAAAGGGTACTACTTTTGTGCAGAAAATGGGATGGGATTTATTACCAATGATGGTATCTGTAGTACTTTTTCGAATGTAAAAGTTTGTAATTCCATTACTGATATACTGATTGACTATCAAAATAATATTTGGGTGGTATCAAGTAAACAGGGCATAATGGAGTTGACCAAAAGCCCATTTGTCGATGTGTTTAAAAAGTCAGGTATTGCCTCATCTGTAGTTAATGCCTTGCAGTTTCATAATAATGATTTGTATATAGGAATGGATACAGGGCTGTATGCAGTCGATAAAGAAACATTCCGTCTGCGTCAGTATGATTTTTTACAACAATTTAATGGTGTCCGTGTTAGACATATTTTAGAAGATTCCCACAAAAATGTATGGGTTTGTACCTATGGCAAAATGGGACTTTCAAAAATTGATCCATCTGGTAAAGTTACTGTATTTAACGAAGCTCTTAAGCAGACGTTGGGTGGACGTTTTCGTGTAGCGACAGAACTGGCTGATGGTACAATACTTGTTGCAAGTAATATCGGTTTAAATTACATACAAAATGATACGGTGATACATACGTTGGGCGAGTCTGATGGTATGAATACACCGCAAATTTTGACTATTGTGCAAAAGCCAGACGGCAGTATTCTTGCAGGTAGTGATGGTGATGGTATTTACGTAATAAAAGATAAAAAAATTGTCCGTACGATAGGCATGGAAGATGGTTTGGAAAATCTGGTTGTTTTACGTATTGTACCTGGCAGCTCAGGATATTTTTACATCACTAGCAGTGCCATCTTTTATGATGATGAAAATACCATACGGCGTCTTGATAATTTTCCGTATAATAATAATTTTGACATGCGTATTTTTGATTATGGGGATGCCTGGATTACATCGAGTGCAGGTATCTATGTCGTACGCGAAAAAGATATGATCCAGGATGATCAGTATGGATATACCTTACTTGATTATAACAGAGGGTTTGATACTTCTCCTGTCTCAAACTCTTGGAATGTAGTAGATAGTCAAAATATATTGTATTTGTGCTGTAATGATGGGGTACGTTGTGTAGATCCTAAAAAATGTAATAACGTCGATACCCATTATGGCATACAGGTACATTCTTTTGAGGCTGATGGTAGTTCGGTACCTCAAATAAATGGTATCTATCATATTCCTGCAAAAGCAAAACGTGTAACGATCCAACCGGCAGTGCTTAATTTTGCGCTTACTAATCCATTGGTTCATGTCTATTTAGATGGTTCTGGTGATTCTGGAATACAGCAACACCAAAAGGAATTGACTCCGCTTTCATTTACAAATTTACCCTTTGGTAAATATACGTTACGAGTACAGATCCTTGATGTGCCATCTAATAAAGTATTGCGGGAAGAACTTTTTTCTATTGAAAAGCCTGCCCGTTTCTATGAAAAAATATATTTTAAGATGTTACTAGTCATCATTTTGATGGCCCTTGTTGCATTTTGTACTTGGATGATCGTCAAGATAAAAAGTATGGCGATTATCAATAAACAGTATGAACAGATTCGTGATGCAAAAGACGAGGCCGAAAAGGCAAATAAATCAAAAACACAATTTCTTGAAAATATATCGTACGAGATTCGTACTCCATTGACAACTGTTATTGGTATGAATGAGCTTGTACTACGCGAAAGTACTCAAGAGCTGGTTCGTCAATATGCATCTCATACGATTCATGCTGGATATGTGCTACAAAATTTGGTTTCGGATATTGTTGATTTTGCCAATATTGATTCCGGATCTATTGAAATCCTTGAACGTGAATATTCCTTGGGGCAGCTCTTGTGTGACGTTGAGCTTTTATGTATAGAAAAAGCAAAACAGAAAAAACTTGATTTTGATATTGTTGTTGATAAATCACTCCCTGATGCATTGTATGGTGATGGAACCCGCCTGCGGCAGGTGATTACCAATGTGCTTTATTACGGTATTGAGCATACTGTCGAAGGAGCCGTGGAACTGTCGGTTCTTATGCAAAGTTCTGAGAATGATATTTTGACTTTACGGTTTGAAGTTAGTTATACGGGAGTGATGGTAAAGGATGAAGCTAATTTGGGATTATCATTGTCTGATAGTTTGGTCAAAATCATGCATGGCACATTTGCCTGTGATAGGACATACATCAAAGGCAGTAGATTTATCATTACGATACCACAACAGGTACGGGGTAATATTGCTGTAGGCGATTATCGTAATCATAAAGAGTTATTGCCTGAAGAAAACTCTTTTGAAAAAATTTCGGTTCCCTCTGGAACACGTATACTTGTCGTTGATGATAACGAAATGAACCGTGTTATTTTACGAGAAATGCTGACAAAGTCTGGTATTGCCGTTGTAGAGGCAGACAGTGGTATAAAAGCTTTACAATTGGTTGGTGAAGAACATTTTGACATAATCTTTTTGGATCACGTAATGCCAGAAATGGATGGTTTGGAAACGTTTGAGCGCATGCGTGCTATGGAAAGTAATAAATGTTCCAACGCTCCTGTAATTGCTTTAACTGCTAATGATCTAGACGGTAGTGAGGCTTTTTATCTCAGTAAAGGTTTTAGTGATTACTTGAGCAAACCAGTTTCGTATGATCTCGTTATTGCAATAATAAAAAAGTATTTAGTCCCCAGAGGGTAACCAATGAATTCAATAAGTAATACAAATGAATGGGAATGGTCGCGTGATGCACAACTTGAAGTTGTTATGTCTGTAACCATTTTTTCAATCGCGCTCATAGTACAGATTGTTTTGTTGAGCTGGGAAGTATGGGTTATTCCTTTTTTGGTGGGCGAAATTATTCTTTTTTGGACATTACATGTTATCGATATATTGCCACAAAAGTATAAGATTGCGTTATATAGTGCTTTGATATTACTGGAACTGTTTTACTATGGTATTCATCCAACGGCTCTATTTGATACACCAATGATAATCATCATTTGTCTTGCACTCTTTTTGTCGATGGATACCCTTTATGCCATTTATATTTGTGGCTTAGAATATATAGTACTTGTGTGCTGGCATAGTTTTGTACTTAAAACAGTTACTTTCCCAATGTCGAGTTCTGATTTTTCGCATCTGTCAGCAGGGGCTATTGCGGTAGCATTGACCGTCATTTCTAAACGTAATGGTTGTCTTCGTCGTATACATGCGATTGCAAAAAACCGAAGTATTGTCGAAAAAATGGCTGATATAAATCGCCGTACTGAAGATTTTCTGACGAATGTGACTCATGAGTTACGTACTCCGATAAATGCAGTTATGGGATTAACGAGTTCCTTGTTAAAAACTGAAACTGATGAGCAAAAACGTTCTGAGTTGTCAGCAATTCAGAAGGCTGGTCATAGGTTGTTTAATCAAATACGTGATATTCTTGATTATTCGGAAATCGGGCTCGGTAAGATCAAGATATTACATGAGACATATAGCATGCCCTTATTGGTCAGTGAAATAAAGCATGAGATACAAGTATTGAACCAAAATCCTGAAGTAGATTTTATTTTTGATGTTGATATTCATTTACCGACAGCGTGTGTCGGAGATATCGAAAAAATAAAAACTATTATTCGTCATGTATTGGGAAATGCCGTAAAGTTTACTACAACAGGTTGTATCTATGTGCGTCTGTATGCTATCCAGACTTCCTATGGCATTAATCTCTGTGTTTCTGTAAGGGATACTGGAATTGGTATGACTGAGGAACAAAAACAGAACATGGATACCCTTTTTTATCAAGGTATGTCAGACCGTACGAGAAAGGCTGGTGGTATAGGTTTGGGTTTTACGGTTGTATCGGGTCTTATACAAGTAATGAATGGCTTTTTTCGTATTTCCAGTGAATTGGATAAAGGTACGGAAGTGCATATTAGTATACCGCAGGGGGTCTCTGATGCATTGCCATTTTTACTTGATAGTACCAAAGAAATCCGTAGTAAATTATGTATAGCATATCATTTTTCTGTCTATTCAAATGTTTTGGCACGGCCATTTTACAGTCAGATGATTGCACATGTGTCAGAAGGCTTGCGCGAGAAAGTTATTGGCATGAGATCCTTGCAGGAAATCCAACAGCTTGCACAGACATATTCATTGACCCATATATTTACTACTAAAATCGATTTTGAAAAGAATAGAGATTTGTTTCTTGCAATTGATAAGAATATAAAGATTGTTGTCATTGGTAATGGAAGTTTACTTGGTGTACAAGCAGATAATATCTTATTCTTTCCAAAGCCTCTTGATACACCGGCACTTATCGAAGTTATTACTGGCAAAAATACAGTCCCTACCTATAACTCTCCTGATGATCAATTTATTTGTCCGGAAGTAAAAGTATTGAGCGTCGATGATGATCCTATGAATCTGATGGTGGCTAAGAACATATTTAACCAGTATCACATGGATGTCGTTGAAGCTCATAATGGATTAGAGGCTATTGAATTATGTAAGAAGCAGAATTTTGATATTGTATTCTTGGATCATATGATGCCAGAAATGGATGGAGTAGAGTGTTTACATCATTTGCGAAGTCTTAATACTCATGCAGAAAAGGATATGATCGTGGTAGCTCTTACTGCCAATGCGGTAAGTGGAGCAAGAGAAATGTTCCTTAATAATGGTTTTGATGAGTTTATATCAAAACCTCTAGAATTGCCTGTATTAAACCGTGTTTTGAAAAAGTTATTGCCAGTTTCTAAAATAACGTATGTTACTAAAGCAGGTGTTGATGGTGGAACTGTGCTGCCTGTTGATGCTTCAAGCGAGCAAAAACTTGATTGTTTGTTACGATCCCTTAAAAAGCTTGACTATGTTCATTCTTACGATATTTTAAAAAACTTATCTTCTGATGAATTACCTGATATGAGTAAGGTGGTTGAAGCAGTTGAACAGTTTGATTTTGAGGAAATTATACCAGTAGTTGAAACAGCACTTGTGTCATGTCGAGATAACTCGAGAGGAATATAAATGATGAGACTACATTTCAATATGTCAATAAAGCAAAAAAGTATAGTTGTTCTTGTAGCTATTGTATGTGTAGTAGGTGTCGCATTAGGGACACATAGTATTTTTCATTATATGACACGAAGGCAGCTGGTAAATGATGTTAATGCTCGTATTCTTGAACTAAAAAGAGATTTGAATAGAGAAATTGTACTTGCGTTGCAAATGGCATTTTCTCCTGCAGTCGTTGATTATTTAAGTGATCCTTCAAATGAAGAAAAAGAAGCATTAGCATTTAATGAGTTTAAAGAGTTTGAAAATTCATTCTTATCACATATAACCTTTTGGATTTCTGATAAAGATTTACGGTATCACTCGAATGGTGAGTATCTGTATACGTTGGATAAATCTCTAGCTAATAGTTACTGGTATGAGCGTGCGTTTGCTAAAGAAACCTACTTGTTCAATGTAAACTATGACCCAGGATTGCAAAAGGTTTTTTTATGGATTGATATACCCGTCTATGATAAGCTAAAACAGCGAGCTGGTATTACAGGAACCGGTATCCCTATCAGAGACTTTGTCAATGCTTTGTATGATCGTGTCGATGAAGATGAAACAATGTACCTGTATAATGATCTACAAGAAGTCGTTGGTGCGACTGATATTGCTTATCTCGAAGAAAAATGTAATATTTTGACATTGCTCCCTGATCTCAAAAAATTTAACTGTAATCTTATGTCTGATACGATGCAGTTTTATTCTTCTTTAAAAGGGGAATATGTCATTGCACCTATCGAGGAATTGGATTGGTATCTGGTGTTATTTATTCCATTTACTCCCAAGGCCTTTATTGAACATTCTGCTTTTCCGATTGTACTCCTATTAGTATTTGTTGTTTTCTTCCTCATTGAACGACAAAATCGAATGTATCATAACGAAAATACGATTATACGTATTCAAAAGCAAGAAATTGAAAAGTTGAATGAAAGCCAGACTCGTTTTTTTGCAAGTATGAGTCATGAGATTCGTACTCCGATTAATACGATTATTGGTCTTGATGAAATGATATTACGCGAGAATATCTCTGATGAGGTTGCAGAAGATGCTCGTAATATTGCTGGTGCCAGTAAGATGCTTCTATCGCTTATTAATGATATTCTTGATATGTCAAAGATTGAGAGCGATAAGATGGAACTAGTTTCTGCACCATATGAGACGAAGTCAATGTTCCTTGACCTGGTCAATATGGTATGGATACGTGCAAAAGAAAAAGCTTTAGTGCTTCATGTGCAAATTGATCCTTCATTGCCATCGGTCTTAAAAGGTGATGAAGTCCGCATTAAGCAAATTTTACTTAACTTATTGAATAATGCAATAAAGTATACAAGGGAAGGATCTGTTTCGTTTGCTGTACGATGTGAGATGTGTGGTGATCAAAAGACGCGTCTTATTTGTTCTGTTAGCGATACGGGTATTGGTATAAAAAAAGAGAATATTCCTTATTTGTTTGATGCATTTAAACGTGTAGAAAACCAAAATAATCATTTGATCGAAGGTACGGGGCTTGGATTAACGATTGTAAAGCAACTTATTACTCTTATGAAGGGAACTATCACTGTAGATAGTATTTATACAAAGGGCTCTACATTTACGGTTACTATTGATCAAGATATCATAGAAGCAATTCCTGTTGGAGATCTCAAGATTGCTGTTGGTCATGCAATGTATGAGCGACGCTTGCACGAAAAAGTTTTTGAGGCGCCTTTAGCACAGGTTCTTATTGTTGATGATAATAGTATGAATCTTATGGTTGCTAAAAAACTGCTGCGTGAAACAAAAATGCAGATAGATACTGCTCCAAGTGCAGCTGTAGCATTAAGCCTTACACTTAACAAATGCTACAATGTGATCTTGATGGACCATCTTATGCCAGAGATGGACGGAATTGAGTGTCTTCATGAAATTCGTAAGCAAATTGGCGGAGCTAATCATGATACGCCTGTCATAGTATTAACTGCTAACGCTGGTGAAAAAGAACGGTTGCTATATGAACGTGAAGGCTTTGACGGCTATTTAACAAAGCCTGTAAGTGGCTTACAGCTGGAAAATGCTGTTGTTGATTTTTTGCCTCCCGAAATAGTACAGTATCAGACTCTTCAGTCTGATGGCAGTAAACTGTTGATTTCGGGAAATTATAATCGGATAAAAAAAGTACCCGTCATTATATCGACTGACAGTGTGTGTGATTTGCCACAGGAACTTATTAAGAAATATGATATACCGATTTTGCCGTATAGGGTACGAACTAAAGATGGTATTTTTCTTGATGGTATAGAAATTGATGCTGCTGGTATGTTATTTTATCTTGACCACAATGGTATAACGGCTTTTTCTGATTGTCCATCGGTACAAGATTATGAGCGCTTTTTTGCCCAATTGCTTGAAAGGGCTCAATCAGTTGTGCATATAACGATGTCACGTAAAGTTAGTGAAGGATATAACCATGCTTGTACCGCTGCACAATCATTTAACAATATAAAAATAATAGACTCTGAACAGGTATCGAGCAGTACGGGACTTCAAGTATTATGGGCTATTGATTGTCTAAAACAATATGGTTCAGTAGATATGGTGCTACAAGAGTTGCAAGCCAATAAGAAAATATTCTCGACACTTTTTTTAGTTGATTCTCTTGCATTCCTAAGCGGTACAGGTAGAATCTCGCGTGTGCTGGCAGGTCTGTGTGACTCGTTATTACTTAGACCTGCAGTGGAAATGCGGAATGGACGTATTTCTTTAGGTGGCTTTTATTTTGGTCCTCAAAACTTCGTACGCGAACGATATATTCATTCTTTGTTGGCTCATCCTTCTACTATTGATGACTCAATACTCTTTATTGTGCATGTTGGTTTATCCGAGAGTGAGCTTGATGCTATTAAAAAGCAGGTATTGAAGTATGTGGCATTTAAACAGATATACTTTCAAAGTGCTTGTCCTGCGATAGCAAGTAATGCTGGTAGAGGTGCTTTTGGATTGTTGTTTATGAAAAAAACGAAATAAAACTCTATTGCAGTACTATGACAGCTGCTTGCGCTGAATAATTGACGATGAGTTTTATAATAGTTATGATAACTATAATTATGAAAATGCAACGTTGTGTTTGTACTTTGTTTATGACTGTTTTATGTTGTGCTTCAGTGTTTGCTGGTGAAGCAATTTCGCGCTTTACCAGTGATACAATTGATACATTCATGAATTTGAGAATTGGATTATCTTCATTTTCAAATTATGAAGCACTTGAAAAAATAGATGCCTTTGAGGCCGCGTCATTTCAAGAGTTGCCTGACAAAGCTTTGGATTTTGATCAAGAAAAATTGATTCTTGAAAGTCTGTATGCGATGGAGCGTTATAATTATCTTTTTGATTATGAAGATAAACGTCCTGGTCTGCGGGTCATGATGAAAGAACAGATGAAAAAGAATGAAGCTTGGTTTGAAGCTAGTGGCAATGCAACAGGAGCAAACAAGTGGATGTATATGTTGACGGGAGATGTTACTTCCTGTTATATGACGTATTCCGTTCCTTGTACCTTATTGTATGGTTTACATGTAAAAAAGCTCTATCAGAATGCGCTTAAGCAGGATTCCTTGTATTCGTATGGTTGTATAAACTGGGGGCAGTGGCTCTTTTTTGCTCCTCGTATATTTGGGGGCGGTAAGAATAAAGCCTTAAAGAGCTTTGAAAACGCTCTAAAGGGTGCCCGAAATGATGGTGAGCGATATTTTGCTTTAATATTTTTATCACAATTGTGGTATGACAAAGGAAATACTACAAAGTATATGTCATATCTTAATCAGGCAGCTACATATAATCCTACAAGTCGTTTTATTGAGACTATCAGACGTTGCAATGAAGAAGATATATCGTTATTTCAATATAATCGAGAGAGGTCTGGTGTCGACACACATATGAGCGATTCTGAAATGGGGGAAGCTCAGACTAAGGCAATTGCCGGTACTGCAGCGCTGTATAATAAAAACAAAGACTGATAGGTAAAAGACTGTAGTGTATCAATGTTTTAAGACGTGCTGATGTATGCACGTCTTAAAACCGTAAATCGCTTAGACTATGATTGTTTTGAATTGTCCATTTGTCTGATTTTTGCGCGCTGGATTTTTCCGCTAATGGTTTTTGGCAACGAAGAGACAAAGTCTATTATACGAGGAATCTTATATACAGCAAGATTTTGCTTTGCAAATGTTTTGATTTGGAGTTCCAATTCTTT
>JAILIC010000040.1 GCA_024695475.1 Treponema sp.
GTGCAATTCATGATTGTACAGAAAAAGAACTTCGCGAAGGCCACAACATTGAAAAGCTTTTCCGTGGTGGTACATTTGATTAATGATTCTGTTTGTATTTGAAGGTCGTAAAACTGAGCCGTCTCTTTTTAAAACATTGGAATATTTGTATTTTAAAAATCCCGATGAGCAGAAGATTTGCTGCTTTGGCTATAACATTTACGAATTATACAAATTAATGAATGAATCAGATTTTACAGAGGATATTGTAACAGTTATAAAGCGAAAACTAGAATCTCGTAACGAAAAGCCAATCCCGGAAGGTGTAAGTATTACAGATTTTTCGGAAGTATATCTTTTCTTTGATTATGACTTTCAAAATAAAAATCTTGAGCTTGAGGATTTGAATTCTCAAGTACAAGAAATGTTAGGTTTCTTTTCTGATGAAACTGATAATGGAAAGCTTTATATCAATTACCCGATGGTTGAATCAATCAAATGTACTCAAAAATTGCCGGATGAGCATTTTTATGAATACAAAGTAACAAGAGACGATTGTTCGAATTTTAAGGATTATGTTTCTCAGGTTTATTCTTATTATAAAAGCACAGACTTTATTCAATTCTCGTTGGATAAAAAAACAAAGGAACTGCGCCCTATAACAAAAGAACGAGAACAACTTATAAAAGAAAACTGGGACTATCTGAAAGAGCAGAATATTAAAAAAGCACATTATATTTGTAATGATATTTATGATTATCCGGAAAATAAGTCTGCAGTAAGTCAGGAAAAAATACTGGATTCTCAATTAAAAAAGTTTGTCATTCCGAAAAATGAAGTAAGTATATTAAATGCCTTTCCATTTTTTTTATTTGAGTATTTTAAATAATTGTTAATGCATAGATTAGTTGTGAAATAGGAGAAATAACCTATGTCCGAAAAATACAGCGTACACGACTACACAGTAGAACAAATCTTAAACTTCATAAAATCAAACGAGATTGCAATCCCAGAGATGCAGCGTCCTTTTGTCTGGAAAAGAAATAAGAAAGGAGCAGAAATAGAAATTAATTAGGCTACTGTGGTTGACATGAATACGCTGAGCCTTTCAAATACTTATATTCTATTGACCTTATATAGCAAAAAATGATATATTTTCTTGTATATTCTGTTTTTAATGTGAGGGAATCCTATGTCAGGACATAGTAAGTGGTCAACCATTAAACATGCCAAAGGCATTGCTGATGCTAAACGTGGTCAGCTTTTTACCAAATTTATCAAAGAAATCTCTATCGCAGCCCGTATGGGTGGCGGTGACCCAAACGCCAATCCAAGACTCCGTACAGCTATTCTTAAAGCTCGTGCGGCTTCTATGCCTAAGGATAATATTGAACGTGCAATTAAGAAGGGTACTGGTGAAACCGGTGCAGCTTCTTACGAAGAATTAGTTTATGAAGGATATGCTCCAGGTGGTGTAGCTATTCTTGTTGAAGTTCTTACTGATAACAAGAACCGCGCAGCTGCTGATGTTCGTAATATTTTCAACAAGTTCGGTGGTAACCTCGGTACAACAGGTTCTGTAAGCCGTATGTTCCAGCGCAAAGGAAATATTGAATACGATGCTGAAAAAGTATCAGAAGATGAAGTTATGGAAGTTGCTCTTGAAGCAGGAGCTGATGATATCGTAAATGAAGACGGTGCTATCACTGTAACTACTGATCCAGGTAGTTTTGCTACTGTTGCTGAAGCTCTCCAGGAAAAAGGTTGGGAATCACTTTCTGCAGAAATTGCTATGATTCCTGATGCTTATACTCCTGTTGATAAGGACACAGCAGCTAAAGTACAGAAACTGGTTGATCGTCTTGAAGAAAACGATGATGTTCAGAATGTTTACACAACAGCTGAATATCCTGAAGATTTTAATCCTGAAGAATAAAAGCTTTTTGCTTTGTATAAACCGGTATCATGACGATACCGGTTTTTTTTGTTATAATCGACTTTATGGCAGTAGAACTAGTTAGTAATGTACGACGTGTGCTTGGCATCGATCCTGGTTTGGCACATACGGGATATGGTATTATCGATTGTTTTCAAAACCGTTTTCGATTAGTGACCTATGGTGTTATAGAAACAGGTGCAAAAGAGCCACATGGTCAGAGATTGCTTGCAATATATAATCGTCTTGTAGCTATTATTGATGAGTATCATCCTCATGAGGCTGGAATGGAGACACTCTATTTTTCTCGCAATAGTTCGAGTGCTATGATGGTTGCAGAGGCTCGTGGTATTGTGACCTTATGTCTTGCACAAAAATGTGTATTGCTTGGGGAATACACTCCTAATCAAATCAAACAGTCGGTAACAGGTACAGCAAGTGCGGATAAAAAACTTGTTGAAAAATGTGTCAAATTATTACTTGGCATGCAGGTTGAACCAAAACCAGATCATGCGGCTGATGCTTTGGCAGGCGCCATTACACATAGTAATATGTATGTTCCTGGCATAATGGATAAAGCTACCTATGTATAGCAATGTATACATAGGGCTGTATTTGTAGAAAAGGCTCAAAAAATGAAACAGGTGTCGAGAACCGTTATTCTTTCATCTGTTTGACGGCTTCTTTGACTGTTGCGCTTTCGCCTTTTTTCATAATCAGGACACGATCGTTTTTTACGACAACAACGAGGTCTTTTACACCACAGAGTGCTACAGGTATATCAGAGTATACAAAGCAGTTTTCGCTGTTTATTATAGCGGTCTTACCTACATTATGGTCAAATAGATCTGCAAAGGCATCCCAGCTTCCTATATCTTTCCAATTAAACGAAGCTCGTACGGCACATGCATTTGTCGTTTTTTCTGCAACAGATTTATCGATAGCGATTACAGGTGTTTTTTCATATGCTTCATCCATGGCAGCCCATGAATTGATATATAAAATACCGTTTTGTCTATCAGTTTGAGGCTTAGCCTTGTTTGGTAGATCAGCAAACACCGTGTATGCATCATTTTGATGTAGTTTTAGTTCGTTTTTTAATACTTCGGTTGTAAAGCCGAACATACCACTGTTCCACCAATAATTACCAGAGGCCACATATTCTTTTGCTGTCTCAAGGTTTGGTTTTTCTTTAAAATTCTCGATGTCATAGATGCAGTCACCAATAGCGGCTCCTGTCTTGATATAGCCATAACCGGTATTTGGTTCTGTCGGTGGTATGGCATACAGTACAAATTTGCCATTCTCGGCTGCTTTACTGGCTTTTTCGGCATCAGTGATAAAGGCGCTTTCTGGTGTAATGATATGATCACTGGTAAGTACTAATACAGTATGTTTAGTCTTTGGAAACAGTATTTCCAAAAAATGACATGCAAGGATAATAGGAGCTGTAGTATGTTTAGCTTCTGGTTCTGGTAAAATATACACATCATTTTGTATTTTTTGCTTGCCATAATCGTCAACTTTATCAAGTAACTGACTACAGTGCTGCGAAATGATATCAGTCAGTTCTTTTCTTGTAACAACGATGATTTTACCTGTTAGTTTTAGAGATAATGCTCTCAGAACTGCTGCCTGAAAAAAAGAAATGCCGTCTGTTACGGTCATGAATTGTTTTGGATAAGAAGGACTGGATGCAGGCCAAAGACGCTCGCCATATCCTCCTGCAAGAATTACAACATCTGTAAACATTATGTCAGTATATCGCTATATCCCTGTTTATGCAATCTTTTGCTATTTGCAGGTATTTGTGTATAAGTACGAACGTCTTTTAGTGCGGATAACGTTACAAATTACATGAGTTGTGGTATACTTACAGTATATGATAGCTGGATATATAAAAGAAACGATGCAGAGCAAAAGTGCTTCTGCTATTAGAAAAATGTTTGAAGAAGGAATTGTCCTCAAAAAAAAAATACGGAAATGATAAAGTTTTTGATTTTAGCTTAGGAAATCCTGATTTGGATCCTCCTCAACAAGTTTTTGATGTAATAAAAGAGCAGGCTTTGGATACAAGCCATAATTGTCATGGCTATATGCCTAATGCTGGTTATCCTGAAGTACGTGAGGCTATGGCTCAAAAAGAAAGTCAGGAACAAGGTGTGGAAGTTCATGGTGACTCTGTTGTCATGTCCTGTGGTGCGGCAGGTGCTATGAATGCTTTGTTTAAGGCGATTTTGAATCCTGGTGATGAAGTTGTTGTTCCTATTCCTTTTTTTAGTGAGTATCGTCACTATGTGGCAAATCATGGTGGTACCTTGATACAGGCAATGTCAAAACCTGATTTTTCGCTTGATGTAGATGCTATTTATGCCTCGTTGACAGAAAAAACTGCTGCGGTAATTATAAATTCCCCAAATAATCCCAGTGGACGCATATATTCCAAAGAGGACATAGCCGGTCTCGTTGCAGTGTTGCGTAAGCATGGCGAAAAAACAGGAAGATACCCGTATTTAGTTTGTGACGAACCATATCGCGCCATTACTTTTGACGGTAAATCAGTTGCACCTGTTTTTCCTGTCTATGAGCACTCTGTTATTTTGACTTCTTTTGCAAAAAATTTGAGTCTTCCAGGGGAACGTATCGGTTACATTTGTGTAAATCCTGTATGTCCTGATCATGATGAATTAGTTGCTGCCTGTATTTTTGCTACGAGAATATTGGGGTATGTTAATGCCCCTGGATTTTTTCAAAAAGTAGTAGCAAAAGTATGGAATGCTTCCTGTGATTATTCTTTATATGAAAAGCGTTGTAAAGAAATGACTGCTATTCTTGATAAAGCTGGTATAACGTATGCAAAACCAGAAGGTGCCTTCTATTTGTTCTGTAAAGTTCCTGAAGGATGGGGTGATGATGATAATGCATTTGTTGAGCATCTTAAAAAGCATTTGATACTCTGTGCCCCAGGAACAGGATTTGGAGCAAAAGGATGGTTTAGAATTGCTTACTGTGTAAGTGAGTCTACAATTCTTGCTTCTGAATCTGCGTTTTATGCGGCTGCCCATTCCAAGTAAGGAGGACAAAATGAAAATTTTAATGGTTTCTGCTGAGGCTATTCCTTTTGCCAAGACGGGAGGGCTTGCAGATGCTGTTTCGGCATTGGCTGTGGCACTTACCAATTTGGGACATGATGTAAAAATCGTGATTCCTCGTTATTACAAAATAAATCGCGATTCTCTTGTAAAACTGGAAGGTCCTATGGCTGTTGCTGCCGGTACACAAGAAACCTGGACGGCTGTCTATATGACAAAAATGCCTGGTTGTCCTAAACTTCCTGTTTATTTTATTGATCATGAGATGTGTTTTGGTCGTGATGGCATTTATGGGTCCAAGACAGAAACTGATTATCATGATAATCCATATCGTTTTGCCGTGTTGGCACATGGAGCTTTTCAATTATGTCGTAAGCTTCATTGGTATCCTGATATTATGCATGTACATGATTGGTCGGCAAGTCTTGTACCTGTCATTTTAAAACACCGCTGTCGTAATGATGTATTTGCTCATACGGCAAGTGTGATTACGATTCATAATTTGGGTTATCAGGGACAGTATAATCAACGCCATTTTTTGGATTTGGGTTTGCCGTGGGAATTGTATTATGGTGCAAATATTGAGCACAATGGCGGTATAAACTTTTTACAGGCAGGCATATCAAATGCAGATATGATAACGACGGTTTCTCCTACGTATGCACGTGAAATTCAAACTGCAGAAGGTGGTTTTGGAATGGATGGCTTACTGAGAGCGAGGGGAAGTGTGGTAAAAGGAATCCTTAATGGAGCTGATGTCTCTCGTTGGGATCCAGAAAAAGATTCTTTCATACCTGCAAATTACAGTGCGAAGGATCTGCGTAATAAAGCTGTCTGCAAAGCTGAATTGCAAAAGCGTATGGGATTACCAGTACGTCCTGAAGTACCTCTATTTGGTATTGTTACACGACTTGTTGATCAAAAAGGAATTTCTGAGCTTTTTGGTCCTGGTTTTGGTTGTATGTATGCTATGTGTACAAAAATGGATCTTCAATTTGTTGTTCTTGGCAATGGTGAAAAATGGTGCGAAGATGAAATTAATTCCTTGCAATCACGTTTGCCAAATATGCGTGCACATGTCGGTTTTGATGAAGGTTTGAGCCATCTTATTGAAGCTGGAAGCGATTTTTTCCTTATGCCGTCAAAATATGAGCCGTGCGGTCTTAATCAAATTTATTCCTTGTTGTATGGAACTTTACCGATTGTTCGTAATACGGGAGGTCTTGCAGATACTGTACAGAATTATAATGAACAAACTGGTGAAGGCACTGGTTTTATGTTTGATTATCTTGATCCAAATGCTATATTTAACACTGTTGGTTGGGCTGTCTATGCATATTACAACAAGAAAGATCATATTGAAGCAATGCGTAAACGTGCGATGACCCAGCGGTTCGGTTGGGATACTGCAGCTCGTCAGTATCTTGATGTATATAATGAAGCAATAAAGCGCGGGTGCAAATAACGCAAATCTCTTTTTGAATCTGCTAAGTCAAGACATAGCATAAACTTATGCAATATGAGTAACCTATGCCTTGACTGGGGGCTGTTTAGAACTCTGCCCATTCTCCTGTTGTTGTCAAATACCAGTCGGTAAGAGGAGTTTGGTTATTTATATTGTACCATGTGATACTGCCGTCCTTATTAACAACAATCATGTATTTTGAGTTTCGTTCTACCTTTGATGGAATCGCTGCAGATCTCTTGTAGTTTATTGTCTTTTTGGTTCCAATATTATAGGCACTGATTTGATTTTTACCAATGTTAGTATATAGCTGGTTATTGTTCAGGTTGATAAAACTATCAGAGTCTTCTTCATACACTTTTATCAGTGTTGAGTCCTTTTTGGTAGACGGGGAATATGAAAATACTGTTGTACTGCCATTGCTTGTATCAGCCGAGATAAGAATTCCATATATTTTGTCATCACTGGTAGTTGCATCATGATGTAAAGAATAGGCAACCGTTCCTTGTAAGGGTAGTGCTACTGTTTCTTTTGTTTGTGTATCAATATAGATAAGTGGTGAATTTGGTGACGTTGCTGCAGATTTTGCTACATATAAATCAGTGTCATTATACAAAAGCAGATCTTCAAGACCTACACCGGAGTAAAGCATTTCTTTATGCATAGTATCCAGTGAGTAGCTGTAAATTGTGGTGTTATTTTCGATGTAGAGAATGGTGTTACCAAATAGACGCAATGTTTTTATACCGTTGTTAGGAGTAAAGAGTGTTGTCAGC
Source organism: Treponema sp. (assembly GCA_024695475.1). Taxonomy (GTDB): domain Bacteria; phylum Spirochaetota; class Spirochaetia; order Treponematales; family Treponemataceae; genus Treponema_D. Next base: position 7,249 of record JAILIC010000040.1, read on the forward strand.
TTTTTTTGTGCAATATCAAAATATGCTACGGAATTACGGCTGTTTTTTGTCCAGAGAATGATATTTTGTCCATGAGAAACAATGTTTGTATATCCCGAATTGTCTGTAATATATTGGATAGTGTTATTATCATATGAAGATTTGCATAAGTTCTTTTTTGTCAAAAAATAGAACTCATCATTGACGGTAACAACATCAAGTACCTTTTGATAGGTGGAATCCGTAAGTGTTGCTATTTTCATGTTGTCAGATTCTTCTGACAGATTTATGCTATGGATGCTTCCTGTACTGGATCCGAGATATATTGTATTGTTACATTTTACGCCACAGGTAATTTTTGCTTCTGCAGAAATCTGTGGAAATATTTTTACTATTTCTGGTTGCTTAACCGGTTTACTGTTTACTATTGCCAATTTATTGAGCGTATACTGTCGGCCATCACTGGTTAAATAATAGAGATCATCATCGTTTTTTGATGAAACGATAACAGGTGTCTGACAAATCATTTTTGTGAGTGTGGTACCCGTTGTCGCTTGAACGATATATAATTCATTACCATTTCTACCGGCGAGCATTAAATTGTTATGAAATAGCAATGTATCTGTAAGTGATGGCTGCATATTGAATTTTTGTTTTAACAAGCCTGTTTTGAGGTTAAAGTAGGATAAGGTTCCTGCAGGAGAGTAGGTTACTGCGGTATTTTCCGTTGCACTGGTAGTAGCCATTGTTACAATGCCAGGATTTTCTTTTACTTTATTTGAGATCATACGTCCAGAGTCAGCTTGTAAAAATACAAGACCAGTCATTGATGCAGTTCCTGCAATGAGGTAGGTTCCTTTTTCACTGTAGGTAAGTAACGTTAGCGGTGTTTTAAATTGTACAGTGTATTTTTTAGTAAGTGTACTCCAATCCCAGACGCTTACTTTATTTGTGGTGCCATCACTTTCGTAAATGGCAATGGCATTGCCTTTTGGTGATATTGCCGTCATACTTATGGCCATATCAGATATCTGGTAATGTTCTCCAAGACCATCATCTGTCCATTTAATGACAAAACCATCGTTTGCCGTTGAAAAGACTTCAGAAGATGGTGAGGTGTTTATGGTTGTGACAGCACTTTGGTGAGGCTGCTTTGAAATATGAGACTGTGCAAACGTAGGAAAAGTAATATATAAGACTGTTATGATTGTTATAAAGATGTATTTCATTTTTTCTCCAAAAATCTAGCAAAGTAACGAACATCGCCTGTTATACCAAGCACCAGTAAGAATGCAATGAATGCAATTCCGATGTATTGCACATAGTATAGAATTTTAGGTGGTATTTGTCGTTTTATAATAAGCTCGATAAAGGCAAATAGAACGAGGCCACCATCGAGTATAGGAATTGGTAATAAATTCATTATAAACAATGATATGCTAATAAGAGCAAGTAATTGTAAAGTACTTACGATGCCAATATTAAAACTTTCTTTAAACCCTGACTCTACTGTGTCTCCGAGCATGCTGGTTATACGTGCTGGTCCTGAAACTGCATTGGTAACATCGATACCTTTAAATAATATCGTGATGCTTTTTAATGTTAACCAAATCATGTTAGCACATTCTTTTGCACCCTGTATCATGGCAGGAAAAAACGAATATGTTTTGGTATGTCGGGCTTGTACTGAGTGAGGCTTACTTGCGACACCTATTTTTCCAACACCTTCTGATTTATCTATGTCTGTATGGACTTTGAATGATAAGTTTGTTCCATCTCGATTAACGACTATTGTTACATCCTCATCGGGATGAATTCCTATTTGTGCAGCTATATCAGAAAAGTCTTGGATTTCATGATTGTTTATTTTGACTATGGTATCGCCCGTTAATAATCCAGCTTCTCGTGCTGCTGAATGTACTTCTGGATATACTTCATCGGCAAGTACAATTGTTGCTGATGGAGAGTAATACGTATATCCAATCATTGCTATCGCAGTAAAAGACATGAATGCAAATAAAAGATTAAAAAAAGGTCCGGCAACAGCAATGATAATCCGTTTTATGGGATGTG
>JAILIC010000053.1 GCA_024695475.1 Treponema sp.
GAAAAGAAATATGATTTTGTAATTGGAAATCCACCTTTTTCTAAAACTACTGTAAACCCTACTTTATTGAAAGACTACAAAAAAGATGTTGTAAATGATGAAACAAACAATCTTTGTTCTTTCTTTTTGGAAAAATCTATAAAAATTTCAAATTATGTTGCAATGGTTTTTCCAAAATTCTTACTTAATACACCAGAATTTGCAAAGAGCCGAGCATACTTAAAAAATAAATCTGTAGATTGTATCATTGATTTTGGTGAAAAAGGTTTTAAGGGAGTTTTAGTTGAAACTATTGCAATTTTCATAAACAATATTTCTATTCCAAACAAAACTAAAGTTATTTCTGTAACAAAACATATTGAGATTGAACAAAATCAAAAGTATATTTTTTCAGATGACTTGCCTTATTGGATAATTTATCGAAACTCATTTTTTGATTCTATTTACAATAAACTTATTTTTAATGAATTTTCAGTTTTTAGAGATAGACAAATTACAAATTCAAAACTAAACACGAAAAAAGGAATAAGAGTTATAAAATCTCGTAATATCAATGATACAGGCACAGAAATTTTAAATATTTCAGAGTATGATTCTTTTATAGAAGATTCAAAAATTTCAGAATTGTCTGTTGCGAAGTATTTAAATGCGGATAATGTTTTTTTAACTCCAAACATGACTTACAATCCGCGTGTTATCCGAAAGCCTAAAAATTGCTTGGTAAATGGTTCTGTTGCCATTCTAATTCCAAAAGAAAATATTAAAATTACAGATGAACAACTTTTGTATTTTTCTACAAAAGAATATCGAGATTTTTATCAGATTGCACGAAATTATCAAACGCGCTCTTTAAATGTAGATGCTTGTTCAGTATATTTTTACGGTTTACTAAAGCAAAATTCTAATTCACAAAAGGAAAATAACTATGTTAACAGAGCAGTCAATTATTGATTTTATCGGAAATTATGAGTATGACATTCGTATATCTCATAATGGTCGCTGGATAGACCAAAAATGTACTCCTGATGTGTTGTCGTTTATTGCAGATTGTATTTATTTTTATGCAACAGAAAATCCAGACAAAGAATTTTGCACGCAGGATATTTGGTTTAGTGACTATGCGGTACAGAATACCGAATCTGTTTTCAAGAAGCCAAGTCCAAAACAAAATGCTGCAAAAAATGAATATGACAAGTTTTTCCAACAGCCAATGAAACTGCTCGCAAATTCTCAAGTTCTTTTAGAGCGAAAGCAAGGTTCAAAAAATATTTTCAAAGTAAACAATTTAGATATTTTAGAGTACATTGCTATCAGTGAAAAAAATGCTTTGAAATTTCTCTATCGCTATATTGAAAAAGTATTGCAAGATAGTGGAATATATTATGATTTTGAAAATTTCTTTCAGAGTCAAAAAAATGCAATAGGAAATAAAGATAAACTTCAATTTGAGTATAATAAACTAAAACAGAAATTTTACGATTTTACTCATGCGTACACAAAAATAAAAAAAGACTTAGAATGTGGTCGTATTTTTACAAAAGTCATAAATCCATTAGCCTATTTTCATAATGCTTTTGGTACAGAAGGTGGGCATGTTTCTTCCGATGTAATAACTTTCGATGTTTTAATGTACAATCGTAATAATTTCCGTGACATTTACGCTAATAAGCCTAAAGGAATTACAAGAAAGGTTTATGCAAGTGAACATCCTGTAGAAGTGAATGAAAAATATTATGATTACCAATCTTCAAAAGCAAAACGATTCTTAAGAATGTTTAATGAACAGTACAGAAGCGGAATTACAGAACATCTTGAAGAAGCACATTTGAAAGATGCTGCAATTCATATTCATCATATTTTCCCAAAAGCACTTTATCCAGAAATTTGTGCATATTTGGAGAATTTAATTGCATTGACTCCAACACAACATTTTAATTATGCTCACCCCAACGGAAGAACGCAGGAAATTAACATTGAATATCAAAAACTTTTATTACTTTCAAAAGCTGACAGAATAAAAGAAAATCTTGAAGATAGTCTTACCGAAAAAGTTGAACGCATTTATGAATTTCCAAAATTTCTTCATGTTTTGAGCGTAGGCTTTGATGATGATGAAGTGGAAAGTATTTCTAACATGGATTTTGTTGCTGTAATGAATGCAATAAATGTGCATTATGCAAATATTGCTTAATAAAATTTGCCTTTTCTCTAATGTTTTATTAGTTTAAGAATTAGGAGGATATTATGAGCAAATTAATCTATGGTCGAAATCAACAAATACAATTTAAAGATGATAATGAAAAGCAGGAAGCTATTGATTATATATTAAATACACCATCAAATGTAGACTTTAAAATTCATGAAGATAATCAAAATCAAGGTGCTTGGGGACCAGAAGAAAGAATTCATTTTTATTCAGAAGAAGGTGTCCCAGAATGTTTAAAACGACAAATGACCGCTGGAAGAGGTGATTTGTATGGACGTATTAATTGCAAAGAATTTTGTGAAGAACTGAGACAAATTGCAATTAATCGAGGACTGTAAGAAATATCGCCTAACACATATAAGGCCCCAGCTTGTCAATAAGAATCCACAAAAAATAATCACTTAAGGCTGTCTTTTTCAGGCAGCTTTCTTTTTTTTGAGAAAAAATAGAGCTTCCGTTTAAAATAAAAAAGCAAATCCTGAATCTCAATTCAAAAAAAAGATTCCAGGAAAAGCGACCTGAATCAAACACATATAGTCGGTCACGGCAAACCTGAAAAATCAGATTTCCGGCACGAAGACATTTTTGGGAGCAAGAACGCGAGTGACGCAGCGTCCGCCAAAAATGCCAAACGCTTCTGCGTGAAGGTGAACCGGTACCCGTGCCATAGTGACGGTCCATCACCTTGGTTAGTGACAGGGTGTCACCTTAGCTAGTGACAGGGGGGCACTTGGACTAGTGATAGGGTATCACTTTGGCTAGTGATTGTCTGTTACAGATATGCACCTAAATAATGACTGTTACTGAACTTTTACCTCGTATTTTTGAATCAGCTCGATGTTGTATTTGTCTGTCTCTGTAAGCAACGCATCGCTGTAATCTGGGTTCTTCTTGTACCAGGTGTAACACTCCCAAAGACTCTGCAAATCTACGCTTTTGAATGTTCTGCCGTGGCGGGCATAAACTGCATTACGCATAAGCCGGAGCTGTGCTTTATCAAGGTCTTTTAAATCGGAGTCGGTGAGTTTAGAATCTAGCTTTGAAAACTGTAAGCCGTTGTAGGCAAAGTAGTCTTCAGGGCAGTAGGCATTTGCAAGGTCTTCTTGGGTTACAGATTCATCAAGAATGTAACGCTGTTCGTTTTTATCCCAGTAGAAGAAATAATATATAGAGTTTGTAGAATTTTCTAATATTGCCTCATAATATTCTATTTTATTTTTTTTATTATGCTGTATTTCTCCTATTGAAAATATTCGAATACCGCGTTTTCCATTTACAATACAAAATTGAAGATCATCAAATGATATATAATTAGATTGGGATATTCTAGGATTTGTTTTTAAATAATATACAGCAGGAGGGTATAATACTTCTAAATATTTTGTATTCAGCTCTAAATCTAGTTTATGAAGCTCAAATACAGGTCCCTGTCTTAATTTTATCCAAGAAATATCGGGGAAATCATCGAAGGTAAAATCCCCATAGTAAACATCGGCATTTTCACATTTCTTCAAATATTTATAAGTTTTCTTGCTACTGCAATCAATATCCACAGTCTGAAAATCTGTATTTGAAAAAATATATATTTTATATGCTTCAACATCTTCATATCTAATTAATGCAATGCTAGTGTCATTAGTAATAGAATAGATATTACTAATATGATAATAATCCGTTTCTCGATTTTCTCTTATTAATTGCTTTTTTCATTGTTAGCTCTCCATTTTTCTCAATATCTGTTGTAATCGCAGGAACCATCTGCATGATGTGGCCATTCTATATCAGAATAGTTGACTTTTTTATCTTGAAAAAAATCTGCACATTTTAATGCAAGCTCTTTATCAACTAAAACATGTGTGGTAAGAAGTTTATTTTGTTCTATGTCAAAAAACAGTACATAGTCACCATCAAATACAACTTTTATTGTAATATAATCATCTTTACGGTCAGAGCGATAATAATAGTCTTTAAACAGCCAAACTGAATGGCAATCATTTTCAACTTCAAACGAAGAATTTCTGTCACCACCAAATAAACAATCAACTTCATAACTATTAGCATCAAGCTTTTTAATATTTTTTATTAAAAGATTCTCTAACGTATTAAATGTTATTACAACATTTGAAAAAATAGGATAGCTTTCCATGTTTCCTTTTAGATATTCGGCTACCAGATTGTAATCATTTTCGTTAAAAAAAGAATTTACACCAGCAGTTTTTATTATCTCTTTTTTATTTTCAAAAAGAGCAGTTATACTTTCGATATTGATATAAACTTTTTTTGATTCATCTGTTCCGTAAGAAATGTATTTCTCAGGAAAAAAAGAATCTGATTGGCTCGGAAAAAGGTTTTCAATACAAATTGAATCAAAATTATTAGTATAGAGAATTGGCATTCTTTTGCTAAAATAGCTATAATACCAATCTCTTTCATCTCCAAAATTTTCGTAAGAAACGTCTTTGTACTTATCCATTCCAAAACCTTCAATTTCATAGACAGTTCCTTCTTTTATTGGAATTTTTCTTGTATTAGTTTCATCATACGTATATGCATTTTTTCCGGCTTTTACGAAGATTGAAACATCATTTCCAAAGATATGAAGATAACTAATGCACAGTAAAAAGATTATAAAAGATGTTTTTTTCATTTTTTTGCCTCGTATTTTTGAATCAGCTCGATATTGTATTTGTCTGTCTTTGTAAGCAACACATCGCTGTAATCTGGATTTTTCTTGTACCAGGTGTAACACTCCCAAAGGCTCTGCAAGTCTACACTTTTAAAAGTGCGACCGTGACGGGCGTAGACGGCATTTCGCATTAAACGGAGTTGTGCTTTATCAAGGTCTTTTAAGTCTGAGTCGGTGAGTTTTGAGTCCAGTTTTGAAAACTGTAAGCCGTTGTAGGCAAAATAATCTTCAGGGCAGTAGGCATTTGCAAGCTGTTTTTGTGTCACAGTTTCATCAATAATATAACGCTTGGCTGGCGGAGACCATGTAAAGAAAATATCATTTCCTTTTTCTTTTAGACCTACATGGAATTCATTATTTCTTAGTACAGAATAATCGATAGAAGCAAGTTTTATTCCTCTACGACCATTTACAATGCAAAAAGACAATCTTTTTAAAACTGTTTGATAATTATCATCGGTAAAATCTTTATTGTTAAAGAGCACAGTTAGTAATGAATCAGAATTATCCGTATAATTATAAATGTTAAAACCATAATAATGTGACGACAGAGAATAGAGCATTATATCCGGTTCTTCATCGTAATTGAAATCTGCCAAAAATGAATCTGATTTTTTTATCTTTACGCATTCTAAATTTCCCAATTCATTATTTTCAAATAAATTCATGCAAGGATATTTTTTTACCAGGCGATTCTTAAAAAAATAATAAACATATCCTGTAAAAGCATCTTCTTCTGCAATTATAAAATACCCGTCTTTGCAATTTACAATATTTGTTACCTGTTTTTGAACAATATCCCAAGTTATATCATTTTCTTTAATAAGGTTTTCGGCTTCCTCAATGGATAATGAAAATGCTTTTGTTATAAGAGAAAAAAATAATAAAAATAGCAAACTTCTTTTTTTCATGTTAGGCTCTCTTTTTCTGCAGTTTTTTGTATTTTACCACAAAGCCTGTTTTGAGTCTTGCAAAGAACACGTTGAATTGCACAAACCATCGATAAACACTATACTTTTAAGATAACGAGGTAATTTTTATCATGTCTTCTGCAACGCTGCTGTCGTGGGAGACTACAAGGAGATATATATGGCAGATACGATGCATCCGTTGGCAAAAAATCCTTCTTGGAAAGGCCGCCGTGGACCTGTTGTTTTGGTAGTTATGGACGGTGTTGGTTATGGTAAATATGAGGACGGTGACGCTGTAAAAGCATCACGAATGAAGTACCTTGATTGGTTTACTGCACATTGTCCTCATACAAAGCTTAAGGCACATGGAACAGCAGTAGGACTTCCATCGGACGATGATATGGGCAACAGTGAAGTTGGTCATAATGCTATGGGATGTGGTCGTGTATTTGCACAAGGCGCAAAACTTGTTGGCGAGTCTATCGCTAATGGTTCTATGTTTGAGGCTGCTACTTGGAAAAAACTTATTAAAAATGTAAACGATAAGGGCAGTACACTTCACTTTATTGGATTAGTAAGCGACGGAAACGTACACTCTCATATTGATCACCTTAAGGCTATGGTAACTCAGGCTTCTAAGGATGGTGTAAAAAAACTTCGTGTACACGCTTTGCTTGACGGTCGTGACGTTGATCCAACCTCTGCTTTAAACTATATCACTCCACTTGAAGAATTCCTTGCAGGTTTTGCTGGTGTTGACTATCAGATTGCTTCTGGTGGTGGACGTATGTATTTAACTATGGACCGCTACAATGCAGATTGGAGCATGGTAGAGCGCGGATGGAAGGCTCATGTACTTGGCGAAGGCCGCAAGTTTGAAAGCGCAACAAAAGCTATTGAAACCTATCGTGCGGAAGTTCCTGGACTGCTTGATCAGGATATGCACGAGTTTGTAATAGAAAAGGACGGAAAGGCTGTCGGTACTATCGAAGATGGCGACTCAGTTATTTATTTTAACTTCCGTGGTGACCGTGCTCTTGAGATGACACGTGCATTTGAAACTCCAAAGGGTGGAGATCTCCCATTTGACCGTGTACGTGTTCCTGCTGTTGAATATGCCGGTATGATGGAATATGACGGTGATGCTCATGTACCTGCTCAGTATCTTGTAAACCCACCAAGCATTGACCGCACCATGGGTGAGTATCTTACAAAGACAGGCGTAAAGCTTCTTGCAATTTCTGAGACTCAGAAGTATGGTCACGTAACTTACTTCTTTAATGGAAACAAACAGGGCAAGTTTGACGAAAAACTCGAAGATTATATCGAAGTTCCTTCTGATGTTGTTCCTTTTGAACAGCGTCCATGGATGAAGTGTGCTGAAATTACTGACAAAGTAATCGAAGCAATCAAGAGCGGTAAGTATGACCACATCCGTCTTAATTATCCTAACGGTGATATGGTTGGACACACTGGTGTATTCAACGCTGTTGTATGTTCAATGAGTGAGATGTCTTTGGCTTTGGTTCGCCGTCAGCACCAAGGGCAACAGAACCGTCCTTCTTGTGCTCGTACATATCGTCTGAGTTTCCGTGGT
>JAILIC010000061.1 GCA_024695475.1 Treponema sp.
TGAGACCTGGGTTGAGAAGACCAGCCCTGAGGCTAACTTGAATTTCCTCCCCTACAAGTTTACCGCCAAGGAGATGGACGAGGAGACCGGCTTGTATTACTATGGAGCAAGGTACCTTGATCCTAAGTACTCCAGGTGGATTAGTACGGACCCTGCGCTGGGTGATTATTTAGCACAGTCAGGTAAGGGTGAAGGAGGCATATATAATAGTGCAAACTTAAATCTTTATCATTATGCAAATAATAATCCAGTAAAATATACAGACCCTGATGGTGAAGCTGTTCATATTATAGCCGGTGCTATAATCGGTGGTGGTCTTAATGCATTTATAGCTGCGTCTGGAGGTAAATCAGGGAGGGAGATTGTTGCCGCCGCTGCTGGTGGTGCTGTTTTTGGTGGCATGCTCGCTGCTACAGGTGGATTATCTTTAAGTGGTGAACTTGCTAGTGGCGCCATGGCTGGAGCGGCTTCATATTTTGCAGAATGTGCTGTTGCTGGTGATTCTCCAACTGCTGAAGGAGCATCACTTTCTACACTTTCAGGAACAACAGCAGTTATGGCTGGTAAACTTCTTGAAAAAGCAACAAGTGCTATAGCGTCAAAACTTTCAGGATCGAACAGAATAAGTCAGGCAACTGGGACTGGGAATGCTGTTAAAACTAAATGTGTTAATGGTATTGATGTTATACAAGATAATTCGATTATCGACCCAAGCTTAGTTGATTCAAGAGGAAGAAGCAATATTGAAAGAATGCAAAAAGGATTAGCTCCTATTGGATCTGATGGAGAATCTGTGAATTTGCATCATGTAGATCAAACTATGAACGGTCCTGTAAAGGAAATGACAGCTACTAGCCATCAACAAAATTATAGTACTTTACATTCTAATACAGGACAATCCCCATCACAAATCAATAGAAAAGAATTTGATAGTTGGAGAAAAGGCTATTGGCAACAACGTGCTAATGATTTTTAATTTTAGGAGGTATTTATTATGGATTATTTAGAAAAAGCTTTTAATTATATCAGGAACTCAGATAATTCTGATTTCGAAGGATGTAAACCAGAAGAACTTGTGCAAAAAGCAGAAAACTTTCTCGAATTAAAATTTCCAGATGAATATAGAAGGTTTCTTTTAGAATTTGGATGTGGAGATGTTGATGGGGTTGAAATATTTGGAATTATAAATGATAAATTCGAAACAAATTCTGTGCCTGATGCTATAGCAATTACTTCAAAGGAACGAAAAAATGTAGCTTTAGAAAAGAATTTGATTATAATAGCAGATTCTCCAGAATATTATTATGCTTTGGATATATCAAACACTTCGGTTCATGTTATTGAGTTAATACCTTTAAAGAAAGCTTCTGAATGTGAAATTGTGAGCAACTCATTTGGCGAATTTTTATGCAGCCAATTTGGAATTTTATAAAGAGAAGCAATTATTATTCTTTAATGGGGTTATAAGTTTTTTAATTGTTTCTACTCAGTATTGTATATTTAGGCAGTGCACTCTTTAGAAGACTTAAAAAAACAAACTGCCTGTTTTTCTAAAAATAGGCAGTTTACAATGAGTTTAGATAAGGTTGGTAACGTGATTGCGGAGCAGGACGGAAGTTTTGAAAGCAACGGAACGGACTCCTCCTACCACGAGATTATCGACATGGGCAACGGAGTATATGCTACTGACTATGGCTGGGGTTTATTTAAGGACTATGACCCCAATGGAGGGGTCAAGGGCAAGCGGTACTGCCGCTTCTACAAGTGGAACGAGCGCAACCAGCTCATAAGCTCTGTTGACGCCAGGTACAACACATCTTATGTCTATGGTCAGGACGGGCAGAGGAGCAATAAGTACACCGACCGTGCTGAAACATTGTACTTCAACAGGATGTGGACTCACCGCATCGACAGTGGCAACCGCACGTATGGCGGACAGACTGCCAAGAACATCTACCTCGGTGAGACCCGTATTGTAACGAAGCTCAACAGCGGAAAGGATCCTGTCTATCAGGAGGAGTACTACAAGCGGTACTATTATCATAGTGACCATTTGGGAAGCGCCTCACTTATAAGTGATTACAAGGGAGACGAGTACCAGAGGATAGAGTACACACCTTATGGTGAGACCTGGGTTGAGAAGACCAGCCCTGAGGCTAACTTGAACTTCCTCCCCTACAAGTTTACCGCCAAGGAACTTGATGAGGAGACCGGACTGTATTACTATGGAGCAAGATACCTGGATCCTAAGTACTCAAGGTGGATTAGTACCGATTCTGCGCTGGGTGATTACGTCCCTCAGGCACCGATAAATGAGGAGGCTCGTAAGCATAACCAGAATCTGCCGGGTATGGGAGGCGTATTTAATCACATCAATGGCAATTTGTACCACTACGCCGCAAATAATCCGGTCAAGTATACGGATCCGGATGGAAATAAAATTATAATTAGTAATAATTGTAAAGATACCGCTAAGTTTAATAACATTATTGAAAAGTTTAATAAAGTTAAAAATTCCGATACCATATCTGGTAGAGAATTTACAGAAATAGAGAATAATGAGACTTATACATTAAATATCGAAATCAATAATGGTGGTGCAACAGGATATGATTCTAATTTGGATAAAATGTTAATCAATGCAAATCTTCTTGAAGATTATCCTACTTATCCTGATAATCCAGATTTAGATACTAATTTTGAAGCAACCTTTGCTCATGAAGGTCACCATGCTTACGAAGATATGACGAATACAAGAGATTCCAGAGCAGGTTTCGATGGTAAAGCAAACAGGGAATTAAATGCATCGAAAGTGGAAAATAATTACAGGGCCAAAAACTCAATGAAGCAAAGGGAGAGATATAGAATAACTTGGAGAACTAAAAATGGACTTGGTCAAATAGTAACCCATTCTCGATTTATCACTATTCCTCAATGGAATAATGATAAAAATTGTTTTGAGGGCGATAATGAAAAATAGGATTCCTCTTTTGTTTACTTTGCTATGGTCAATGAATTTTTTATATACCCAAGATATTAAAATTCTAAATAAAAATGACTTACTCCTATATGATTTTAAGACTGACATACAACTATTGGTAAATTTTAACCCTACGCAAAGTTCTAAAATAATATTTTCAGAATTAACGGATAATATTTCAATAGTATCCATTTTTGCAGATGGTAATGAAGTTAAAGGGACGGAGTTTGATGATGAGCTGGCTGGAACTATAACCAAAATAGCTCCCAATGAAACTAGAATAGTAAAATTGTGTTATTCGCCGAATTCTGATGCTTGGATTTTAATAGCTTATGATAATACAGATCTAATATTAAAGGAATTTGCTATACCTGTAAAATCAAAATGTATTGAAATAAACTATTGTATAACATACATATCAGAGATTACTAAATCGGGAGACTATATAATTGAGAATAGTAAAGCTTACCACCAAATTTTTTGCGATGATATGGAATAAAAAAAATTGCAATATGTTCTTTGCCAATTGAAAAATGCTGCTCAAAAAAATCATGTTTTTTGAGCAGCAAACTATTTCCTACAAATAGCAATTGACAAGAATAGAGGTGGGAAAAGCCATTTTTTTGCCGGTAAAAGGGTCTTTTTAAAGTGGAAATGACAAATTTAGTTCAAAAACAGACTTTCTCAAGACCTGTACGCTGGATTTCGACCGTAAAACGTATCGAAATTCAGCGTAAAAAGGCGTCTAGTCTCATCAATGGCAATTTGTACCATTATGCTGCCAATAATCCAGTCAAGTATACGGATCCTGATGGAAAAACCGCAAAAAATAATACCGACCAATATGTCGTAATCAGATTGGAAAGTGACAATGAACCTTGCCATTACATGATTTTAGCGCCGGGGGATTTTATAACTGCTGATTGTGACGGTGCTATCTTTTCAAGCAGCAACATGATTAAAGTTTCTGCTTGGGATAAAATTAAAGCTGCTGTAAACTTTACAATTCTTGGTGATAATTATCCCGATGAAAGTTTTGAGATTGATGATACAAAATCTAATATAACAAATAAAGCCAGTGATCTATGTAAAATTGGATATAATAAGGCATTACCATTAATTAATAAAATTAGGTCTTTTTGTGGTAAAGATAGTAAGTCAGAACTAGATATTTCTGGTCAATATTCTGATCAGAAGCAAGAAGGTGCAGCATTACATAGCTGGTGGAAAGGTATTACAGATTCTAATGAGGCAAATCTTGGCTCAACACAAGAGAAATGGAAAGAAATGTATGAAACTAATAAAGTGCAGAAAGAATTACAGCAGAAATACTTGAGGAAGGAAGGAACAAATGAATAAAATTAAAGTAATAGTTTTTTCTTTCCTTGCTCTATTAGTATGTTTTTCGTTGTTTTGCTTTTTAGTTGATAAACTTATAGGACATAATTATGCAATACGTGACAGGTTGGATTCTCTAAAAAAGAATGAGAAAATTGCGGATTATGAAAATTTTTTTTGGGAGTATGATTTTAAAAACATTGCAAGTTTTGACATAAAATTTTCCAATGGAAAAAACGGTCATTTTAATTACGCAAAACTTGTAGACGGGAAAATAAAATTTGAGAGCATGGGTGGCTACGACGGATACGGTATTCGTGGTTATACTAAATACAAAGATGACAGTGGTGTAACCGATTGGTGTGGTTACTATAAATTATTCAATTTCTACACTGTTGAGGATGTAATTGAAAACTTATCGGTCATAGATAAAGTCATAGAAGAAATGCCTGTTATAAATGACTATTCTCCAACTGATATTTTTAAAGAGGATTTTCTTCAAAAACTGCCTGATAAAGTACGTTACGAAGACGATGAAGTAGAAGTCATATTTTATAGAGTAAAAAGCAGAAATTGAGACAATATAGGTTTGTAATGCTCTGATTTACAAACCAACGCCACTTCCTTGACAATATCACACGGATTCGAAAGTTCGTTAGATTTTTCAAAATCCGTGTGATGCAAAATTGGCTCCCAGCTGGAACCGACACGCAAAAACGGCTTCCTTCCCTGCGGTCGTGCAGATGTTTTTGCGTGTCGAACCGCAGCTTCCGCTAATTTTTCACCATCTTTAGATACTGCGAAAGGAACTCTGAATTATGGAAATTGCTTCTGGCTCGCTTGAATACGAATACGGAAAGCTCGGAGAAATTACAAAAGAGACAAGGACTCTTTCTACGCACCTTAACGGCAATAACTCGACCGAAACTGCCGTCATGGAGTATAGGTCAGATTACCTTCTATTGGTAATACAATGTTATTGGGATATACAGCGTCTAGTGTTTTGTTTGCAGACGGTTTTAATGTTTTTGAAAATATTGTAAAAGATCCTATGGTTGATGTAGGTAACGGATTATCAAATGAACTTAATAAGAGAAAGGAGCAAAGAAAATAATGGAAACAAATGAATTTTATAAAAAAATATTATCAATCAAGATACCCCTATTTATGTTTGCATTTGGAGTATGGTTTATTTTGTATTCATTTTTTGTTTGTCATGAAGACTTATTGTATCTTATACATTTTGTATATGTGTATATATCAATTATTATCATAACAGAACTTATAATAGCATATCTGAGAATAAGGAAAATATTAAAACAATGCAAAGATGTTTATGCAAAAAAAATTAAATTCAATCTTTTGGTTTTACCCTATTTGCCAGCTATATTAGGGACGACTTTTTATAGTATAAGTAGAATTATAGAATATGGAGTTTTATATAAAAGAGAATTTATAACAACACTGGGAATAACTTTGTTTGTTAATTTCTTTTTTTCATCAATATATAACATAAAAATAAAAACCTTTAAGCATATAGAAAACAACCCATATTAATGTTTTTTTTAATTAAAAGCTCCAGGCAATTAGATATAGATATTTTTCTACACTAAGCTGTAGAAGCTTTGAATGATCCTAGTTCACACCTGCTTCCATGAAAGCAGGTGTGGTACCATGTTCTTTGACAATCGAAAAAGGTGGCTCAAGAAAATCATGGATTTTTGAGCCACAAAGAGAATGCATTTATTTATAGTAGAAAAAAGTGCATTCTCTTTGTATATAAGGTTTTTAAAGGTTTTATCGGTTAGCGATTGCAGTGGCTCGCCGTTAGGCGAGTTGCGAAGCGCTGCACAGCAATGAAGTGAAAGCGAAACCTAGGGAGCGACGGCTGTAAGCTGACAAAATGCTCTACTGGAGCATTTAGAGTGAGTCTCCGAGCAACTATGTTGCGAAGGCGTAAAGCGCGACCGACCGTTTTTACGGTCGGGAACCGCCATAGAATTAATAAAGCCAAATTTATCCTGTTTGATAAAAACAAAATAAAAAATCAGTACGGATCCTGCGCTGGGTGATTACATTCCGCAGGCACCGATAAATGAGGATGCTCGTAAGCACAACCAGAACCTTCCAGGCATGGGAGGCGTATTTAATCACATCAATTGTAATTTGTACCACTACGCTGCAAACAATCTGGTGAAGTATACGGACCCGGATGGTGATTTTATAAATTTTGTTGTTTTGATTATATAATTGTTTCTATATCTAGCGTTTTTCAGTTCATCTGAGAACGCTGGATGTAAGTCCTATCAATAGAGATTTGCAAAAACTGTGAGGCACTACATATTGTTCTGTTTGCAAGGAGTCAAAAAAGCCTAGAATTCATGTGAGTTTTGAGCTTTTTTGACCAAAAAGAGCAGGTTTTATGAAGTCAAATTGCAGCAGAAACGGTTTATTGTAAAGTGTCTGAATCAATGGTAGAATAAAATTATGAAAAATAGGTATCTACCAATCGGGATTCAGGATTTTGAAGATTTACGGAATCGTGGCTGTATATACGTTGATAAAACTGCTCTTGTTTATAAACTTATAACAGAGGGCAAGCCGTATTTTTTAAGCCGTCCGCGCCGATTTGGAAAGAGCCTGCTGCTGTCAACTTTTGAATACTATTTTCTTGGCAAAAAAGACCTCTTTAAAGGGCTTGCAATAGAGAAACTTGAAGACAAATGGGAAGAGTATCCTGTACTCAAAATTAGTTTTGGAGCTGATAATTATCCTGATTTGGTAAGTTTACGGTCAGCACTAAACCTACAGCTTTCTAAGTATGAAAAGCTGTATGACATAGAAGTGACAGACACCCGTTCCGCTCCAAGACTGAATACCATTATTACAACTGTCTATGAACACACAGGCAAGCAGGTCGTCATCCTGATTGATGAATACGACAAGCCAATCCTCGATGCCCTCTACACAGAATATGAGGAGCAAAACCGTCAGGAGCTGCGAAGCTTTTACAGTCCGCTGAAAGACCTGGATAAGTATATCCGCTTTTTATTCATAACCGGCATCACCAAAGTAAGCCATGTAAACATATTCAGCGGCTTGAATCAGCTTAACGACATCAGCCTGAACAGGGATTACAGCACATTGTGTGGCATCTCAGAGACCGAGCTTGATACCTATTTCAAGCCGGAAATACAGGCACTTGCAGATGAGCAGGAAATGACCGTTTCTGAGGCAAAAGACAAGCTTGCCCAGATGTATGACGGCTATCATTTTTCACATGATGCTGAGGGAGTCTATAATCCCTTCTGTCTTTTAAAATGCTTTATGGAAAAGGATTTTGGCTCCTACTGGTTTGAGAGCGGAACCCCGTCATTCCTTGTAAAGACACTGCAGAATCAGCCGATTTTTCTGTCCAGTCTGATAAACGGTAAAAAGACCAAAGAGGATAACTTTAAGAACTATGATCCTGACAGCAAGAATATGCTGCCTGTGATTTATCAGAGCGGATACCTCACCATAAAATATTTTGACAAATCAAAAAGACTGTACACTCTGGACTTTCCAAACCGAGAGATTGAGGAAGGATTCTTAAATGTGCTGCTAAAGAAGTTTGTAAAAGTACCAGATGATGATATCGGACTGGCAGCGGCAAATATCGTAGATGCTCTGGACTCACATAATATCGATGGGATACTGAGCATCATAAAAGCCGCAATTGCAGACCTGCCAACAATTGTAAAACAGGACATGTGCGAAAACTACTATGAGTCAGTGACACATCTGATGTTCCGTATGACAGGCTGCAACGTAATTTCTGAGCTGCAGTCAGTTACAGGGCGCAGTGATGTTGTAGTTACGACAAAAGATGCAGTCTTCATCTTTGAGCTCAAGATGGATAAAGGACGAGCTTTTGAGGAAGTAGTTACCGAGGCTTTATCTCAGATAGATGCAAACGGCTATGCAGACCGTTTTGCAGTAAGCGGAAAGACCATGTATAAGGTAGGTGTTGTTTTCTCAAGTGAAGGTAAAGGGCTTGTAGGCTGGAAGTATTAATGGCTGACCTGGCTGTCTAAGAAGTGGAAGACACAACAATTGTAATTTGTTTGCATACGCTGCCAATAATCCGGTGAAGTATACGGATCTGGATGGTGTAGCCTTTTTTGCATATTTATTTGCTGGTTGTACAGAAAAAGCCAGTTGGGCATTTGCAAGTGTTGGAATGGATCTTGTTCCATTTATAGGCTCCAAACTTAAAAGCTAACTATAATCCAGTTGCTCAAAGATTTATTCCAACAAGTGTAGGGGTAGCAAAATACATGAACGGATTAGGTCAAGATTTTTCAGAATTTATGAAAGAACAGGATCTTTATGAGGAAGCACAGGAGCTAGCAACAAAGAAAGTAATTGCAGCACAACTACAGGCTGAGATGGAAAAGCAGAACCTTTCAAAATCAGCAATAGCAAAACGAATGCATACAACACGATCTGCTGTTGATAATGCCTTGAATCCTGCTTTTAATACCTCTATATCTACAATCGAACGTTTTGCCCATGCCTTGGGGAAAAAACTTTCCGTCAGTTTACAGTAATTTTTTAATACTTTTTTTACAAATAACACTCCACATCTAGCGTTCAGAGGGCTGCTACGACCACCTTTTTTAGAGGCGGGTGATTTTTACTCCCCTTATATGCATATCCTAAAGAGTCATTGAATGATGTGACTTATATAGCCTTTTACTACGGTTACGGATATAATTATCTATATGGAAGAAAGTGCAATCCAGGAAAAAGCAAATAGGATACGAGATGTTATCCGCTATATACGTCGATTTAAAAATGCAACGATTGTCATTCACTTGGATGATAGGATTATTGATTCTCCTTTATTTACGAGTCATTTACGAGATATATCTTTGCTGCACGAAGCAGGTTTACGAGTCATAATTGTTCCTGGAGCTCATAAACGCATTAATCAATTACTTGAAAAAAATACTATATCATGGGATATGCATAATGGCTGTCGTATAACAGCAGCTGATGCAATTCCTGTTATAAAAAATGCAGCCTTTGATGTTGCTAATATGGTAATGACCAGTCTTGCAGGCGAACATCTGACTGCACTTATAGGCAACTGGGTACGAGCCAGGGGAAAAGGTGTACTTGATGGTGTTGATTATGGCTCAGCCGGTGAAATAGATAAGATTGATGCTGATGCAATCAAAACAGTATTGGATAGTGGCTTTATTCCTATTTTTCCATGTATTGGCTGGAGCTTAAATGGTAAGCCATACAATATATCTTCATTGCAGCTAGCCTCTCAAATTGCTTCGTTGTTGCAGGCTGATAAACTGTTTTATCTATTGCCTGATGCAGAGCTTTCATCACAGTATTTTGAAATACCTAAGGAGTTGGGTTTAACCCCCGAAGGCTGTATACCTGCTATGAATATTGATGAAGTCGATTCTTTTTTGCAGGCAAATAAAAATATCAAAGCGGTGTTGGCTGATGAGTCTGGAAAAAATCTCTATGATACTGTTATAGCCATAGTAAACCTTGCCCGCAGGGCTGTTTTGGCAGGTGTTACTCGTGTGCATATATTAAATGGTTCATTAGATGGAACTTTGCCGTGCGAAATATTTAGTGATTTAGGATCTGGGACGATGATTTATGCCTCAGATTATGGTAAGCTTCGTGCTATGCGCCAGAGTGATATTGCCGGATTGCTATCATTGATAAAACCGTTTGTTAAAAAAGGAATATTGCTTCCTCGGACCGAAAAACAACTGCGACAAACGTACAATGATTATATAGTATATGAGGTTGACGGTGCTGTACGAGGCTGTGCAGCATTACATATCTATAATTATGATCAGGCGGAAATTGCAGCAGTAGCTGTCGATGAGACTTTTGCCCATATTGGTATAGGTCCCAAACTGGTACATTATGTTATTGAAAAAGCAAAATCAATACATATAAAAAGTGTATTTGTGATGACTACTCAGACATCTGATTGGTTTGAGCAGATTGGCTTTATTCCTGATACTATAGAGTCTATACCGGAAGAACGCCGGAATGTATGGACTCCCAAGCGTGGTTCAAAAGTATTACGGTTACAATTAACAGAATAGAATAGGTACAAAACATGATAGAACTAATAACAGGCCCGATGTTTTCTGGCAAGTCAACTTTATTGTTCCAAAAGATGGAGCGTTATGTATATGCTCGTAAAAAGGTTTTACTGATTAGGCCTATTAGAGATACAAGAAACTTCTTTTCGCACTCACCATTAGATCGAGGGTTAAAAAAACTTGCCGAAAGTGGAAAAATTGCCACTAAAATGGTAGCAGGCTTTTTGGAAAATACGAGATTTGATGATTATGATGCTGTTTTTGTTGATGAATATTTTATGATAGATGGTTGCCGCAATTTGGCACGTGCAAGTCGCGAAGATCAGGATATTTATTTTGCAGGGTTGTTGGCAACGTCTGAGTGTTCATTGTTTGATGAAGCCATTGCGTTATTGCCGTATTGTGATTCCGTTATAAAGTTAAATGGAGTTTGTACAGAGTGTGGCAATCAGTTGGGCAACTATTCCTATTATTTGCAGGGCAAAAAGACGAGCGACATTGTTGTCGGCGATAGTGAGTATACGTGTTTATGTCGTGAGTGCTATCTTAAAAACCAAAAGCAAAAGGAAATTCAGCTGCCCTTGGAGTAGTTATGGGGAGCTCGAAAATGCCCTATTCCAGCAGCTGGAGATAGCGTTCTATCAAAATATGGACTTGGGTGATTGTCCTGTCATCGGTAGGAAGTGCAAAGAGACTGCCTGCACCGCTCTCAGGATTTTGTCTGATAGTTTCTTTGCGTTCCGTAAGATAACTGTCGAGCATTTGCAGTAATCCATTGATAAACCAGACGGCAGCCGGTCCAAATGATTTTTGTGGTCTGATTTTTTTTGCAGCGGCTAAATGCTGTAGTACTTGTATGGTACCTGCTATAAGTTTTTCTTTTTGGCTGTTAAGTATTTCTTGCGCGGTATACGTAAAGTATTTTTCTGATTGTAGAAAGGTATAGATTTGATACAATGGTTCACGCTCGTGCATTTTAAAATAGCGTACGGTGATGCCTTTTAATACCGCTTCTGGTGTGTATTTTTGAGTAATGGTCTTTAAATCTGCAGGTATAAACTGTACTTTTGTGAGATAACTGCGGCTATACTCGAGAACAGTGGTAATGATATCTTCGCGACTGGCAAAATGGTTATAGAGAGATGCCTTTTTTATATGGAGAGCACTTGCAATATCAGATAGAGATGTACCTCCGGTTCCTTTATCAAATGCGGTGAATAAAAAAGACTCTATTATTTTTTCGCGGGTTATTTTTTTGCTTGGCATGAACTTTTCTGACTAATGATTTGAGTGTTTATATTAATATCGGAAAAAAAGAATCTATGCTATAGTTTTTCAGTATACAAGATTGATTGATTTTACATTATGTTAGGTATATAATTTAAACCTTATGGAACAAACTTTACCTAAGTTATTAAGACATTCAGCTGAGCTATATCCAGATGTAGCAGCACAGTATTATAGGAATGCGTCTAATGAATTTGATCCTGTTACGTATCTCCAATTATTTCAATTAGGATTAGATTTTGGTGCAGGACTTTTATCTTTAGGTGTACAACGTGGTGATCGCATAGGCATAATTTCTGATAACCGCAAAGAGTGGCAACAGTCTGATTTAGGAATTTTAGCTATTGGAGCAATTGACGTACCTCGCGGCTGTGATGCAACCTTAAAAGATTTACAATATATATTGTCTTTTGCAGAATGTACATTTGTTATTGCAGAGAATACTTCACAGATAAAAAAAATTCTCTCTATAAAAGATCAATTGCCTGATCTTAAAACTATCATTTACTATACAGATCCTGCTCAGAGTGAGATTGATGAAGCGCAAAAGCTGAGTATACAGCTTATCAATTTTACAGAAGTTTTGGATAAGGGTAAAATCTATCGTGTTGAACATGAAAATGTTGTAGAACAAGAACTGGAAAAAGGACAAAAAGATGATGTTTGTGCCATCATCTTTACGTCTGGTACAACTGGTACTCCAAAAGGTGTTATGCTTTCTCATGGAAACTTTATAACACAGCTGGATGAGCTTCAAGAGCGTATCTATATTAATCCTGGAGAGCGTGCATTGTGTGTACTTCCTGTATGGCATGTTTTTGAACGATTATGTGAATATGTCATTTTATCTCAAGGTGGTGCCATTTGTTACTCTCGTCCTGTTGCAAGTATTTTGCTTGGTGATTTTAAAAAACTCAATCCACAGCTTATGCCGGCAGTACCTCGTGTTTTTGAGGCATTGTATGAAGGTATTGACCGTACCATGCGAAAGACTGGTGGCATTGTGTTTGCTTTATATAAATTCTTTGTTAAGATTGCCATCGTTCATAGTCGTATTGATCGTAAGCTCTTTAGAAAGAATGCTCTCTTTGGCCCAGATTATATAGGTTTCTGGTGGCCTGTTTTGGTATTACCATGGCTTCTTTTGTATCCACTTAAATTGCTGGGTGATGGTCTTGTTTTTTCAAAGATAAAGGCTAAACTTGGTACTAATTTTAGAGTTGGTATCTCTGGTGGTGGTAAATACCCGGCTGTAGTTGATGAGTTCTTTTGGGCAATCGGTGTTACCATTGTTGAAGGCTACGGCATGACAGAAACCGCACCTGTCGTTTGTGTACGACCTACCGCATGTCCAGTATTTGGTACACAGGGAACAGCAATTAGAGGTGTTCAGGTACGTGTTGTTGATGAAAACGGGATGGTCTTAGGCCGTTGTAAAAAAGGTGTTCTGCAGGTAAAAGGTGGTACCGTTATGAAAGGGTACTACAAGCAGGATGACTTAACCAAAAAAGTTATGACCATCGATGGTTGGCTTGATACTGGTGATTTGGCAATTTTGACTATCCATGATGAGATTTGTCTGCGTGGCCGTATGAAGGATACGATTGTCTTACGTGGTGGCGAAAATGTTGAGCCTCTGCCAATAGAAATGAAACTTTCTGAATCACGTTTTATTCAAACTGCTGTTGTTGTTGGTCAAGATCAACGATATTTAGCAGCTCTTATTGTGCCACAAAAGACCGAAGTGATAGAGTGGGCACAAGAAAATGGCATTGTTTATGATACAGAAGACAATTTTATGTTATCGGACGATGTTAAAAAACTGTTCGAAAGTGAAATAAGTAATCTTATAAATGGTCAAACTGGCTTCCGCATGTTTGAGCGTATCAATAAATTTGTATTGCTCAAAAAAGAGTTTGAGGTCGGTGTTGAGCTTTCTGCAAAACAGGAAATCATGCGTTACCGCATCAATGATATCTACAAGAAAGAAATTGAACAGTTGTTTAAAGAGTAATTACTAGTGCACCTGTTTTTGGATCGGTATAAAGATTCTTGACAACAGGGTATGCAATAGAGACCCTATCACCAGATTGCAGGTGGTAGGGTTTATTTTTTTCATCGATGACTAAAATCAATCCTAGTTCACTGCAGGCGTAAAAACCTGTTCTATTGCCTGGTAAGCGGATGGGGTCTGAAGCAATCCGTAAAGCTAATTGTGTTTTATCGTGGGTATGCTGTACTGGACTTACGAGAAGATAACTGAGTACAACACGCTGTTTTGGAATTCCTGCTGCTGCTGACAAAGCTTTTAATGCGCGTGGAGCATCGTCAGTATTAAAAGCAAAGTTACACCATTTCGCGTTTTGATGTTTAAAAGTACGTCCAGCCATGGGGCATGTTTTTGTATGCACACATGGTGATACGGAGTATAGTCCATCTCGGATAAAGCAATCACGTATTAAACTGATGAGTCTGGCATAATCAGGAACACCAGGTTCGACAATAAGTATGTGTCCTGTTGTTTCAGCATAGGACTGTAATGATGCGCTGTATTTTTTTGCCTGATATTCAGGTGGCATATCTGAATGTTGTTGCACTTCATTCATCATGTTTGCACAAGTTACAAGATGTGCTTTTTTACGAATAGAAGTACCCATAGCTCCTTTTACCCGGATGATTTTCCAAGGAACGTCATTGGGCTGTGAAAGTGTTTTAGCTGCAATTGATAGATATAGTTCTTCGCCTATGCTTGTTGCAGTTTGCGAAACATCCATGCAATACCACACTATAGGTTTATTGCGTAAATCTGGATGAGACAACCAAAGGGCAATAGGGACCGTAAGTGGACCGCTACCTATATCGAGGCAAATAATTTCTGCGAGATTGCTGTTAGTGTCAGAGAGTAACTGTTCTGTGGGGATATTAGAAAACAGGCGCACAAGTCGTACTAAATTCCACCACATAAAATAACGAATGTATGCTGACAATCGTACAGTCTCGTTCATATAACCGATACGACGTTGAGAGCGGGTATCGGTTAATTCGTGTGACAATGCTTTTATTTCATTGGGTAGCTGTGCAATCTGTTTGGAGTTAAGTGATTGTACTTCCTGTACAATGGAGTCAAAAGTGTCCAAAATATGTTTGGCATCTTCTGGCACTGCTTGTGTATCAAATAATGCTGATTTGTTGATAATATGTGCATAACTTGTTGAAAACCTCGGTGTTTTCGATGGTATAGCCTGTGGATAAGTTGTCCACTTTGGGGGAATACTTGTGGATTTCTTTTGATTTTCCTGTGGATTATCATGGAAACTGTTTACTTTTTTATCTGGTTTTTTATCACTGTGTTTTTGATGATGTGATCCTTTTGTAGTATTTGATTTGACAAATTTACTGTACCATTTATCTTGTGTATTAGTATTAGCTGCTGATATAGAAGTGTTTGTAGTATTGTTGTTTCGTTTAGACATAAGCGTATAGTTATTTTTTACGGTATTTTTTTACCATAAGATAGAGAGATGTTAAGTCAGTACGCAATTCATGTATTTGTTGTAATACATCTGCATGTGTACTGACAATTTGTGTTTCTTCTAAAATACGATTGCGAGCTCCTTCAATAGAGTATTTTTGTTCGTATATAAGAAACTTCATGCGTTGAATCAAATCCACATCGCGTTGTGAATAACTACGACGACCTCCCAAGTCTTTTTTTGGAGCACTACCAGGAATAACGGTTTCCCAGTAGCGTAATATTGAGGCCTTTAGACCCGTAAGTTCTTCAACTTCGCCAATTGTGTATGATGCCATTTATTCCTTTTCCCGATTTTCCCATTTCTGGCGGCTTGCTTTTAACTCAAGCTGGACAGGAATTTTGTTGAAGCCTAAATCATCCCTGATACGATTTTTTAGATAGGTGACGTATGTTGCGGGGACACAATCAGGTCGGGTAGCAAAAATAAGGAATGACACAGGATTCATGCTGGTTTGTACCATATAGCGGATGTGGAAGTGCATGGTCTTTGTTGCTGGTGGTGGAAATTTGAACAACCAATCTTTTAATGCTGTATTGAGAGATGCTGTATCAATTTTCCTGTTCAGCTGTGTATACAGTTCGATGGCTGTATCCATTAGTTGTTTTATACCATCTCCATTTTTTGCTGACAGTGGCAAAATGGGGGCCCAGTTCATCTGGCCAAACATGATTTTTATGTTTTCTTCTGCCTTCTTAAACGTTTTACGATCTTTGTCTTGTGTATCCCATTTATTGAGTACAAAAATGATACCGCGTCCATGTTCAAATGCAAGTTGACAAATTTTTTTATCCTGCTCAGCAAGACCTTCCTGTGCGTCGATCATGAGAAATACGATATCACAGTCATCTAAAGCTTTTATTGCACGATTTACCGAATAATACTCGACATTTTCTTTAACTTTTGCTTTACGTCTAATACCAGCAGTATCAAGAACAATAAAACTTTGATCGTTATATCTAAATGATCCTTCTACGACATCTCGCGTAGTACCTGCATAATCACTGACGATTGAGTCCTGGGTATGGGTAAGGCAATTTGATAATGTTGATTTACCTGTATTTGGCTTACCAAGGATAGCAATGCGAATTGGATTTTCTGGTTGTCCTTCGGTTACTGCACTAAAATCAAGGTGGTTAACAATGGCATTTGATAATTCTGAGATGTTGTCTCCATGATCTGCAGAAATAAACAGCAAATCTTGAAAACCATACTTCATAAAGTTGTAGGCTTCATCGATTTTTTTGCCACCTTCGGTTTTGTTGACTGCAGCGATTACTTTATTCCAATAAGGACGGAGCAGCTGGATAAACTCTTCATCTTCGCCAGTAATTGTACCAGCTTCCATCAAAAATAGAATCAAGTCGGCACGTTTGAGCATTTCAAGAGATTTTTGTACAACAAGCTCGTCCATGACAGCTTCCATAGTACCGATGTCTCTGTCTAGCTTAAAACCACCAGTATCCATGAGATGTACTGGGTGCCCTTCAATAAACGCTGTTGATTCTACAGGGTCTCTGGTAACACCAGGTGTTGGATCAACGATAGCAACGCGTTTTTTCATAAAACGGTTAAACAATGTTGATTTACCAACATTTGGACGTCCTGCTATAACAACAAGAGGTAGATTAAAATAGGTACGGTCAGAATAAATGTGCAACATATTCCCATTTTTTTGGAGAATATCGACACCGGTATCTGTAGTTTCTTGTACAAGCGCTTCTTTTGGCTTGTTAAAATCAGGTTTTTTCTTTTTAGGCATAAGTGTTTCCCTAAAATTACAGGTTGTTAAGTGATTTGGCTGATATGGCCTGTAATTCCTTGATGGTAAAGCGAGAGAGCAGTTCCTTTACCATACAAATTTGTTTTGGACTCATACTCAAAGTGCGGATACCCATACCCGCAAGAACAAGAGCACTGTCACGACGGCTAGCCATTTCGCCACAAACAGAAACTGAAATTCCTGCTTCGGAACCACAGGTAAATGTAGTTTGTATTAAACGAAGAACGGCTAGATGAAATTCATTATATAAATGAGACACAGCTGGGTTTTCACGATCTATACCGATAGTATACTGTGTCAAATCATTTGTTCCTAATGAAAAAAAGTCACATTCCTTTGCCAAACAGTCAGATGTTATGGCTGCGGCTGCAGTTTCAATCATAATACCAATTGGAACATCTTTTTTAAAGGGAATATTGTCTTTTTCTAATTCATTTTGAACTTCTTTTGCCAGTTTTTTGCACTGTTTTACTTGGTCCACGTTTGAAATAAGCGGGAGCAAGATCTTGAGGTTGCCATAGACGCTGGCTCGATATAATGCCCGCAGCTGTGTTTTAAATAACTGTGGATATGCAAGACTGAGTCGTACAGCGCGTAGCCCCATCAATGGATTTTTTTCAGCAAGAGAAGGAATTTCTATTGAATCAATGAGCTTATCACCACCAGCATCCAATGTGCGGATGGTAACAGGCTTATTGTTCATGATTTCGAGAACATGTTTATACGCTTTAAACTGGGATTCTTCAGAAAAAACACTTTCTGATGTTTCTCCTACTGGTTTTGAAGTACTCATAAAGAGAAACTCAGTACGGAAAAGACCGATGCCAGCTGCGCCTTCTTTTATAGCAAGATCAGCTTCTTCAGGGGTGCCGATGTTAGCCATGATGTCAAATTCGGTACCATCTTTAGTGCGTCCTGATAGACCGCGGAACATATTTCGCGCTCTTTGGTGGCGATATTCTGCCTCGATTTTTATATCATAATCAGCGACGGTCTTGTCATCAGGAGATGCAATAACCACACCTGATTCACCATCGACAATGACTTTTTCGCCTGTGGTTATCTTATTGATGATATTATCCAGAGAAAATACCAACGGAATACCATAGTTGCGTGCAAGGATGGTAACATGGCTTGAAATACCACCTTCTGTCAATGCGAGACCAGCAATACGACGCTTTGACAGAACCATAGTATCTGAAGGGTTCATTGCTTGTGCAACAATGACTGCACCATCAGGAACTTGGGCAATCTTAAATGGATGAAAATCGAGCAGTTCATCAAGAACAAGACCAAAAATATCCCAGATATCTTTGGCTCGCTCTGTTAAGTATTCATTACCGGATAGTCGCAGACGTTCAGCATATTCATCTATCTTTTTGTTCAATATATATTCGATATTGTTTAGTTCTTTTTCAAAAGCCTTTTTTACTTCTCCGATAAATACAGAATCAGAGAGCATTACCAAATAGGTAGTAAAAATTTCAGACTGGACTTTATTTGATTGTACTGCATCAAGTTGTACTTGAATTTGATCAGATACTTTTTTTATTGCTTCTTCAAAACGTTTCCATCCAAGTTCTGTTTCAGAGGATAAAATTGATTTTTGAGGTATTATACGTTTTCCAGCATTTGGAATAACAAATGCTGTACCTGTAGCGATTCCATCTGAAGCAGATATACCATGGAAAGATTTCATTACCTAAATTATAGCTAGGGGGATTTAAGCTGTCAATTGAAAATGAATGGTTGTAATTAAGATTATTTATATTATTGTAATAGAAGGGAAGTATATGGCAGCTAAGACAGTGTATTGCCCTAGCTGCCAGTATAAACTTAGTTTTTAGTAGTTTCTTTATATATTCGGTTGACTGCTACAGAGTGGAATGCAATACCTTTTACATTTGATTTAATCATATCAGCATTGGATTGCTGGTAAAGAGGATATATAACAGCGTCTCGGAGAATAATGCGTTCTGCTGCTTTCATTGCAGTCCAGCGTTCAGCAGGTTTTGTACACAGTGCACCATCGGTACAATCTGCTATGATGGCATCATACTCTGGATTACTGTACTGTCCATAATTGTTTTCGTTACCAGTTATCCACATTCCTAAATAGGTCATTGGATCTGCATAGTCTGGTCCCCATCGTGTAAGACCGATATCAAAGTTGCCTTTATGCATGGCTTCGCGGCGTTTACTCTTTGGTGAGATATTAAGCTCAATTGATAAATCTGGAAGATTAGTTTCGAGTTGGTTTTTGATATTTGTTGCTACAGCGATTTGTACTTCGTTATCATCAGCTACAAATACCAGTTTAAATGACTGCATACCAAGTTCTTGCTGAGCGGTTTTATAATAAGAGCGAGCTTTTTGTACATCAAAAGCACATAATTCAGGAAACTCCTGGAGATTTGGTGTAAAATCTTTTCCAGAAGAATTATAAGCAAAGTCAGATGGAATTGGTACATAGGTGGCAGGTGATCCATCTTTAACAACATCATTTACAATTTGCTCACGATCGATGGCATGTGTAAGAGCGAGTCGGAAATTTAAATTAGCCAAGTATGGATTTTGAGTATTTGGTGCGACATACCAAAGATATCCGGAACCAATGTTCTTAAACTCTGATGAGTTTTTTGCCTGTGCAACCTGATCTCCTGAAAGCTGTATGATATCCAGCGTTCCGCTGTTATACTTATTGAGTGCATCAAGGCTGTTATCGATGACGCTATAATTGATACCACCGAGCGAAATCTTGTTTGCATCATAATATGTTGGGTTTTTTACTAACTTTATGGATTTTGAACCGGGAGAGAACTCAGTTAATATAAAAGCTCCATTTGACAAGATGGTATCAGCACTTGTTGCAAATGAATCACCACACTTATTATAAAATTTCTCATTGATTGGGTAAAAGGTGCAGAAATACAACAATTGATCAAAATAGGAAACTGGCACCGTAAGTTGTACTTCAAGCGTTTTATCATCAATGGCTCGGACGCCCAATTGATTTGGTTCCATTTTACCAGACGCAATAGCAACTGCATTTTTAATTTGTGCGATATCACTTATCATGTATGAATACTCAGAGGCTGTAGCAGGATCAATGGCACGTTGCCATGCAAATACAAAGTCGTGGGCGGTAACTGGGTCTCCATTTGACCAATAGGCATCGTCACGTAGTTCAAAGGTGTATGTTAATCCATCATCAGATATTGTTTCTGATTTAGCAATGGCATTGGCAACAGAACCGTCTGGGGCCATTTGTTTTAACCCATCGGTAATGTCAGCAATAATTTCGAAGGAAGTTCCATCCATAGCGATCTGAGGATCTACACTTTCAATAATGTTATTAATCATAACATTCAGTACTTTTCCTGAGACCTTACTCGTATCAGCGACGGGACCGCGATTAGCTGTAGAGTTTTTATCTTTTTGACAACCAAAGAGTGTTACAGTCAAAAAAGACATGATAATAAATAAAACTTTCATATACCCCATTATTAGGGATTTTATTGATTTTTGCAACAAATAATAAATTAATATTGAAAATTACCAAATCCCGTGATATAAAAGAAGATATGGATGAACAAGTAACTACTACTAATAAAGATGAAAAGACAAAAAAATATGGAAGCATGGCTATTCAGTTTTGCTTTGTCTTTTTTATTGGATTGACTCTTTTACTTGCAGCACAGATACTGTTAATTGTATCAAATGCTCGTAAATCTACGCGTCAAGATTATTCTTCATTCTGTGAAAAAATAGTTCAAGAAGATGCCGGTAAAATTGGCTACTGGAATGAAGTACTTGTTAATGATATGAGAATTTATTCTGATTCTGATATCGTCAAAGAAGGAAATTTAGACTCTATCATAAAATGGATGGAAGCTCATGAATCTATCCGTAATCCTTTGTTTAATTATATTATGTTCTGTACACCTGATGGGGTTGGACATATGAGTAGTGGTGGTACTATTACCGTCATTTCTAAAAACTTTTACCGAGCCATTATGCAAAATCATCAGGAAACATTTGTCTCAAACATTGATTTTCAGACTGATGGATCTGTTTGCTATTATATTGCCCGACCTGCAAAAGATGCACGTGGTAAGCTCATTGGTGTATTTGCTGGTGCCGTTAAGCTTGATGAAATCGAAGCTATGCTTAAACAGCTTACACTTGGTAAAAATGGGTATGCTATGCTTGCAGGCAGTGATGGTGTTATGATAGCCCGTCCTCAAGGGCAGGATAAATATTTTGACATGTTCTATAGCGATAAAGCAGGTTTTAAAGGCTTTAAAGAAATTGCAGAACAGACAACAAAAGGTGGTCATGGAGAAGGATATATGCGTGAGCCATCTGGAGCAATGAGATTTGTGTCGTATACTCCTGTAGAAGGCACTCCATGGTCAGCAATGCTCAGTGTTCCTGTTTCTCAAATTAATGAATCCGGAAATAAGCTGATGGGTATTATCATCACCATTAGTATTTGTATTGGTGTTATCATGGTTTTGCTCAGCGGCTTGTTCTTGGTTATTGCATTGAAGCCTCTTGGTATATTGCAGGCTAACATTCATGAAATTGCAGAAGGTGAAGCCGATTTGACCAAGGAACTGAATGTTAAGAGCAACAACGAGATAGGTGCTCTGGTAGACGGCTTTAACAGCTTTGTTTCAAAGTTACGCATGATAGTTGGCGGAGTCAAAGATACCAAAGAAGAATTGAGTATTGTTAATCAGGATTTGCTTGCTCGTATTGAAGAAAATGGTGGAGCAATCAATGATATTATTTCTGATTTGTCGGATATTGACTCTCAAATTCAAAACCAGTCAGCAAGTGTTAGTGAAACTGCAGGTGCGGTGGAAGAAATATCAAAGAACATCGAATCTCTAGAACGCATGATCGAAACACAATCAAGTGGTGTAACCGAAGCTTCTGCTGCTGTTGAAGAAATGATCGGAAATATTGGTAGTGTTAATCAATCTGTCGGTCACATGGCAATGGCTTTTGAAAGCCTGACTCAAAAGGCTCAGGAAGGTATTTCTCGTCAGCAGGATGTTAATGAACGTATATTGCAGATTGAGGAACAGTCAAAGACACTTCAAGATGCAAACAAGACAATTTCTGCAATTGCTAGCCAGACTAACTTGCTTGCAATGAATGCTGCTATTGAAGCAGCTCATGCTGGAGATGCAGGACGAGGTTTTAGTGTTGTAGCTGATGAGATACGTAAACTTTCAGAGACTTCTTCTGCACAATCTAAAACTATCAAAAATGAGCTTAAGAAAATCCAAGACTCTATTGCCTCTGTTGTTAATGCTTCTCAGGCTTCAAGTCAGTCATTTGCTGAGGTATCAGATAACATTCATGCAACAGATTCTCTGGTTATGCAAATTAAGAGCGCTATGGAAGAACAGCAGGAGGGTTCTAAGCAGATAGGTGAAGCACTTAAACAAATGAACGACAATACTGTTGAAGTACGTACCGCCTCAAAAGAAATGGCAGAGGGTAATAAGCAGATATTGGGTGAAGTTAATCATTTGCGTGAAACTACTGCAGTTATAAAGGATAGCATGCAGGAAATTTCACAGAGTGCTGATAAGATTAAAACCACCAGTGGTGCTTTGTCTGAGATCTCGGTTACGGTTAGATCTTCTGTTGAACAAATCGGTAGCCAGATAGACTTGTTTACAGTCTAATGCTAGACTGCTAGTTGTGACACGAGAAGAATTTAAAAGTATTATAGAAGTACGTCGTGATTTTGATTTTTCATTTCGCGGCAAACGGTATATGATTAATGCAAAAAAACTTTCGTCAGGAGAGTTTGAGATTAGTTTTGGGGAAGAATATGCTTCTCCTGTTGTCTATGATTCGTTTCTCCATTTAATGGCGGAAGCGCAGATAGAAAAAATAATGCTATCAGATGCATTAGTTGATATTGTAGTAGGATAGTTTATTTTTTAAGCTTTCTCTAAAAACGAAGGCCCCTTGGAGTATTTCCAAGGGGCCTTTTGTTATGTATGGCTCATGAGCCAGATTTGTATGTGGATTTATTTACTCAACAGATTGTTGAGATGCTTTACAAACTCAATAGGATTTTTAAGTTCTGCACCACTTACCAGCAAAGCCTGATCAAGCAAAACATTTGAAACATCTTCGATAAAGGCATCATCAGTACTTTCCTTGAGTTTTGTTACAAGTGGGTGATCACCATTTACTTCAAGGATAGGCTTAACTTCGCTGATACCATTCTGTCCCATAGCACGCATCATACGTTCCATCTGGAGTGATGGATCGTTTTCATCTACAACGATACAAGAAGGGCTGTCAGAAAGGCGTTTACTCAGTTTTACTTCTTTT
Organism: Treponema sp.; assembly: GCA_024695475.1. Classification (GTDB taxonomy): domain Bacteria; phylum Spirochaetota; class Spirochaetia; order Treponematales; family Treponemataceae; genus Treponema_D. The sequence goes on from JAILIC010000061.1 coordinate 23,419, forward strand.
ACCTTATCACCAAGAGCTTTTTTAATCTTGTCAGTAACAGGTTTAAGTTCCTTTTCTTTCTTTTCGGCTTCTTTTTTATCTACACCAAGCTCTTCATCGCTACCTGCTCTGTTGACAGCTTTAAGCTCAAAGTCCTTATACTTGCCATAAGATGGGATGACGATGTCATCGATGTCATCAGCCATGATAAGAACTTCAAAACCTTTATTCTTGTAAGCTTCAAGAAGAGGGTTCATGCGAAGATTTTCTTCATCTGTACCGGTGATGTAGTAGATAGCCTTCTGATCTGGCTTCATGCGCTGTACATAATCTGCAAAACTGGTCCAGTTATCATCACCAGTACCGCTTGCATCAGTGCTCTTAAAGCGTACGATATCAGCGATTTCATCTCGGTTAGCATAGTCAGAATATAAACCTTCCTTCATAGGGCGGTTAAACGCTTTGACAAACTTGCTCCATTTTTCGATGGCTTTCTTTTCATCATCTGATGGTTTTTCACTCTTACGAGCCTTGTCTGCAGCCTCGCCCATCTTTTTAAACTCACCAAGTAATTTCTTTACAGATTGAGTTCTAATTGTTTCAAGAATACGGTTCTGCTGTAAAATCTCACGGCTGACATTAAGAGGCAAGTCTTCACTGTCGATAATACCGCGTACAAAGCGCAAATAAGCTGGCAACAACTCTCGGTCATCATCGGTGATAAATACACGTTTAACGTACAGTTTTACGCCACTCTTATAATCTGCCTGATACATATCAAAAGGAGCCTGTTGAGGAATAAAGAACAATGTAGTGTATTCCTGAGTGCCTTCTGCATGGGTATGGATATAAGACAATGGATCATTGCTGTCGTGACTAAATGTTTTGTAGAACTCGTTATAGTCAGCAGCTTTAAGCTCGCTCTTGTTACGTTTCCACAATGCACTTGCACTGTTAACCTGATCTACTTTATTTTCGCTGCCAGTAGTATTTCCTTTATCGTCGTATTTATTCTGTACGTAATGCAGATAAATAGGGAATGCGATATGATCACTATATTTTCTGATCAGCTCTTCAATCTTCCAGCGACTTGCATATTCTTTGCTGTCATCGTTAAGATGCATCTGAATAGCAGAACCTGTTGTTTCAGCTTTATCAAAGCCATACAACTTTGCTATATCGCTGTCTGTAGCAATTTCTTCAATTTCGTAAGAATTGGTACCGTCACTTGTCCAGTGCCATACTTTACCATCTCCGCCAGCTTTACGGGTATAGACATCGATTTTTTTTGCTGCCATAAATGCAGAATAAAAACCAACACCAAATTGACCGATAAGTGCAGAGTCTTTAGCACCTTCGTTGCCGAGTTTTTCAAGGAATGCTTTTGTTCCTGAGCGGGCGATAGTACCTAAGTTGTCAGTAAGATCCTGCTCGTTCATACCGATACCTGTATCTTGTACAGTAAGGATAGAATCCTTTTCATCAAAAGTGATATCGATACGAGGGCTAAATGTTATGTTTTTGTATGCATCATCAGATACGGTAAGGTATTTGAGTTTGTCCAAGGCATCAGAAGCGTTGGAAACGATTTCGCGCAAAAAGATGTCTTTGTTAGAATACATTGAATGGATAATAAGTTTTAGAAGTTGGTTTACTTCTGTTTGAAACTGATATGTTGCCATTATTGTTATAACTCCTATGTATTATACATAAAGGTACTAATAAAAACGGGGTGTCGGCAATAAAAAACGCTTTGTATAAATGTCGATAACCCGTTTGGTGATGTACTATCTTAATAGATAGTGTCTCCGAGTAATCGAGCTGCAAGTTCTACGGCAAGTTGTGCCGTTTGATTACGGATATCAAGAACAGGATTAACTTCGACAATTTCTGCGGAGTGGACAAGACCGGTGTTATACATTTCTTCCATAAGCAACAATGCTTCACGGTTTGTCATACCTGCTGCAAGAGGAATGCCTGTACCTGGTGCAAACATTGGATCGAGGACATCCATATCAAAGCTGACATGTACAGCGTCTACTCGTTCTTTAAAAAACTGAGTTACCTGTTTAAGAATGGCAGGAAAACCTTGCCTATCAATATCACTCATAGAAAAGACGGTTACACCAGCTTTCTTCATCAAGAGCTTTTCACCAGGGTCAAGATCACGGCTACCAACAAAACAAACATTTGCTGGATCAACTTTTTGACCGGCAAAATAGACGTTTGTCAATTCTGGTAATCCATATCCACAAGATGCTGCTAAGCATTCGCCGTGGATATTTCCTGATGGAGTGGTTTCATCTGTGTTAAAGTCCGCATGGGCATCTACGTACAGCACGCCAAGTTTAATATTACGTTTTTGATAGGCTGCAGCAAGACCTGCGAGTGTACCCAGTAGGATTGAGTGATCTCCACCAAGTACGAGAGGAAATTGCTGAGAAGCAACACTTTGTTCTAGTTCGTGAGCAAGCTGAGTACAAGCTTTTACAATCGGTTTAAGATATTTTGCTTTAGGATTTCCTGGATTATCATAATCATTTGGATTGATGATAATAGGATAAGAATAAGAAACGGTATGTCCCAATCCTTCGAGTCGAGGACGGAGGCCTGCTAAACGGATTGCTGAGGGCCCCATATCTGAACCGTGACGGCTTGCACCAAAGTCCAGTGGCATTTCAAATACATGTATGTTCATGGGTGCATTGTAGTTAATTTGTCACACTGTATCAATATATGAGACAATATAAGAGCTTTTAGTGCTCGAGTTTTTTAAGTATACGGATATCTTTTTTACGGTATTTTTTTGTGTAAGGTGCATATCGCAATGGAAAATCAAGAAAGCCCTTAACAAGTATACTTTTTTTATGGGTAAAAGTATCAAAGCCTGCCTTTCCATGATAGGAACCCATGCCACTTTGACCAATACCCCCAAAAGGCAGATGATTTGAAGCAATATGCATGACAACATCATTGATACATCCACCTCCAAACGGTATTGTATGGATAAGTTTGTTTTGCACTTTTTTGCTTTTACTAAATATGTAGAGCGCTAAAGGAGACGGCTTACTCAGAATATATGCTTGTGCGTCTTCAATAGACTTATATTTGACGACAGGTAAAAGCGGTCCAAAAATCTCATTGTTCATAATGGGCTCTTTATCGACTTGCTCTAAATGCATTGGAAGAATCGTCGGTGCAATTTTAAGTGTCTGCTCATCTTTTTCAGATTCTGGTACCAATTTAGTTAATCGGGCAAAATGTTGCTTATTGATAATTTTAGGATACTCATCATTATGTAATGGATCTTTGCCATATTGGACTGCAATTTGTGTTAGCAATTCAGATATAAACAAATCGGCAATTGCAGTATCAACAAGTATGTAATCAGGTGCAATACAGGTTTGCCCGGCGTTAATAAGTTTACCCCAGATGATTTTTCGTGCTGCATCTTTTATATCAGCAGTGTTATCAATAATACAGGGACTTTTGCCTCCAAGCTCCAGACAAACAGGAATGAGTTGTTTCGCAGCCATTTCCATGACATGTTTACCGATAATAGGACTTCCAGTAAAAAAGATAAAGTTAAACTCTTGTTCTAACAGGACAGTATGCATCTTTTTACTGCCCTGACAGAGATATACATATTCAGAAGTAAAAAGTTCGTTGATGATAGTTTGTACGATGGCAAAGGTACGAGGCGCTTTGTGTGACATTTGCACTACAGCAGTGTTTCCGGCACAGAGTGCTTGTGCTAAAGGCAGCATGGTAAGCATAAAAGGATAGTTCCAGGGAGCCATGAGTAGGGTAACTCCGTATGGCTCTGGATATACCATGCTTTTGGAGGGGAAGTTGAACAGTGCAGTCGGTACCCGTTTTGGTTTATTCCATGATGCGATATGACGTATGAGATAACGTATACTGTGAAGTACGAGTCCAGTTTCTGTTGCGTAGCTTTCGTATGGAGATTTACCTAAATCGGCATTGAGAGCTTCGCCAATAGTATCAGAGTATTTAGTTATGGTATTGTACAGCGATTGTAGTTGTTTTTTTCTAAATGAGGTAGGCAGTGTCGTTCCAGACTGAAAAAAAACACGTTGCCTACGGACTATATCAGGAATAAGAGAAGACTCGTCCATTCCCTAAAACTACTGGTAAAAAGACGTGCTGTCAAGACAGAGTGGAACATTCGCTGCTTCGTTTGTTATTCGTCAAAATCAAAAACGGGCATATCATCTTCTGCCCGTAAATCTTTTCATCCTTTAAACAGTAAATCGATCCATTTGTTTGCTAATTTCTGCAATTGAATCTTTCATTCTGTCTGAAACATTTGATAGTTCTGCACTTGTAGAATTAATTTTTTGAGCCCCGATATTCATTTCGTTCATACTGTCTTTCATTGTTGAACTTGCCAGCTGAAGTCCGTTCATATTATTTAAAATGAGCTTGCTTCCATCAGTCATTTTTTGCGCAGCAGAAGTTACTTTTCCAGTACTAGAATTCATTTCATGCAAAGTATCCATTACCTTCTTTGAACCTTCGTTTTGGTCTTCCATTGCCATTTTTATCTGCTGAACAAGTTGGTCAGTTCTGACAATTTCATCAGAAACCGCATTAAATGACTTACTTGACTCTTGGGAAGCGGAAACTACTTCAATAATTGAGTTTTGAATACTGTTAAGCTGTTCGCCAATTGTTTTTGACTGGGAAGAAGAAGTTTCTGAAAGTTTTCTAATTTCATCAGCAACAACAGCAAAACCTTTTCCTGCTTCACCGGCGTGGGCTGCTTCAATTGCAGCATTCATTGCAAGAAGATTCGTCTGGCTTGCAATATTCGCAATAGCAGTGTTTGCTTCCTGAAGCATTTTAGACTTGTCTTCAATCTGTTTAATCTTTTCATTTACAGCCTGCTGCTTTTCCTGTCCAGTTTTTGATTCATTTCCCAAAGATGCAAAGGATTTTGCCATACTGTCTACAGAAGTATTTACACTACGAATATTTGCAACCATTTTTTCAACTGCGCTGGAAGCAGAAGTAAAGCCTTCCGTTTGACCTTTTATCATCTGGTCAAGAGTTTCGATATTTCCTGTAATTTCAGTTACAGCACCAGCTGTTTGCTGAACACTTTCTGCCTGTTTTTCAATTTGCGAATGTACACTTTCGATATTGGCAATAATCTGTGTAATTGAACTGGCCGTATTTTCCATAGAAAGTGCCATGTCGCTGCCAACACTGTTTAATTTTAATTCAGACTGTTTTACTGTTCCAATAATTTCCTGAAGCTTTGCAGAAAAAAGATTAAAGTCTTTTGCCAAAAGTGAAATTTCATTTTTTCCAGACTCTGGTATTCGTAATGTTAGGTCTGCATTTCCGTGGGAAATTTCTGCCATTGCATTTGAAACAGCCTTTAACTGTCCAAACATGTAATGCGTAAAAATATAAACAAGTACAATTCCCAAAATTGCACAAATGACACCAACTATAATAACTCGCTTTGTCTGTTTATTAATAGCAATCATTGCTTCTGTAAGCGAAAAATCACATCCTATAAAACCAACAATTTTACCACTACTTGTTACAATTGCCTGATAGGTACTTACCTGCTGGCCCCATTCATCTAAGTCTGTAATTCCAGAACTGGCAACTCCTCCTGTTTTCAAAGCTTCAAATGGAGCCGTTCCATAATGTGCAATATCTTCTTCATCACCTAAAGCAGAAAAGTTTTCTTTGTCACTAGGGTCACAGCTTCCATCGATAACATATTGATAGGTTGTTCCTCTTACAGGAGCCATTGTATAAAGATAGTCACAACCAGTAGTTTCCTTTATGGTTAAAAGTGCAAGTCGAGTTTTTTCATAATAAGGATCATCTTCAGAAGGATTATTTAAAAACTCAGCAAATTTATCCGCATCAATCACTTCTAGCGCTTTCGCGCAAACAGGATATCCCTGGTTAGATGCAATAACTTCCCCTGCATTACGGATTCCCCTGCTAGAAAAAAACGTAATAAGTACAACAGAAAATAAAATAAATGCGCCAAAAAAAACAATAAATCTAAGTTTGTAAGAATGCATTATGCAAGTCCTTCTGTTAAAAATGTTTGAGGGTTTTTTTATTAAAAATAGTTGAGTATTTTTATCAGGAAAACTCTTAAATATAACTTTATTTTATACTCACTACGTGTATATTTCAAGCTGATGATTTTGATCAGTGTAAAATCGAAGTCTTATTATGCGGATACTTATAATTTACAATCACAACGAGTGCAAAGGTATAAAGTGATAACGGACTTTATAAAAAAGGGCTGCCCATTTCTTTTTGGACAGCCCTTGAAGCTACATAGTATTACTTTTTGAGTAAAGCTGCAAAAGGATTGTACATTGTACCATCATCATTGCCAGAATCACGACGTGAAGCATTATTTTTACCTGCATATGCAGTATCTTTATGCTCTGGTCGAGAACCTGGTTTTGCAGTACCGCCAGTCTTTTTTACAACGACAATGCGTTTTGCCCCTGTTTTACCCTCTGAAGCTTTCTCTCCACCCATACCGACATGGATACGGCTTGCTGCATCAGACTTAAGGGAAAGGCTGATACGTCTTCGATCTTTATCAAGACCAATAATAGTAAACTCTTTGATGTCACCAACTTTGATAACTTCCATTGGGTCTTTTACAAAGGTATCGCTCAATTCGCTAATATGGATAAGACCAGTTTCGTGGATACCGATATCGACAAAAGCACCAAAGTCAACAACATTTTTGATTTTACCAGTGACTTTCATGCCTTCTTTGAGGTCTTCAAACTGTACAACACCCTTTTGCATGATAGGTGCTGGATAGCCGTCACGAGGATCGCGATTTGGTTTTTGCAACTCATCAACGATATCGTTGAGTGTTGTTTCGCCTAATGAATATTTTTCGGCAAGCTGTTTTTTTGTTTCTGCAGAGATCTTTTCTTTATTCTGGATAAGAGGAAGAATCTCACGGGCAGCTTCGTAGTTTTCTGGGTGTACCCAGGTATTGTCGAGTGGATCGCTGCTTTCTGGAATCTTAAGGAATCCAGCGCACTGCTCAAAAGCCTTAGGTCCAAGACCGCTTACTTTTTTAAGATCTTCACGGCTGGTGATTTTACCGTTGGTATCACGATAGGCAACAATCTTTTTTGCCAATGTGCTGTTAATGCCTGATACATATTTAAGCAGTGAAGCACTAGCAGTATTAAGATTAACACCAACCTGGTTAACTACAGAGCCAACAACTTCATCAAGTGTTTCACCAAGCTTTTTCTGGTTAACATCATGCTGATACAGACCAACTCCGATAGCTTTTGGATCAATTTTTACCAACTCTGCAAGAGGATCCTGCAAGCGGCGTCCCATACTGATTGCACCGCGAATAGTCAGGTCAAGATCCGGGAATTCTTCGCGAGCGATATCGCTTGCTGAATATACTGAAGCTCCAGACTCATCAACGACGGTGTAACGAACATCTGGATAGTTATCGTTGATTACCTTGCTGACGATTGCCTGTACTTCGGGGCTTCCGGTACCATTACCGACTGCAACAACCTGAATGCTGTATTTTTTAATAGCTTCTTTAATGGCATTGTATGATCCATCTGGATCTACAACCTGTTTAATAAGGAAGTAACCAAGATATTTGCCGGTTTCATCAAGTGCGGCACACTTTGTTCCTGTGCGGATACCAGGGTCAACGCCAAGAACACGGCTGCCCTTGATAGGCTGGGTCATCAGCAAATTCTTGAGGTTTTCGCTAAAAATACCGATACCGTGTTCATCTGCATCATCAGCTTCATCACTGCGGATTTCGCGGACAACAGCTGGCGATAACAAACGTATAACACCATCTTCGATAGCATCTTTATGATAATGATTGTGTGTTTTTACTTTGCTCTGGAGCAATGCGACTGCTTCGTCTTCATCAACATCGATGGTAACGCTGAGCATACCTTCGCGCTCACCACGGTTAATAGCAAGGATGCGGTGTGGCTTTACTTGATCAAGAGGTTCTGAGTAATCCCAGTACATCTGGTATACAGAAGTCTTTTGTGCAGTTTCTTCATCACTACCTTCTGGTACGATACCTTTGGTAACGATATTGCCATTTTTGATATACAATGAGTGTACCGCTGCGCGATTGTCGGTATCCTGTGATACACGTTCGGCAATGATGTCCTGAGCACCGGCAAGGGCGTCTTCTACAGTAGCAACTGAGAGCTCTGGATGCTCGGCATCTTCTTTGATAAATTCCTTTGCTTTTGCTTCAAGACTTGCATCGTCTAATTCGAGCATGGCATCTGCTAATGGATCCAATCCCTTTTCGATAGCAACCATACCACGAGTCTTCTTCTTTTTCTTGAATGGAGCCCACAGGTCTTCGAGTTCTGTAAGTGTGCTTGCTTTCATAGCAGCATTGTACAGGGACTCGGTCAATTTACCTTGAGCAAAAATACCTTTGACGATTTCAAGACGACGATCTTCAAGGTTTTTATATGACTTAAACAAGTGATCGCTTTCACGGACTTGGAGCTCGTCAAGGGATCCATGTTTTTCTTTACGGTAACGGGCGATAAACGGAATAGTACAACCTTCGTTTACCAAACTGATAACAGCACTGACTTGTTGTACTTTTATGTTCAACTCGTCAGCAATTTTTTTCATAATTTCAACTTCATTGACTGTTAAAGCGTCAATCGCTTCTTGTGTAAATTCCATAGAGCATTATTTTACGGAAATTATGGCCTTAGTGCAAGGGAGCTGATTAGAGCCTTTATAGTTCTATAACAAGATCCGTATTGCCGTTTTTAATAAAAAGCGTATTCACTTCAAATTTAGTATCTGAAATCACGTTTATTTTGCCAGTGATATTCTTTCCAAGTAATGATTCCAATTCAGTTTTATAAAAATCAAAATCATACTTTGTCATTCTACAGTGTAACTGTAACAGGGGTTCTTCCTGAGATTTTTGACCATCGTAGATAAAGAAAAAGTTTCCATGGTATTGCTTATTTTTAAATACAAAATATTCGGTCTTATCATCAACGAATGTACCACAATTATTTTCAAATTTTGTTTTTATATTGTGAATAAATTCATCCCAATTTTCTTTATTTTCCATGGTTAGACCAAGTTCAAAATCCTTATCTTTATGAAAATCATTGCATGGAAGCAGTAAAATTTTTAATCCGTTGATATTTACTTGATAGCCATAGCCTTTTTCATTGGTTTGATCAGTTATTTCAATCTTGGTATATGTAATTCCATTGTGAATGCACGTTTTGAGAAAGCTCTCTCTCTTTTTATTTTCTAAAAAAATACTTATACAATAAAGAAGCATTAGTTTTTTAATCTTGTCTATTCTGACGAGAAAACTCCGTGTATTCTCGGTAATAAACAAGATGTGTATTCCTTATTAAAGAGGTTGTTTACTAGGCATTTAAAGTCCTTCTTTAAAATATCATCTAAAAGTTTACAAAATGTCAACCAAAAGACGACATACATACTGTGATTAATTCCGTATACTCCTAGCCATCAACCATGACCGTGGTTTTGACTGCAGCACTGCCACTGTCAGGAAAATTGAAAGGAGTAATATATGAACGACAAAACAAGTAAACTTACCGATAAGGTTAACGTCACCATGCACATCAGCAGTATTGCTGACAAAGCAGTATCGTACGCACGCGTACAGCGCCCAACAGGATACATCGGTAATGTCATCGATAAAGAGGTACGTATATATATAGTCGATAAGTTGCAAAATCAGAAAAAATTATAATAATTTCAGAATATAATCGAAAATTATTATAATATTTATTGATTTAGCAAAGAAAATCGCTTACACTTTGAGGTATGAACGAGATAAAACGCGATTTACAAAATATCCTTACGTCAAGAATAGGAAAAGGAAAAGTGATTATTCTCATCGGTCCACGACAGGTCGGAAAAACAACACTCTTGAAAGCAATGCTTTCAGGCCATGTTTCATCGAACACAGTGCAATACTGGAATTGCGATGAAAGTGAAGTCCGCGCGATGCTTTCTCAAGGTTCGACCAATCGTTACAAGTCGCTTGTCGGAAGTTCCTCTTTTATAGTAATTGATGAAGCTCAACGCGTAAAAGACATCGGGCTTGCTTTGAAAATCCTGCATGACAATTTTCCTGATGTTCAGTTTGCAGTCACAGGTTCATCTTCACTAGACCTGTCTAATACAATAAACGAGCCTCTGACAGGACGCAAGTTTGAATACAATTTGTTTCCGTTTTCGGTAAATGAGTTGATAAATCATACAAATATGCTCGACGAAATTAAGCAGCTTGAAAATAGGCTAGTCTACGGTTTTTATCCAGATGTCGTGAATAATCCAGGAGACGAAAAAGAAATTCTCTCCAACATCGTTTCAAGTTATCTCTACAAAGACGTGTTTGAGTTTCAAGATGTGCGGAAACCAGCGATAATCGAAAAACTCGTTCAAGTTCTGGCTTTGCAGGTCGGAAGCGAGGTTTCGTTCAATGAGCTCGGAAATTTTCTTGGTATAGATAGCTTGACGGTGCAACGTTATATTGATTTGCTCGAAAAAGCTTATGTGATTTTTCATTTACATTCTTATAGCCGAAATGTACGAAATGAATTAAAGAAAAGCATCAAGATTTATTTTTACGATAACGGTGTGCGGAATGCAGTCATATCAAACTTCTCCCCTTGTGCCTTGAGAACTGATATCGGTGAACTTTGGGAAAACTTTTTAATCAGCGAGAGAGTAAAGAACAACGCTTTTCATAATAGAAAGGCAAAATACTATTTCTGGCGTACGACTCAAAAACAGGAAGTCGATTTTATCGAAGAAATTGACGGGACTTTCAAAGCCTTTGAGTTCAAATACAATCCTAAAAAAGCAAATGCAAAATGTCCGTTGACTTTTTCAAACAATTATCCAGAGATTTCGTTTGAAGTCATTACAAAAGAGAATTATACGGACTTTGTATCGGAAAAATGAAATGCAGCTGTGAACTACGCTACTGCCGCATAAATTAGTTATGGATATAATTGCCTGCTTCATCTTTTTCCATAAATTCAAATGTATGATAGTTTGCATACCAAACGCTGTCTGCAGATAAGCCATCAGGGGTCATGCCTATAAAATCCATGTCATTAAAGAGGAATGATCTCATTACCAAGCCCTGATTGTGTTTATAAAAGAACTCTACCATCATATATTTATATCCGCTTGCGTAATCTGATTTTGGATCCTGAATAAAAGCGGTACAGCCAAAATCTCCGTTAAATTCTTTTTTTACATCATCATCATTGAATTTACTGATTGCACTATTAGGTACTTCAAATCCGGTAGCATTACTTATACACATAAAAACCCACATTGCATATTGAATTTGCAAATCGCTGTCGTCTTCTCCGCAATCAGTAAAAAGAGAATAGCGTACTTCAGCTTTTTGTCCATTTTTATCGATAGTAAACGTTTGTGTCACGCTGACGTCATCATTGACTTTATTTTCTGTGATGGTCATATCTTCTGTCAGATAATACATCACATCAAATTCTTTTTCGGATTCCGCAATTTTGAATCTACTGCCAACAATTTTTGCAAAGCACTGTGCTGTCACCAATAAAATGAGAAGGCTTGCTACGAGTAGTTTGTTTTTAATTATCATATTTTGCTCCTTTTATAAAATGCATATTTAAGGTCGTGCAGAAGGTATGGTTCCTTTGTATGTATTTTTGTCTCATTATAGGCACAGCGGTACAATTTAGTCTATTATACGTATATGTTAAAAATGAGAGTGGCTACGCTAGCTGATAGAGATGCAATCATGCATGTAGAGCATCATGCCTTTGACGTATCAATACAAGAAAAGGAATCTGTCTTTGAACAACGTCTTCAGTATTGTAAAAACTGTTGTCTCGTTTTTGAAGATACGGTCACTGGTGTCATAGCTGGGTATGTTACTGCGGAGCGCTGGAAAACGTGTATTATTGATGCCAAATCATATACATTGGGACATAGTGTTTTTGATACACACTGTGATGATGGAAGTGTATTATACATAAGTTCGTTTGCAGTACTGCCGGAGTATCAAGGCAAAGGTATAGGCAGTACGCTTTTTACTGATATCATTGACTGGTTTATAGATCATGCTATAGGTATTACCGAGATAGTGTTATTGGTCAACGAAGCATGGGTTGCAGCCAGACATATATACAGTAACGCAGGATTTTCCCTTGTATGTACTTTTCCGAGTTTTTTTAATAATAGTGATGGAACACATACTGCTGGTATACTTATGAGACGATCTTTACAATAAAAAGGGGCTGGTATGACTCATATACAATGGATGGCGTTTTGCCAATTTAGAGATGAATTTAAACAAAAGTGCCTGGAGTGGAATCAGTATGCACAGGCACTTGAGCCATTGCAAAGAGCGGCAGGGGCAAAAGACACGCCTGCCTATCCGTTAGAGACGGCTGTAGTATATAGTACTGATTTTGATAGATTGACTGAACAGGACGATATAAAACTTATCGTTATTGGGGATAATCCTGGTAAAGATGAGCAGTTGGCAAAAAATCGCAGATATCTGGTCGGACAGTCAGGTAAAATAGCAGACGGCTTTTTTAAACGCAATCCAGAGCTTGGCATTGATTTTAGAAAGCATGTGTTAATTTTAAATAAGACTCCGATACATACGGCAAAAACAACACATTTACGATTTATATTAAAGAATGGTTCTCCCGAAGTACAAGCTTTGATACAAGAAAGCCAGTTGTGGATGGCACAACGGACAGCTGCACTTCATCAAGCATTACTTGCCGAAGATACAATACAGCCTGATATGTGGCTTGTCGGATATGCTGAGTTAAAAGGTAAGGGATTATTTATTCCCTATAAACAACAGCTGTATGCGACATATGAACATAATATACAGGCTTTTGATAATCATGTTTTTGTTTTTCAGCATTTTTCAATGAATCGCTTCTTAATTGATCTAAAAGCATATCGTGAGGAACACCAAACACAGACTGTACATGAGAGCCTTTGTGCATTGGGTACACAACATCGCAGGGAAATCTTTGCGCAGTAACAGTGTGGATAATTATTTTTAGTGAGAATGTTCAACATTGACGGTTGCACATAAGCGTAGTATTATTGACGTGTTTCAAATTTGAAAAAAAAGAGGAAGAACGGACATGTACAAAATTTTGGAAACACGCCAATTTTCGGAGGCTGTTTTTTACATGAGGATAGATGCTCCTGATATTGCACGTAATCGCAAGGCAGGTCAATTTGTTCTCGTACAATTGGATTTAGATTATGGTGAACGCGTTCCCCTTACTATTGCAGATGCAAATGCAGAAGAGGGCTGGATTGCCATAGTGTATCAGGCTGTAGGTGCTACTACTTATAAGCTGTCAAAGAAAAAGACAGGTGAAGAACTTGGTGCTGTTTTAGGACCATTAGGTAATCCTTCAAAAATCGAAAAGTTTGATGCTCCTGTAGTACTTGTTGGTGGTGGTTTTGGTGTTGCTCCACTTTATCCAATCGCTCAAGCATTTAAGCAGGCTGGCAATAAAGTTATCATGATTATGGGTGCCAGAACTAAAGATTTGCTTATTTACGAACAGGAAATGAAGGATTTGTGTGACGAAGTTATTATCGTTACCGATGATGGTAGCTATGGCGAAAAAGGTGTCGTCACTATTCCTCTTGAAAGATTATGTTCTCAGGAAGTTCCTCCTGCAGAAGTTGTTGCTATTGGACCTCCAATTATGATGAAGTTTGCCTGTGCAACAACCAAAAAGTACAATATTCCAACAACGGTTTCGCTTAATACGATTATGATCGATGGTACTGGTATGTGCGGTGGCTGTCGTGCAAGTATCGGCGGTGAAACAAAATTTGTGTGTGTTGATGGTCCTGAATTTGATGGTCATCTAGTTGATTGGGACAACATGATGATGCGCATGAAATCATTCAAAGACCGTGAACAGGAAGAATTTCACAAATGTAAAATGCTTGCTCAAGCTGAAGCGTTGGAGAAGAAATAATGTCAGAATTTGTGTCTCAAGAAAAGCTTGCCGCCAAAGCGGTAGAAGATTATAACAATTTAAAAGATCGTATTGCAGCTGGTTTGACACCAAAAGATCGTAATGGTATTGCTCAGCAAGAAATGCCTGTACAGGAACCAAAAGTACGTGCTCGCAATATGAGCGAAGTTGCTTTGGGATACACCAAGGAACAGGCTATTATTGAAGCAAATCGCTGTTTGCAGTGTAAAAATCAGCCTTGTGTTAACGGTTGTCCTGTTAATGTTCATATCCCAGAGTTTATTGCTCAGGTTGCAAAGGGTGAGTTTAAGGCTGCTGTTGACATCATAAAGCAGACAAACTTGTTGCCAGCAATTTGTGGTCGTGTTTGTCCTCAGGAAAAACAATGTCAGGGTCAGTGTACGGTTGGTAAGGTATACAAATCTGCAGAAAAAGCTGTTTCAATTGGTCGCTTGGAGCGATTTGTAGCTGACTATGAGCGCGAAAACAACTTGGTGACACCTCCACAGGTAGCACCTGCAACAGGTAAAAAGGTTGCAGTTATTGGTTCTGGTCCTGCAGGTTTAACTGTTGCAGCCGATACTCGTAGAGCTGGACATGATGTAACTGTATTTGAGGCTTTCCATAAGGAAGGTGGTGTTATGGTTTATGGTATCCCTGAATTCCGTTTACCAAAAGCCATCGTTGCAAAAGAAGTCGAAAACCTTAAGAAGATGGGTGTTCACTTCCAGACTAACTTCTTGGTTGGTCGTACTAATACATTGGATCAACTGCTGGCAGAAAAAGGTTTTGATGCTGCCTTTGTCGGTACTGGTGCAGGTCTTCCAAAGTTTTTGAATATTCCTGGTGAAAACTTTATTGGTGTATTCAGTGCTAACGAGTACTTGACTCGTGCAAATCTGATGAAAGCCTATATGACTGATAAGGCTGATACCCCGATGTACAAGGCAAAGCATGTCTGCGTATCTGGTGGTGGTAACGTCGCCATGGATGCTGCCCGTATGGCATTCCGCCTTGGTGCGGAAACGGTAACTATTTTATATCGCCGTACTCGTGATGAGCTTCCTGCTCGTCGTGAGGAAGTTGCACACGCAGAGGAAGAAGGAGTTGTATTTAGATTCCTTGAAAGCCCTGTCGAAGTAGTGGGTGATGAAAATGGTCGTGTAAAGGCTCTTAAGGTTGTCAGTTTTGAGCTTGGCGAGCCAGATGCTTCTGGTCGTCGTAGTCCAATTCAGGTACCAAACAGCGAACATGAAATTGAGTGTGATGCTCTTATTGTTGCTCTTGGCAATGGTAGTAACCCATTGATGGTCCGTACAACCCCAGGTCTTGAGGCTGACAAGAAAGGTCACATCATTGTTGATGAAAAACAGGCTACAAGCCATGCAAAAGTATGGGCTGGTGGTGATATTGTTTTGGGTGCTGCAACAGTTATCCTTGCTATGGGCGAGGGTAGAAAAGCTGCTGCTGCAATTAATGAGTATTTAGCTAAGTAAGCAGAGTACCTTTTAACAAGGTGACTATCAAAATGCCTGTCTGGTTGAGGATGATGATCCGAGATTGGGCGGGCGTTTTTTTTACAGCAGGGGTAGGTAAAATCGTTATAAATCGATATAAAATTTGTTGCGTTTTTGGCAATGACAGAGTAAAATTTGGCTATGCCTATAATCACTAAAACACAAACTATACAAACTCCTGCAGAAGGTTTTGTTGGTATAACCAATAAAATCCAGTATATCATAAATGAAATTATTTATGATAATCATCTTGACGCCACAACGTTTGATGGCTCTGTTACGATTTTTGCACCACATACCACTGCTGCTATCACTATCAATGAAAATGCCGATCCTGATGTACAGCATGATTTTTTTATTCACTTGAACGAAGCCGTACAGCAAAATATCGAATTTGTGCATGAAAATGCTCATGCACATATCAAAAGTTCATTAGTAGGATGTAGCGAAACTTTATTGATACACGAGGGTAAGTTGATGCTTGGTACTATGCAGGCCATTTACTTTTGTGAGTTTGATGGCCCGCGCACCAGAAGCTTTATTGTACAAGTGACTTATTGATTTTGGAGTAGGAGTTTTAATTGCTCCAGCTCTTGTTTATATACTTCTATACCACTTGTCCAAAAATCTTTTGTCGTAATATCAAATCCTGCCTGTTTGCATACATCTTCACAGCTACTCATTCCTGTATTTGCCAGGAGTTGTTTGTACACTTGTGCAAATGCCGGGCCTTCTTTTTTGTATCTGGCATACAAACCTGCGGCAAATAACTGTCCAAACGCATAGGGAAAATTGTAAAAGTCAAGATCAGTACTGTAATAGTGTGATTTGATGGCCCACATATATGCGTGTTTGTTTTCATTTAATCCATCGCCATAGCTGCGTTCTTGAGCTTTTAACATGAGGGTACAAAAATCTTCAGCAGTTAGCTCTCCTTTTGCACGTTCTTCAAATACGCTTTGTTCAAAGTAATAACGACAGAGTATATCAACAAGGACTTGGCAAACATCTTGTAAATCAAGTTCAATCAACGATATTTTTTCTGTATCAGTTGTGTGGGTAATTGCATCTTGTTTTACAATTGTCTCTGCAAAGGTACTGGCTGTTTCGGCTAATGTCATTGGATAACTGGAAAGCACATAGTCTTTACAGGTGATGCAATTGTGGTGATACGCGTGGCCAAGTTCATGGGCGAGTGTGATGATATCAGAGAATGTTCCAGTAAAGTTTGAAAGAATACGGGATTCCTTTTGTGCAGGAAAGTCTTGACAATAAGCTCCTCCTACTTTTCCAGCTCGTACTTTTGCATCAATCCAATTACTGTCAAATGCTTTTTTTGCAAATGTACCCATATCCTCACTAAAAGAAGTATATTCACTTATGATATAGTCTCTTGCTTCTGCAAAGGTCCATGTTTTAGAAGTACTTGTAAAAGGCATGGGGGCAAAAAGATCATAGAATGCCAGTCCTTTTTGCTTGCTTGTATCAACAGTTGCATGATGTTTTCGTAATGTGTGGGCTTTAAGTTGTAAATACTCGCGCCACAGAGACAGGCTATCTTCAATTGCTGCAATCAATGCTTGTAGAGATTTTTTACTCAAACGTGAAGAATCCAATGCGCGATCGATAGCCGTATTCCAGTTTCTTCGTTTGTTAAGCGCAATAGTTTCTCCTTTTAGGTTGTTGAGAGCAGCGGCCAGAGGTATCTGTGATTGTTTGAGAAGTGCGAGTTCTGTTTGCCAAGATTGTTCTCGTATATGTGGATCATCGGAGTAAGCATCATTACGTAACTCGTTAAATGTTTTGCCGCTTTCGCAATCAGACATATTTGAAATGATTTGCTCTTGTAATCGTGCCCAGGCATCACCGCCTGTACGTTGCAGGACGGAAGTGAGGTTTTCTTCAGCTTTTGTCATTTGGTGTTGTGTATCACTGATTGCCTGCTGAAGTATGTAGGCATAATCCGTATACTCTGGGTAACGGGCATAAAAATCATCGAGAGTATGTGCATATTGTTTAAGTAATGCCTTAAATTGTAAATCTTGTTGTTCAAAGCGAAGCTGCAATTCGTCCATTACGGAAATATTATCTAGATATGCTTTGTTGGTAGTATCGGTTGAATAAATGATATAGGCGTAGGCATACAGGGATTCCAGTAGTGCACCTGTCTTATTTATTTTTTCGAGATACGTATGGAGCCACAAGGGAAAATCAAAATGGTGTGCATCGATGTTTCCTATTGTGTTTGCAGATTTAAAGAGGGCATCTAATTCGTCCATATCTTGATAATAGGTATGGAGTGCATCTTTGTATTTTTTGCTTGAAAGATTAGGATAAAGACTGTCTAAGCTCCAGATAGGAGTAGAGTCAACTGTATTAGTAGTAGTTGTCATACCATTACTATACTGTATTTTTTTAATATGTGTGATATAAAATAAGATATAAAAAAAAAAAAAGAGGGCCGCAAAAAGGAGGAAGGAATGCGGCCCTCTAAACTATTTGTATGTTGCTGCTGATGATTACTATATAGAATTGTAAAAAAAGTGTCAATTACTTTTAATTCTTTTTTTTGATTTTTTTTGCATTTATTGCGTTTTTTCGCAAAATATGGAAAATGATTACAAATGATAGGATTTTTTTGGAGGTTTTATGAATAAAATTGGTATAATTGGTGCAATGGAAATTGAAGTACAAATGCTTCAGTCTAAAATGACAGGAGTATGCCAAAAGAAAAGTGGTGGGCTTTTGTTTTTTACTGGTA
>JAILIC010000076.1 GCA_024695475.1 Treponema sp.
CAAAGAACGCTCTGTGGTTTTACAAACACAAAAATCAACGCTCACGCTTTTGACCATCTTGTAAACGATTTGAAAAACAAAAGCGATTTATTCATAAAAGACGTGACATCAGAAAACTTCTGGAAAAAAGGAAATGGAAAAATGGAATTTGACGCAATCGTGGGAAATCCGCCGTATCAGGAAATGGACGGAGGAGCAGGAACATCAGCTGGAGCTGTATATAATCTATTTGTGAAAAATGCAATAAAGTTAAAACCAAGTTTCGTTTCGATGATTATGCCTGCCAGATGGTATGCTGGAGGTAAAGGTCTTGATGAGTTCAGATCCTCAATGCTTAATGATGACCATATAAAAGTCTTAGTTGATTTTCCTAATTGTAATGATTTGTTTCCCACTGTTGATATAGCGGGTGGTATTTGCTATTTCTTGCGAAATGACAGGCAAAATAAAACATGCATTGTAAAGTCGATGAATAGAGGAAAATGCAATCTTGCAGAAAGAAAACTAAATGAATATGAAATTTTTGTCAGAGATAATAAGGCAATGGAAATTATAAAGAGAGTAAATACAATGTATAGAAAAACTCTTGAATCTCGTTGTTCATCAAGAAAACCTTTCGGTCTTCCAACAAATTATCCTCCTAAGGATAAAGGTATTCCTTGTTGGTTTATTCAAAAAATTGGAAAGAAATTTGCAAATACAAAAGATGTTGATGATTCAAATAATTTGCTTGATAAGTGGAAATTTTTAGTACCAAAAGCTCCAATTGCAGGACAAACAGATTTTACAAAACCGGTTGGATTCTATTACGATGGAAACACTAGAATTGCAGCTCCTGGTGAATGTTGTACTGAGTCATTTATTGTTTTAGGTGCTTTTGATACAGAAGGAGAAGTTCTAAATTATAAATCTTATATTCTCACAAAGACTGTTCGATTTTTACTTTTACAAGCTGTTGTTTCTCAAGATGTTACAAAGAAGTGTTTTTGTTTTGTTCCTGACTTGGAAAAATATGATAAACACTACACAGATAAAATGCTATGTAAACAATGGAAGATTTCCGATGAAGAATGGAATTATATTGATTCAAGAATTTGTAATATAAAAGGATAAGCAGAGATTGCGTTAGCAATCTCGAATCTGTGTGTCAATTCGGGGGGCGTTGCGGGGGTGTCCCCCGCAGAAGGGGTAGCGACCAACAAAGTGGGCGCGCAGGGGAAGGCTTTCCCCTTCCTGTCCATGGAATAGTCGCAATTTTTGTAAAAGTGTGATATAATATGTTAAGTTTTTTGAAGGAGGTAATCTATGAGCGATACCGCATTTAATGCAGTGCTTGGTCAAATAGACGACTTTTCTCTTTTGCAAAAACGTACATTGATAAAAGCCTTGAAAAAATCTGTATCAAAGTCTTTGGTTTTTCATAAATCGAAAGCCCGCAGCGACTTAAAGCTAGTAGAAAGCCTTGTCGGGGTTGCAGGCAGCAATGATATTTCCATCTCTCAAATAAAAGAAGAAAGGCTTACTGCTGAATGAAAGTGTTTTTCGACTCGAATGTTGTCCTTGATGTTCTCTTAAATAGGCAGGAATTTATTGCAGATTCCATGGCATCTCTTAAATTGTCAGAACTTCATGTTGTCAAAGGTTTTATTTCTGTTGTTTCCATAACCGACATTTTTTATCTTCTGAAGAAGAATCTAAAGGACTTTCAAAAAGCAATTGAAAAGATGCAGATACTTTTTGAAATAGTGAATATCGGTAAGGCCGATGGAAAGATTGCATTTGAAGCGCTTAATTCTGGCTGGAAAGATTTTGAAGATGCCGTGCAATATTCTGTGGCAAAGAAATTACATGTAAAATATATTATTACCCGCAACAAAAAGGACTTCCTAAATTCTGATATTACAGTATTGTCACCGACTGAGTTTATAGAATTGATGAAAAATTAAGTTCCAAAATTATGCTTGATAAATCTGATAGATTCTAGTTATGCCATCAGACAAAATGTGTTTTTGTTGCAAAACCTCTCTATCTCTGCAATAATATAGTGAAATTTGACGAGCAGGAAAGGCACCCTGCGCTCCCGAAAGGGAACCTGATATGATGGATACGCCGCCCATCCAATTTTTTTTATTTTTTTAAGCCACCTGCTTTGAGGTGGCTTTTTTTTGTCTTTCCTCACCATATTTGTTGTAAAAAATAAATAACATCACTTGACATTTATAAATTACAACACTATATTGTTTGTAGGTTGTAAATATTAAGTTACAACCTACAGTAAAACATATCTTTTAATCAGCCTGATCACCTGCTTTTAAGATAA
>JAILIC010000109.1 GCA_024695475.1 Treponema sp.
GTATATGTACAGGGGAACCGTAAACGGAATATTTGCAGAGCAGCTGGACAGGCAGGTCAGGAAGGCAAAGACTAATTCAGAATACAGGAGGAGTTACATGAACATGTCGATATTGCTGGAAGATGCACGTGACGAAGGTAAGGATATAGGCAGGACTGAAGGTATTGCAATTGGCAAAAAACAAGAACAGGCTATAGCACAGGAACGTGAAGCAAAAACAATGAAACTCTTTCAAATGTTGATAAAAGAAAAACGCAGTGCCGATTTAGACAGGGCAATAGCAGACAAAGACTACCTGCAGTCGCTGTTGGACAAAATGGATATATAAGCCATTTGTAAACTTTTTTATAGATACGCTATCTCCATTGCCTCGAATATAGCGTATCTAAACCTTAAAATACGTGTCACATACCACCCTAACTGCGACAACCCATTACCGCAGATGCTGCAAAAGCTCTCCCAGCTGGCAATAGATTCCATAGAGTTGTTCCACCACATCTGGTGATACCACAATGCTACGTTTTGGCACACAGTCTTTCATGCAATCAGTCACAGTGTCACCCACCTCAAGTTGCACAGCACTACTTTTTGGCCACAGCCCCGAAAGTGCGATCTGTGATACAGCCTGCATATACATATCATTACTAAAATGCTTACTGTAATGCTCAACCATCTGCGGGCTATGTCCCATCAAATACGAAATACTTGTAAAGCTTAAGTTGGTTTTATTGCTCAAATAGGTATCCATGCAATGCCTGAGGCTATGAAAGGTACGCACCGACAGGGGTTCCCCTTTTTATAAATGAAGGAAACACATAACACTCGCCACTGTAAGTCAAAGACTCCGGCAGCGTTGCCAGATACTCCCGCAGTGCGCGATACAACTGAGCAAAAATAGGGAACCTTCTGCGACTACCGTTTTTAGTACATTTAAGTCCATCAATACTGTTGTACGCATGATGTATCTGTATATACTCAGCATGGATATCCTGTATCCTAAGAGCCCTCAGTTCCCCACATCTCATCCCCGTATAACGAGCAACAAGAAACATCATATACGCCCGCTCATTATGCCAGTCCGAAGCCGTAAGAGCATCCAGTTCCTCAATCGTAAAAATATCACGAGGGGCAACCATACCGTCATAGTAATACTCTCGCTCCCCTTGTCGCTGTACCCTGCATGCAAGCTTCCAAGCACCGGCATGGGTATTTAGCTTATGTTTAAGTGCATAAAACAAGGGTTGAGATACTGCAGTCCGTATAATACGTATGCTCCCACGTGATAAAAAATGATTCTTTTGGTAGCGTATTCCTTGTTGTTCTGCCTGGGAATACTGGGCAGTTTGTCTTCGGGATAAATACATAATAAAGCCCGTTATATGTTTTGGTGTAATTTCTTCTATATAAATACTCTTAAAATATGGAACTGCATAAAGCTCTATACATTTAATCTTATCTCTACGATATGCCAGTGTTGTTTGAGAATATGCAAGATTATCTTGCCAAAAGCGGATACAAAAGTCAGTAAATAATTCTTTTTGCATGATGATTCCCCCTATATAAGACTTTAGAAAAGGAATATCGTGCACTTCTATCCTGTAGCAAAAAAGAAGACTGTCACAAATACAAAGACTACCAGCAGGCTACAGTTGTACCCTAAATACAAAAGGTACTTCTATTTCGATAGTTGCTCCAGACAAGTCAGCATTATTGATACTCTTGGTATAGATGGCTCCAAAACTCATCGTTGCATACCAAGTAACGGCAAACTTTATGGACGGGCAGACTTTGATTTGATTTTCGCCACGATCTTTTTTGTCATTATTATCCAAATCGTTAAGCAGCAAGGCAGCATCACACTTTAGAGTAACATACTCCCAGGCACTGTCAGAGATGCCTACCACAAAGTAGGCGCTACTCTGTTCATCCTTTGTATTATCCCACAAAGAGTCTACAACGCTTGGGGTAAGCGACGTATAGTTTGCCATAAGCACAAAGCGATACGCATTACCATAACGTAAACCCAGCCGCAAATCTAATGCTATCCCAGAAAAAGGCACTGCACAAGCAGAACCTGCAGGATTATATGTTGTATTAGTTGTAGATACCAGCCGGTCACTATCCTGCTGTACATACGTCCCACCCAATGTAAGTACATGCCTGCCTAAAAAAGTAGGAGTAAAAAAGACTGACCCCTGATACTGATCTTTTACAGGATTTTTAAATAGAACATCTATAGTACAACTGCCAGGTATGCGTATGGCGGTTTCTGCATGAAGTCCACAATGGACTACAAAATTATCTCCACTTGCGGTATCGCCACCATAGGTACTCGTCCCATCCTGCATCTCAACTGCTGCTACACGAAACAAAAATGGATCTGTATCAAACTGCAAAGCGAGATTAAAAATTCCTCCTGCAAACGTATTTGAAGCATTTCCAAATACTGGATACTTCCAAGAGCGATAGCTAAAGTTAAAGCCATAATAGTCAAGCCGCTGGCCACCATTCATTGCAATATTTTTATTGATGCCAGTTTTTGCATAATCATCGCTACCGGTAAGGCTTATCTCCGTCGATGCCCAGTTTGCAAGTGGTACATTTGACTGCGAAAACTTACCAGCGGTTAGCGTCCAATAAGAACCTATCTTAGTCCAGCCATAATAGTTATCGATTGATAGGACGTCATTTATTACAGAAGAGGCAGTTGTTGCATCACTGACTGTGCCAGATGTAGCAGTTTCAGTCACTCCGGTATCGGTAGTGGTGGCAGCATCAGTAGTAGACTCTGGTATACATACATTACAATCAAGCACTACACCTGCCCACTTATACGCCAAAGAAAAGAAAAGTTCGTCTTCACTCTCTCCATAGCCCCGTTGGTTCATATATTCTCTGGTAGTCGATCCGTTCTTTGTTTCTTGTTTATAAAAATCCATGCGGGTGCGATACCGCAACTTTATGGTCAGCGCAGGATCAACAGCATACGAGAGAGCAATAGCTATAACAAAGTACCAGATAATTGAGGCAAGACGCTTCACGGCAACTCCAACTTTTTAATACTTTTTGATATTTTCTACTATATTATATACTGTTTTTTAGTTCTTTTCGCAATAAACCTATGCCCATACAAGCGACTATTACAAGCAACAAATACACATTGCGAATTGTCGTTTTTTTTAGTATGCTAGTATTATGTCTTATGAAGTAACGGCTACCAGACGGCGGCCTCAACGATTTGAAGATCTCGTTGGTCAGGAATTTGTTGCCGCCACACTTAAAAACTCGCTCCATGCCGATAAAATAGCTCATGCATATCTTTTTGCCGGTCCTCGAGGCTGCGGCAAAACCTCTACCGCCCGTATTTTGGCAAAAGCACTTAATTGTAAAAACGGACCTACCGATGAGCCCTGCGGAACCTGTACTTCCTGTCAGGAAATTACCAAAGGTGCCAGCATGGATGTTATCGAAATAGATGGTGCATCAAATACCAGTGTTAACGATGTACGCCAGATTAAGGACGAAGTACTCTTTCCACCTCAGTCAGGCAAGTACAAAATATATATCATCGATGAAGTCCACATGCTCTCAAACAGCGCATTTAATGCCCTGCTCAAGACAATTGAGGAGCCGCCGCCATACGTTGTTTTTATTTTTGCAACGACAGAGCTTCAAAAGGTACCTGCAACCATCAAAAGTCGCTGTCAGCAGTTTAATTTTAGGCTTGTGTCTATCGACCAAGTTAAAAACTTGCTTGCAGATGCTGCTAAAGAAATCAACATACAGGCTGACGACGAAGCATTATTTTGGATTGCACGAGAATCAACCGGTTCTATCCGTGATGCATACACACTCTTTGATCAGGTGGCGGCTTTCAGTGGAGATCACATCACCTATGATAAAATTCGCAATAAATTAGGACTGGTTGGTATCGATCGTCTTAACGAGTTATTTTTATTATGTGTCCAAGGACAGGCTCAACAAGCATTGAACAAACTTGACGAATACTTGCAACTTGGTATTTCAATCGAGCAACTTATATCCAACACGACAGATTATCTGCGCAGCTTGCTTTTAATTAAAAATGGCATTGTAAAAGAGTCGTTATTAGGACAATCTGCAGACCGCTATAATAAAACAGTTGTAGATGCATGGACATCCATTCAAATTGAGCGTGGTCTCTCATTATTTTTACAGCTCTACCGTGACATACGCTATTCTGTCTCGCCACGCTATGAGTTAGAGCTGGCATTTAGCCGATTGTGCTGGTTGTCTCAATATGTCTCACCGGCAGAGGTAAAGCACGCTATTGATGCAGCCCACGCACTTTTGGGAGGACAAACTCCACAGACACAACCTGCACCACAAGCAATTGCGCAACAGCCAGTACAAACCGTACAAACAACACAGCAGGCACAGAGTCAGCCACTCCAACAGGGACAACAAAGCCAACAGCCAGCACAAACAAATCAGATGCCAGCTGGAATGCCGATGTTTTCCGCATTAAAAAATGCAATACAGCAACAGCCTGTACAGCAAACGCCCCAAGCTCCGGCAGCACCGGTCATGGTGACACCTCCCTCAGCAGGAGTGCCACCAATCACAGACAGTGATGACGATATTCCCGATGTAGAAGCCGACGAGGGACAACCTGAGGAAGAAGAAAGCGACGGATCCGACTACGCTTCATACGCACCGGACACCTCCCCTTTTCCTGATGGCGGGGCTGAACCGCCGGAACAAACAGCAGAAATTCCTCAGTCAGATGATTTAAAAGCACTGAGAGGTAAAGTAATTGCATCTCTTTCTGTCAATGATCCTTTGACCGCATCGTCACTCATGCAGACCGGTGAATGGACTCAAAACGGAAATACAATACAGGCAACGGTACCTACCGAATTTTTACAGCAGCAGCTTACCAAGCAGCTCGATGTCATTACAAAGTATGTACAAAACATGGCTAATGCACCTTACACGATTGTTATTACAGTAGAACATGCTGTACAGACACAATCTGAACCAGTGGAATTACCACCTCAAGTACAAATGCTCTGTCAGGCCTTTAGAGGCACCGTCGTCACAAATAAGAAATAGGAGTTATATATGGATTTTGGTAATTTAGGTAATCTGGGTAGTCTGTTGGCAAATGCAAAAAACATTCAAAAACAGGTCGAAGAAATGAAGAGTGCCATAGAAAAACTGACTGCAACAGGTTCCTCTGGTGGCGGTTTAGTCAAAGTTACAATAAACGGCTCTTTTGCCATGACTGATATTCATATTGATCCCATCTGTATTGATCCACGGGACCCTATCATGCTCCAGGATTTGATCAAGGCAGCACACTTTAATGCCTTTGAAAAATTACAGGAGCAAATCAAATCACAATACGGTAGCTCTTTGTCACAGTTTCAGTCATTGTTGGGATAAGTAAAACATGAATGCACTTGATCAGCTTACAGAGTCTTTTTCCCGCTTACCAGGCATCGGTAAAAAAAGCGCCGGGAGAATCACTAACTTTATTCTAAAAGCAGACCGTACCTATGTACAGCAGTTTGCCCAACAGCTCGCTACCTTGCAAGACAAAATCAAAGCCTGCTCGATCTGTGGCTCTTGGACAGAGCAGGATCCCTGCCCCATTTGTTCTAACCCCAGTCGCGACAGAAGCCTTTTGTGTGTTGTCGAGCAGCCGCAAGATGTACAGACTATCGAGTCTGCCCATGAGTATTCAGGATTATTTCATGTATTAGGTGGTGTCATTGCACCACTTGATGGTATTGGACCAGACCAACTGCGTATTGCATCGCTGTTAAGTCGTGTGCAGGAAGGCGAAATTACCGAAGTGATTCTTGCTACTAATCCTACAGTTGAGGGGGATACGACCGCTCTATACATACAGCGGGTTTTATCACAGTATCCGTCAGTTAAGGTGACACGCCTTGCAAGCGGACTCCCAGTCGGGGGCGACTTGGAATATGCAGACAAATTGACCTTAGCACGAAGTTTTAGGGGACGAGCATCTTTTTAGTGTACCAGTTCACACTTCCTATAACGAAAAAAGGCTGTTGCACTAAGCAACAGCCTTCTCAAATGGTAGGAGTCAAGGCTTTTAGCATAAGCGACCTTGACTCGATATAGTATCAAGCTACTAGCGGAGCAAGCTCAGGACGTTCTGAGAAGCCTGATTTGCCTGTGCCAACATTGCGGTACCAGCCTGAGACAGAACCTGATCTTTTGTAAACTCGACCATAGCTGCTGCCATGTCTGTATCGCGGATGCGGCTTTCTGAAGCCTGCAAGTTTTCTGCACCAATGTCCAAACCAACAACAGTTTTTTCAAGTCTGTTCTGGTAAGCACCAAGATCAGCACGCTGTTTGTTGATCTTCTTCAAAGCTTCGTCTAATGTACCAATAGCGCGGTTTGCATCATCAGGTGTTTCAAGAGACATGATAGACTCATCACCAATTTTGCGCATACCAAGAGCTGTAGCACTCATAGTACCAATAAATACCTGCATACGCTGATCCATGTTTGCACCAATATGGAACCACATAGAAGCGGTTACGCTGTTTTCGCCAGTTGGTTCTGCAAAACGACCAGTAAGCATGTTCATACCGTTGAACTGAGCACATGAAGCAATGCGATCTACTTCAGCAATCAAAGAAGAAACTTCAACTTGGATCTGCATACGATCTTCGTCTGAGTAGATACCGTTTGATGACTGAATAGCCAATTCGCGAATACGCTGTACGATATCAGTTGTTTCCTGAAGATAACCCTCAGTAGTCTGAATAAAAGAAATACCGTTTTGTGCGTTTTCTGAAGCCTTATTCAAGCCACGAATCTGTGCACGCATTTTTTCTGAAACTGCAAGACCTGATGCATCATCACCTGCACGATTAATTTTTTCGCCAGAAGACAGCTTCTGCATAATTTTCTGATTGGCAAGCTCTGTCATTCCCTGAGAACGCTGTGCAAACATAGCACTCATGTTGTGATTGATAACCATAAAACATCTCCTTCAAAGATTTGGTTTTGTCTGTAACAAACCTCATCAGGCTTGTCAGCACTCGGTTGAAAAAACCTCTTCACCGGAGGTTTACCCACCCTACAATTTAATCATCGGAGATTGATAAAAAAGGTTAAGCACTTTTTTTATTTATTTTTATTTTTTTTATAACACTCGGTACAACCAGTTACCATAACATGCTTTTTGCCTTCGGTACGGTTAAAGAGCCGGGCATTCAGATAGCCCTTCATTGGTACACTTTGTCCACAAACCGGGCAGGTCCGTTTTATCCCCGGCTTACAGATCGGATAGCAATACGGACAACCCACTATCGTACACCGCTGATCATGATCAGTCATTGGACCATACACCCGTGTATAAATATTTTCACCTGCGGCAAGTGCACTACCACACATTGGACAATGGGAGGCCCCTTTAGCAGGAGCTTTTTGAGAAGTGGCTCCTTTTTGATTTTTTTTATACCAGAGGGAATATACGGATAAAGCAAACGCTATAAGAATTACCGCCCCACCCATTGCTACATATTCAAGCATATAATCTCATTGTACACATACAGATTGAAAAAACAAGAGCTTTCCTCTATCATTACGGTTATGAATATACTAGTTGTCGGTTCGGGCGGCCGTGAGCACACTATTAGCTGGAAACTTGCCCAAAGTCCTCTCATTGAAAAAGTTGTTTGCGTCCCCGGTAATGGCGGAACTGCAAAAGAACCAAAATGTAAAAATATTGTTCCTGATGCTTCTTTAGATTCCTATATCACAATAGCAAAAAATGAACAGTGTGACCTTGCCGTCATCGGTCCAGAAGATCCCCTTGCAGAGGGACTTGCCGATGTATTTTGGAATGCAGGGATTCCTTGTGTCGGGCCTAAAAAAGCCGGCGCACAGCTAGAAGCCAGCAAAGACTTGGCAAAGCAGTTTATGCAAAAATACGGTGTTGCCTGTCCGCAGAGCAAGACCTTTACTGATAAAAACGCAGCCGATGCATACATTGACCAGCACGGAGCACCCATTGTCATCAAGGCAGACGGTCTTGCCGCAGGTAAAGGCGTTGTTGTTGCCGCAACTGTAGCTGAAGCACACGCAGCAGTTACTGACATCATGGAAAGTGGTCGAGTCGGTGACGCAGGTAAAAAACTTGTTATCGAAGATTATCTTGAAGGAGACGAAATTTCTGTTTTGGCAGCGGTTTCTGTTACTCCAGAGTATGCAAAACAAGGTAAAGCTACCATTGTTCCTTTTCTCCCAGCCCGTGATCATAAACGTTTGATGGATGGTGCAAAAGGTCCTAATACTGGTGGTATGGGAGCAATTTCGCCACTCAGTGACGTTACTCCTGCCATCATGGAGCAATTTACGACTGATATTCTCCAGCCGACGCTCAAGGGTCTTATTGCAGAACAATATGATTATCGCGGTTTTATCTTCTTTGGTGTCATGCTTACAAAATCTGGTCCCAAATTGTTGGAATACAATGTCCGTCTCGGGGATCCAGAAACACAGGCTGTTCTTCCATTGATGGATTTTGACCTGGTCACATTATGCAAGGCCATTATCGATGGCACGCTTACCGACTTTACCTGTACTTGGAAAAAAGGTTTTCAAGTAGCACCTGTTGCAGTCAGTGGCGGTTATCCAGGAGCCTATGCAAAAGGTAAACCTATTACCGTCAACAACGCTGAATGGAATGCTGATACACACCTCTTTATTGCAGGTGCCGTAGAAAAAGATAATACGTTGGTTACCAGCGGTGGCCGAGTCCTCGCATGCAGTGCCTATGGTGACACCTTTGAACAGGCATGGAGCAATGCGTACAAAGCACTGGAGACAATCAGCTTTGACGGTATGTTCTACCGCAAAGACATTGGATTGCCTGGAGCTGCAACAAGTCCATCCCTGTAAATACCTAAAAAGCTAAAAAAAGAGCCCACTTGCTGACTCAAACAAGTGGGCTACAAAGTGTCCTTGCCGTTTTTATCAGGGGTGTAATATAACGGCAAGTCCAAATATGATCATCTATCAGTCATCAGACTGCAGTGCGTCATAGCCTTCTTCGCCAGTACGTACCTTAACAACATTTTCTACATTGTATACAAAGATCTTACCATCACCGATATGTCCGGTGTACAGAACACGTTTTGCAGCTTCAATAACAGTCTCAACAGGTATCTTTGTTACTACAATCTCAATTTTTAGTTTTGGCAACAAATTAACAGTAAGCGGAGCTCCACGGTAATATTCGTTGGCACCCTTTTGTATACCACAACCCATGACGTTTGATACGGTCATACCAGTTACGCCGATATCATTCATTGCAGCCTTAAGAGCATTGAATTTTGTCTGTCTGGTTACAATAACGACCTTGCTAAACTTTGGACCAACAACTTCAGCAGGAGCTGGCTGGGTAACAACGGTAACAGGGACTGTCTGACCTGCAGCTGGAATGGTAACGCCATTTTCTTTTGCTTCCTCAATTTCTTCATCAGTAAAGTGAGGAACAAAGCCTGCATAACTTGAAGCAAGTCCGTGTTCCGGCAAATCCAAACCACCAATTTCTTCTGATGGAGAAACACGCAAGCCAATCGTTTCTTTAATAACCTTAAACAGGACAAAGGCACATAATCCGACAAAAGCGATAGTTGCAAGCGCACCAACCAACTGTACCAACAAACGTCCACACTGTCCTGTAGTAAATAAACCGCCATCACGAGCAAACAGACCGACACAGAGAGTACCCCATAAACCATTTACACCATGTACGGAAATAGCACCAGCAGGGTCATCTATCTTTACTACTTTATCAAAGAACTCAACACTTAAGACTACCAAAATACCGGCAACAAAACCGATGATTGCTGCTGCCCAAGGATCTACCACAGAGCAAGGAGCGGTAATGGCTACAAGACCTGCAAGCGAGCCGTTCATTGTCATTGAAACATCAGGTTTACCATAGCGTATCCAAGTAAAGAACATTGTAACAACGGTTGCAACAGCGGCTGCAAGGTTAGTAGTCATAAAGACGTTTGATACATCGACAGCCTGATCAGCTGTACTCAAACCATAACTAGAAGCAGGGTTAAAACCAAACCAGCCAAACCACAAAATAAATACACCAAGACAAGCAAGTGTGATAGAGTGTCCTGGGATAGCTACTGGCTTACCTTCTTTTGTATATTTACCAATACGAGGACCAACCATTGCAGCACCAATCAAAGCGCAGATACCACCAGTCATATGTACGATACTTGAGCCTGCATAGTCATGAAAACCTGTCCAATCAAGGATAGTTAAGTCTGACAGCCAACCGCCACCCCATGACCAGTGACCTTCAATCGGATAGATAATGGCACTGATAAAGACAGAATAAATCAGATACGACTTAAACTTAGTGCGCTCTGCCATTGCACCAGAAACGATTGTTGCCGCAGTTGCACAGAACATCGTATTAAATGCAACATGGCACCACAAAGGTATCGTACCAACCATATCATCAAAGCCAGTTGCAAAGAAATGAAAGCCTCCAAAAAAGCCATTCATACTTCCATACATGATGCCGTAGCCAATAATCCAGAATACGGGAGTACCACAGGCAAAGTCCATCATGTTTTTCATAACGATATTACCGGCATTTTTTGCTCTGGTCATACCAGTTTCAACCATGGCAAAACCAGCCTGCATCACATATACCAAGGCGGCACCTAACAGTACCCACAAGGTATCCATCTGTAATGATGTAATTCCTTCCATATATATAAACCTCTCTCCTAATAGTGACTCATGTATCACTTTCCCCCTTGTACAAACAAAAGGGCAAAAAAAAGGCGTACGCAGTTTTTATGATAAAAGACAATGAGGAAGATTCTTTTATCATAAAAAAATACGTACGCCGTTGTACTTTTTATAATGTATAGTGCTGATACTCTCTCCTTGACCAGCACCTCACCGTTAAATTCTAAACAACAAATCCTCGTAAGATGGATATGGTTTGTATGCTTCACCGAGCAGTGGCTCAATTTCATCTGCAACTGCACGTGTCTCGGCCATACAAGGTAAAATTACCTTTGCATAAGCCTGAGCACATTCCATGTTGTCGCTGAGCTTTTTAGCTTCGATGTGCTTTGCAGCAAGTTCATCAGCTTTTTTAACCAGCTCACCAACAAGTCCGTCAAGTTTTTGTACCAATGCGGTCTCTGCATAGCAGTTTGCACCGCTTACTAGTTCCTTAACACGAGCTGCTGTTGCACCGACATCAGACATATACTTAAATGCTGCTGGCAGAATGTCCTTGTTAATCATTTCGAGCATTGTCTGTACTTCGATATTCAATACCTGACAATACTTTTCCAGTTTAACTTCAAAGTGACTCTGCATTTCTACTTCGGTATAAACACCCAGTTCTGTAAACAACTTGACGTTCTTTGGGTTAAGGTACTCTGCCATAGCATCTGGCAAAGTACGCAAGTTAAGGAGACCGCGTTTTTCAGCTTCTGCAACCCAACCTGCATCATAACCGTTACCATTAAAGATAATCTTCCAGTGCTTGGTGATAGTATCTTTAACCAACTTAGACAAGGCACTATCAAAATCCTTTGCCTTTTCCAGTGTATCAGCAAACTCTTTCAGTACGCCACCAACAATTGAGTTGAGGACAGTACATGGACCAGAGATTGACAATGAAGAACCAACTGAGCGGAACTCAAACTTATTACCAGTAAAGGCAAATGGAGATGTACGGTTGCGGTCTGTTGTATCCTTTGGAATTGGTGGTAAAACATCAGCACCAATGGTCATCTTCTGTTTTGTTCCCTGCTTGTATGGAGTACCATCTTTTATAGATTCCAATACAGCTTCAAGTTCTTCACCAACATACATTGAAATGATTGCTGGCGGTGCCTCATTGGCTCCCAGACGGTGATCATTGCCAGCACTTGCAACAGAAATACGGAGCAAATCCTGATACTCATCAACTGCTTTAATAACAGCTGCAAGGAACACCAGGAACTGTGCATTCTGGCGAGGTGTATCACCTGGCTCCAAAAGGTTTTTACCTGTTGAAGTATTCAATGACCAGTTGTTGTGTTTACCACTACCGTTTACACCAGCAAAAGGCTTTTCATGCAACAGACATACCAAACCATGGCGGCGTGCAACCTTTTTCATAATTTCCATAGTAAGCTGGTTCTGATCTGCTGACAAATTGGTTGTTGTAAAGATAGGAGCCATCTCATGCTGTGCAGGAGCTACTTCGTTGTGTTCTGTCTTAGAAAGAACACCAAGCTTCCACAATTCGCTGTTGAGATCTTCCATATATGCTACAACGCGTGGTTTAAGAGCAGCAAAATACTGGTCATCCATTTCCTGACCTTTTGATGGTTTTGAACCAAACAAGGTTCTTCCTGTCATACGCAAGTCTTTGCGTTCATTCCAGAGTTTTTCATCTACAAGGAAGTATTCCTGTTCTGGTCCCATGGTGCTCGTTACACGGGTAATGTCAGTATTGCCAAACAAATGCAAGATACGGACTGCGTGTTTGCTCAATGCTTCCATAGAGCGCAATAATGGGGTCTTTTTATCGAGTGCTTCACCCGTGTATGAACAGAATGCTGTTGGAATACACAATGAGTGATCTTTTACAAATGCGTAAGATGTTGGATCCCAAACGGTGTAACCGCGAGCTTCAAATGTTGCACGGCGTCCTCCAGATGGGAATGATGAAGCATCTGGCTCACCTTTTACCAATTCCTTTCCGCTGAAAGACATGATGACGCTTCCATTGTCCGTAGGAGAGATAAAGCTGTCGTGCTTTTCTGCGGTAATACCAGTCAATGGCTGGAACCAGTGTGTAAAGTGTGTTGCACCTTTTTCGATTGCCCATTCTTTCATTGCATGAGCAACCTGATTTGCTATATTAATATCCAGGGGGGTTCCCTGATCCATTGTCTTTTTAAGAGCTTTAAAAGTTTCTTTTGGCAAACGTTCCTGCATTACCTGCTGGTTAAATACCATGCTGCCAAACAACTCCGGTACATTAGGCATACTACTCTCCTCCTGCTTTATTTTTGCTATTTTTTTCAGTTGTAAATAAAAAAGGCGATGTGGACACTTAGTTTGAAAAGTGTTCACATCGCCTTTGATGTTTACATGCATATTTATACAGATTTACAAAAAAAATGTCAAGTATTATCATTTTTTAAAATGTCATAGTAACTACACTTAAAACCGAACTGGTTTCAACCTTGCTCATAATATCTTGTAAGACAACTTGAAAAAACACCACAAACTTGTACAATAGGAAGTACGATTCACTATTAAAATAAGTTAAAGGAGATACCAATGAAAAAAAGCATACATATTCTTGGCATTATGTGCCTGGCAGCAATAACAGGACTTTTTATGTCTTGCCAAAGTACAAAAGTTGAGCGAGTTGATGCAGACACCGTCACTGACGTAAATGAATATTGGAATGATACCGATGTCCGCACCGTTTGTGAGACACTTATCGCTGATTGTATTTCTTCAAATAGAGTTGCTAAATTTAGCGCTCAATATGGTCGCCAGCCAACTGTTATGGTTGGTCGTTTTTACAATGACAGCAGCGAACATATCGACACCAGCATTATCGTACAAAAAATGCAGGCTGCCATCATAAATAGCGACGTAATGGAATTTGTATCCAGTGGCTCACAGAGAGAAATGCTCCGTGACGAAGTTGCACAGCAGGTTGATCATGCAAGCATCGAAACACAAAAAGCAATTGCCAACGAAACTGGTGCTGACTTTATGCTCTTTGGTTCAGTAAAATCAATCGTACAATATGATGACTCTGGTAAAAAAGGAGTACGTACCTATTATGTTTCTGCTCAGTTGCAGGAACTGGGAACCACAAAGATTGTCTGGATGGCAGAAAACAACTCTATCAAAAAGGTTGTTACACGCAAAGGACTTAAACTTTAGTTTTACTACTCTATAACTAACAATGACAAAACGAATTGTTTTTGTTTTTCTTGTTTCTCTTTTTGTCGCAGTAGCTTTTGTATCCTGTGCAGGTTCTTCGTCTGTACAGGATGCTGCATCCGTTCCTTATAAAACATTTGATGAGGCAATGGATGCGGGTGATCTAAAGGCTGCTCTTATCCTCTTACAAAAAGAAAAACCCATTAAAAAAGATGCCATCAGGCAGACGCTCGATGTCGCTTTTTTGCAGCATTTTACCAAGGACTATACAGATTCCGAAAAGGGACTTGAAAAAGCCAATAAAGCTATTATCGATTCTGTTACAAAAAGTATCACTAGAGGTGCAATGACCTACATTGCAAATGATAATGCTTCTGAATACACGGGAACTGTATACGAAAACCACTATATAAACGTCTTTAATGCACTTAATTATTATAATCAGGGTAATATTGAAGATGCCATCGTTGAAATCCGTGATTTAATCCGTAAACAGCAGCTTTTTGATCAGATCAATGCAACAGTGACACAAGAACTTACTGATGCCGAAAACGAGGAAGAAAACTCCACTGATAAAACAGGCAAGAGTTTTTCGAGTGCTGCAAATACCATTGGCATGGATGTCAACGAGGCAAAAGCTAATCAACCTCGCAAAGCTACCTCACAAGATTGCTTTACCTACTCACCGACAGAGCGTTACCTTGCCATTATGTTATATGCCCAACAAATTGCACAGGATATGATTCCTCAGGAATTGGTCAGTGAGGCACTCAATGAGATACAACGACAGACTCCGCTATTAGCACAGGTAGCAAGCTATCCGATACAAGATGATTTGCTGATTGACGACAATGGCTTTGCTAAAAATCCTGATGTCGGTCGTCTCAATGTATTGGCTTTCTGCGGTCGTATCAGTAAACGGACAGAACATGTTATTACCATTCCCATATTTGTTCCTATAAGTAATGATAAAAAAACAATTATCGTCCAAGCTCAGTTAAAGTATACGTACCCTGAATTTAATAAAGATGCAATACAGTATCCTGTTTCATCCTGTCGGATAAAAATCGATGGATACGATACCATACATCTCCAGCTTCTTGAAAACTTCAATGATGCAGTTGAAAAGGATGTTGCAGTAAAAGCTCGTCCTGCTTTTACCCGCAGTCTCATACGCTCTACATTTAAGAAAGCCGCCACCGTTGTCTCAGCACACGTTGTAGCACAATTTTCGCAAGCTGCTGCAGAGTTGATGATCATATCTTCAAATGCACTTGACTTAACAGAGCGAGCCGACATTAGACAGGTTGTTACGTTACCAGCACTTGCTCACGCTGGTGGCATCACATTGCCCCCTGGTACGTATTCCTTTACTGTACAATATTGTGATCCTTTTGGTTCCGTTGTGGCCGAAGAATCATTTTCCAATATCCAGATTAACGCTGGTAAACCAACTTTTATCGAGTCAACATGTATAAGATGAGTATTACGAAACGAGTATTTTTTTTGATTGTCGGCTGCAGTGTATTCCTGACTGCATGTACTTCCACATCTACTGCAGCAAGAAGCGAGGCATCTGTCTCTAGTTCAGGCTCAGTAGCTTCAGCTCCAGAATGGATTACACAACCAAGCCTTGTCTATCCAAACGCAAAGTACTTTGCATACGTCGGTACAGGGGCAGATAGAGTTTCTGCCGAGTTGCAGGCAATCCAAGGTATTATTTCAATCTTTGGGCAGTCAATTTCAACAACAACAACTGCAACCCAAAGACTTAAAAGTGCTCAGGAAAAAGGAACCGTTGCATCTTCAACAAATGCCACACTCGATCAGGAAGTCGTTAAAAAGGTAAATCAAGATGATGTCATTGCCATCGACATCAAGGAATCATTCCATGACGAAAAACGCGGAACGTGGTATGTGCTTGCGTTAATGGATAGAGCAAAAGCCAGCAGCTTGTACTCGGCAATGATCAGTAAAAATGATACACAGATTGCCTATTTGCGAGAGGCTGTTTCCTCAAGCAAAGATGTCTATACCATGCAAAACTATGCCCGCCTCGACTTTGCCCGCGAAATTGCCGTAATCACCGACACCTATATTGAGCGGTTGCGTATTATCAACTCATCAGAAGCAGCAAAGTTTTCAAATGATGCACTAACAGCTGTTGCCATAAAACGAGCACAACAGGATATTGCAAAAAAAATACCTATCTGCATAAAAGTAACCAATGATACTGATGGTCGTATTGCAAAAACGTTTGCATCTACCCTCAGCGAGTATGGATTTACAAGTACAGGCGGCTCAAAAGAGCGTTATGTTGTCAACTGTGATATGCAGCTTGCCAGTACCACTTCTGCAAACGGAAAAACACACTTTTGTGAGTATACTGTTTCGGGGACACTGACCGACACCTCCATTGGTGAGGACCTTGTTCCTTTTACCTTTAGTGGACGAGACGGTTCAACTACTGCTCAAAATGCAGAGTCCCGTGCCCGTACTAAAATAGCATCACTAATACA
Source organism: Treponema sp. (assembly GCA_024695475.1). Taxonomy (GTDB): domain Bacteria; phylum Spirochaetota; class Spirochaetia; order Treponematales; family Treponemataceae; genus Treponema_D. Next base: position 16,503 of record JAILIC010000109.1, read on the forward strand.
AACAAACTTTACAAAAGCACTTGATGCCTATTTGCAGTCTAAATAACGTACGGCATCAATAAGCATGTCTGGTGTCATTCCCCATTGCGTAGCAATTTTTTGCGATGCAATGGAGTGTGCGAGAGAACCGGACAGTGCCGCATCAAGTGCACTATACCCTTGTGCAAGCAATGCACAAATCAAACCTGACAACACATCTCCCGATCCAGCTTTAGCAAGGCAGTTTTTGCCGTATGCATCAATATAGATATTCTGCTCTTTACTCTGGCTGTCATACCATCCTATGATTGTCCGTGCGCCTTTGAGTAACAAAACAATATCTGGATATCGCTGTGTCCACGTGCGTACCAATGCAATACGATTATGCAAGATATCGTCTAGCGAGTACTTGCCCATACCACATGCCTGCAACAAGCGCTGAAACTCTTTTGGATGAGGCGTAAGTACCACACGGCATCGTTTTGTACCAGCAACTGACTGCAATACTTGCGGAAGTCCAGAATAGCCACAAACATCAGCATCTAAAAGGCAGCCAACATGCTCATGTTGCAAAAGATACGACACTGCATCATCAAAAAGCTTTTTTGCGTTTATATCATCATCAGGATTACCCAATCCCATACCAAGAGCAAGTGCTGTTGTTTTAGATGGTATCGAAGATCCATACAGTAACTCATGAGGTACTACAAAATCTGTTGCTTGTTCAGCGGTACCACACAAACTGACGATACCGGTTCCAAATGCAAAGGCAGCGGTTCCTGCTATGAGAGCAGCACCTTTTTTGTTACCAGCAAATAGTGTTGCAGTCCCAAATGACCCTTTGTTGACATTTGCTTCCTGACGATAGGGCAAATGCATATCAGACTCTTCAAGGAGATACGTATGTTCATTATCAGGGACAATTGCACTACCAGAACCAGCTGCTCCTGTACACTGCTCAAACTTTTCTCGGTTAATACCCAATGGAGCACAAACTACATGTCCAACGTATTTGGCAGCTTGGTCACTATATAGTGAGGTTTTTAATGCTCCCATGGTAACAGTTATATCAGCAACAAAAGCAATATCCGCTATATTTCCCAGGGCATCAATACCACTGGGTACATCACACGCTATTTTTACTGCTGATAATTTGTTACAAGCCTGGACAAGAGAGCTGGCCACTTTATCCATTGTGCCGTGAAAACCACTGCCAAAGAGGCAATCAACGATACAATCAACGTGAGCATCAGCATCGACCAGGAGTTTTTGACACTGGGTAAGCGTTACAAATGATACATCACAACGTTTTGCTCGTTCATATTGCAAAAGACACATCTGACTTTTTGGCGGGACGACGCTACAAATAGTTACATTACAGGAACCCACAATACGCCTTGCCAAGACCATGCCATCAGCGCCATTATTGCCACCACCACAAATAATCAGCACATTCTGTACACCAGCAGCACAAACCTGCTGCTCAAGTGCCATAGCAGCATTTTCCATCATAATTTCTTCTGTCAGGCAATAGCGGTTTACTGCCTCTCTATCTAATGGACGTGTATCATCAAAAAGTCTCTGCATAGAGATAATTATGAATATAAACTATAAAAATAACAAGGGAATGTCACAAAAACCATATCTCTCATTTTAATAATGAATATTGTCTTGAATAATTCAGAATAGTTTTATACTATAGTATATGCATTTTTAAGTATGGTTATCCAATGGAGGAATACGTATGAAAAAATTGATATCTGTTATAGCAGCTTTAACACTGCTTACTGTAGTCTTCGGATGCAAGTCAACAAAAGAAACCGAAAAAGCTGAAGGTTCTGGTCTTGCAGGTTCAAAAGCTACAGTTGCAAAAAGAAAACATGAGTTAGTAGATTATCAGGGTGCCACCCTTGGTGCACAAATACCAGAATGGGTTATGCTCGTTGCTGACGGACAGTATTCACAGGCTGCTCTTGCAAAGGCAATGCCAGATCTTAAAGGTAAAAAGGTTTTCGTAACGGTAGGTCGTGGTGACAGTCTCCAGTTTGTTCGCAACTGGACAGACCTTGTCGATGTTGAAGTTCAGGTTGGCGATACCATGCAGCGTGTCGTCACAAAAGGTGTTCAGGCTTCTATGAGTGCACAGGCTGCTTCTACCGGTAAAGAAGTAGATCCAACAACCGTTGAACAGACTTTGAATATGTACAAAGCTGCTGTATCATTAGTAGAGCTAAACGGTTTGGAAAAGACCGCCAGCTACTGGATTGAAAACGTTACCTATGAAGGTGATGTTCAGATCGATGACTACTTCGAATACTATGCTGTTTGGACCATGGATGAAAAACGCTATGAAAGCCAGCTGACAGCTGCTATGAAGACTGTTCAGGAAAATACTTCTGAAGGTCAGGCACTCAAAGAAATGATCAAAGGCAAATTGCAGAATGTTGTTGCTTCTTCTAACGATGAATCTGTAGAAGAATACGAATACTAAGCATTTCTTTTGAGGGCTTTATACCCCCTAACAAAAAAGCCGTTACCGTGTAATCACGGAACGGCTTTTTTGTATTATAAGCGTCCTAAAAAATAAACTCCCATCGTATAATTCTTATTTCTTTTTTATAAAGACCGTCGGATTGGTAAACTTATACCCGTTTTCATCTTTAGGAATAGCGTCTGACGTCAACTGCATCTCGCTCTTATGATTTTGTAGCTGGTATGCTATTTCCCAGTCCTTTTTACTCTTTTTATCTTTAGCAGGTGTTGGTGTAAATGTAATTTTATTTGCAGTAACAACACAGGTACCCTCACAAACATACTCCGTCTTTTTCTTTTTTGTTTGCTCGATACGCATTGAGCCATCTTCGTTAATCGTAATAATAGTCAATGCATTGCCATTTTCAAACTGCCAGACACCTACCAAATTGTTAAGAAACGTACCTTGTATTTCTTTAACACCTTTATTGACGGTTTCTCCTACAGTGGTACCAATTTTTTTGGCAGCGGTGCCTATATTTTTAATAAGCTGCTTTCCTTCCTCTTTTACCGTTTGCAAATCTGTTGTTGATGATTTTTTGTCATCGCTCGCATACACTACTGAAACACTTGCCATAACAACAAGCAGCAGTGCAGCACAACGTGAAATACACTTCATTTTTCCTCCTTTTTTATATCCGTAATAACGGTGTTGCAGCGATTACAAAATAATTAACCCAATAACTCCTACAGGAATGAGATAAGCTGCAAACCATGCCAGCTGACCTTTTTTTATCAGTTTCATAAGCCAGGACAAGGCAACATACCCACTTACACAAGCAGTTAGACAACCACATACAACAGGAAGTACTCCAACTGAAGAGGTAACATCTGACAAATCTTTTAATTCTAGGACAAAGGCTCCCAAAATGGCAGGAATTGAAACAATAAACGAAAACTCTCCTGCATCTTCACGTTTTACGTTTACCGCAAGAGCACCTGCAATCGTTGAGCCAGATCGAGAAATACCTGGCAATGTTCCAATCCCTTGTGCTAGACCTATACATAATGACTGCTTCAAAGAGATGCCACAGTTTGTTGATGGTTGTCTTTTTGCCAAACGCGCAGAAATAAGCAACAGCACTCCTGTACAAATAAAACCACCACAGACAAAAGAGATAGGCAACTCTGGTATCAGTTTACTGGTACACACACCTATAACTCCTGTAACAAAAGTGACAACCAATACGGCAACTATTGTCTTACGACCTACAACATCAGAACCTGACAACCCATCGCCACTAACCTCACCATCTACTGTAACAGGCCTACGAAGTATCCATCTAAACAATATAGCAAAAAAGCGGATAATTTTTTTTCTAAAAAACACTACCGTTGCTACTAATGTTGCAAGATGCAAAAATACATCAAACAAGAGTGGTACATCGTCCAAATGGAACAATGTCTGGGCCACAGCCAAATGCCCCGATGACGAAATAGGTAAAAATTCAGCAATTCCTTGTATCAGTCCAAGAACAATACTTTGAAATACAGTCATAATGTAATGTTACTCTGAAGCAGTAGCCTCTGCTTCTCTCCTTGCAATTTTGCGCTGGTTAAGTAACGCAGTTATGAGTGAGGCAACTGCAAGAACAAAGAATATGATACAAATTGGACGGCTAAATATCATAAAGAATTTACCATCAACAATCTGCATATATCGTCTGATATTTGACTCACACAATGGACCGAGAATTAAAGCCAGCAAAATAGGTGACAATGGGAAGCCATACTTTTGCAACAGATACCCGATAACACCCATCACAATAGCAAAGTATACATCAAACATGCTTTGATTGATAGCATAGGAACCAACCAATGACAATACCAAAATACATGGTATCAAAAAATAGCGTTCTACAGAGATAACTTTAGTAAACAGATTGACACCAAGCATACCAACAATCAAGAATGCCAAGTTTGCTGCGAGCAGTGCACCAAAAACAGCATAGACAATATCAAGATGTTCAACAAACATCATTGGACCCGGCTGAAATCCGTGCATAATAAATGCACCCATCAATACAGCCGTGTTAGAGTCACCAGGAACACCAAGAGCCAACATAGGAATCATAGCACCACCAGAACAACCATTATTGGCACTTTCTGCGGCTGCAATACCCTCTGGAGCACCTTTACCAAACAGTTCTGGATGTTTACTGCTTCGTTTTGCCTCACTGTAGGAAACAAATGCTGCAATATCCCCACCTGCACCTGGAATAGAACCAATAAATGTTCCTATCAAGCTACCTTTACAAATATGTGGCAATATCGTTTTAACATCTTCTTTCTTTGGCAAAACATTGGTAACGATTGATTTGAAATAATTTGCAATTGGATTACCTGATCCAGCAACCACAGTCTTTTTTGTTGCAGTACTTTTTAACATCTGCTCAAAATTTGCAATTACTTCACTAATTGCAAAAAGACCAATCAAGGCAGGAATAAAAGGAATACCATCATAAAATCCTCTAAGCTTGAAGAATCGCAGATAGGCACATGTTTTATCCATACCTACGGTTGCCAATAACAAGCCAAAGAATGCAGTAATCAAACCTTTTACCAAGTCCTTACCTGAAATTGAAACAATAACAGACAATCCAAATACAGCCAAGGCAAAGAACTCAGCAGGTCCAAACTTTAATGCCATTTTTGAAATCGTTGGAGACAGAAATGACATGACGATTGCACCGATAATACCACCCATAAATGATGAAAAGAGTGAAATTGTCAATGCACGTCCAGGTTGTCCCTGCTGTCCCATTGGATATCCATCAAGAACAGTAGCTGCGGCAGAAGGCGTTCCTGGAGTATGTATTAAAATAGCAGCTATAGAGCCACCGTACATACCGCCACAAAAAATACCCAGCAACATGGCAACACCAGGAATAAAATCAAGACCATACGTAAATGGAACCAAAAGTGCAATACCCATAGTTGCAGTAAGACCAGGAATTGCACCTATAAGAATACCGCCAGCAGCACCGATCAATGTATACAATAATGTTGCTGGAGCAAAGATTTGTCCAAGACTTGATGCAAATAATGCAAAATTCATTTTGATACCTCCTCTCCTACAATAGATTTTCTACAAAGCCGAGAGGCATCTCAATACCAAGTAGCATTTTAAATATTAAAAAGATAACGATTGTCGCTGCAATCGAAACAAATATCATCATTTTATAATTCCGCTTGCCTAAAATAAAAATCATAGCAAACAATGCAAACGGTGTTATCACAAGGAATCCTGTAAATTCCCACATCAGGGCATATACCAAAATAAGTACGATGCTCAGAAGTGCCTTCTGTACCCCTTTATTTTTCAAGCTCAAAGTAGGAGCAGCACCTTTATTCTTTTCAGTCTGACGTAAATTAGAAAGCAATAAGACAACACAACAAATAAACATACCTAAAGCAAGCATGCGAGGAAAAAACTCAGGTCCAACAGGTACGTTTTTAAACTTCTTAAATGTATAGGTGTATGCAAATGCTCCACCGGATACAAGCATACCAACTATAGCAGAAACGATATTAGCTATTCTCACTTTTTTCTCCATAAAAAAGGGCAGACACAGTCTGCCCTTCCAATACCTATTTTACAATAATCTAGTCAGTAAGACCGATTGCTTTCATAGTCTTTGTTACAGCTTCGTAATTTGACTTCAAGAAAGCAGCAAAATCATCTGGGTTTTGATAAGCAAGATTCAAGTTAAGGCTCTTTGCAGTAGCAACAAATTCTGGATCATTTTCAGCTTTTGTGAATGCGTCAACAAGAATAGCCTTGATTGCTGGATCTACACCCTTTGGCAATGCCAAACCACGCCATGTGTAGTATTCAATATTGAATCCCTGCTCTTTGAAAGTCTTGATATTTGGATATGCTTCTGGGCGCTTACCGTCCATAACACCCAGTACCTTAACATTACCAGCATCAAGCTGTGATTTTACTTCTGCCAAAGAAACAGTAACAGCCTGGATATGACCACCTGCTACAGCAGTAACAGCACCAGCTGCACCTTCAAATGGAATGTGCTTTACCTGGATACCAGTAGCATCTGCCAAAAGACCAGCACCAATGTGCCATACAGAACCAGGAGCTGAGTTACCGATTGATACTTCACCTGGGTGAGCTTTACAATAGTCAACAAATTCCTGAACTGTGTTGTATGGAGCATCAGCTTTTACAGTCAAAGTTGCAGCATCTGCATTAACACGGATAAGAGGATCATAGTCTGCATAGGTAAAATCAATTAAACCCTGCTGTGGCAATGAGTTCAATTCAAAAGTAATCATACCTACAGTGTAGCCATCAGCCTTAGCATCTTTTATTGTTGCATGACCGATTGCACCAGCACCACCAGTTTTGTTTTCAACAGTAATGCTCTTGCCCAAATATTTTTCAGCAGTTGTACACAATGCACGAAGAACAGCATCAGTACCGCCACCAGCACCCCATGGACAAATCATTGAGATTCCTTTTGTTGGGTAAGAAGCAGCTTTACCGCCTGCATCCTTTGCACCATTTGCAAAAGCCATAGAAGCAACAGCCAAAAGAGCTGCTCCGACACTTACGATTTTTTTCATAAAAATCCTCCTACGTTTTACCTTATATCTTAATTTTAACGTAAATCTTGAGTTTTAATCCAGTCCTGATCATCATAGGCACGATTTTCTCCAGCCATACTCCAAATAAAAGTATAATTGCGAGTACCACAACCAGAATGGATAGACCAACTTGGATTAATAACAGCTTCATCATTATGTACTATAATATGACGAGTCTGCTGAGGTTCACCAAAGAAATGGAACAAAGCCTGATCTTCAGGAATGTCAAAATAGAAGTATACTTCCATACGACGCTCATGAGTGTGGGCAGGCATGGTGTTCCATACACTGCCTGTCTCCAAATGAGTAAGACCCATTGAAAGCTGACAGGTTTCAAGGACATCAGGATGAATATACTGATTAATCGTACGTTCGTTGCTATCCTCAAATGAACCAACATGCTTATGAATAGCATCCTTATACGTAATCAACTTTGCTGGATATGGACGATGAGCAGGAGTACTATTCATATAGAATTTTGCAGGCTTGGCACTATCGGCACTGGTAAAAGAAACCTTCTGTGTACCCATTGGTAAATACAAAGCATCATAGTGCTGTAATTCATACTTAGTACCATCAGCTTCAACAATACCTTTTTCGCCAATATTAATAATACCCAACTCGCGGCGTTCCAAAAAATACTTTACGCCAAAATCCTTCCAAGGATCGATATTTTTTTCCAGATCGACAGTCTTTTGTACTGGATATGCACCCAAAGTAACAATGCGGTCTACATGTGAATATACTGCTGACACATCATCTGCTTGAAAAATATTTTGAACCAAAAACTCCTTACGAAGTTCTTCAGTTGTCATACGCTTAAAAGGCTCTTTTCCTGTAGAGTAGCGAATATCTATCATAATTATTATACCGTCCTCAAACGTTAAATAGAGAATATGCCGAGTCAAGGCAAGCTTTCGCTTACAGCCTTGACTTCATCATTTTTACTTAGGCTGCTTACCGATATATGCCAAAATACCACCGTCTACATACAGTACATGGCCATTTACGAAGTCTGAAGCATCACTAGCAAGGAATACCGCAGCACCCTGCAAATCTTCTGGAGTACCCCAACGAGCAGCAGGAGTTTTTGCAATAATAAACTGATCAAATGGATGGCGTGAACCATCAGCCTGTTTTTCACGCAACGGAGCAGTCTGTGGGGTAGCAATATATCCAGGGCCAATACCATTACACTGGATATTAAATTCACCATATTCAGAACAAATATTGCGGGTAAGCATCTTAAGACCACCCTTTGCTGCAGCATAGGCACTGACAGTTTCTCGACCAAGCTCACTCATCATAGAGCAGATATTAATAATCTTTCCGTGTCCCTTTGCTTTCATACCAGGGAGAACAGCTTTAGATACGATAAATGGTGAAACCAAATCAATATCAATAACCTGCTTGTATTCTTCTACAGACAGTTCAGTCATTGGGATACGCTTAATAATACCGGCATTATTAACCAAAATATCAATTGTACCTAAATCTGCCGCAATCTTAGCAACAGTGTCCTGAACCTGCTTTTCATCAGTAACATCACACTGATATCCCTTAACATCAAAGCCAGCGGCCTTGTAGTCTTCAGTACCTTTTTTTACCTTTTCTGGATTACGTTCACAAAAAGCAACTTTTGCACCTGCATCAGCCAAAGCACTGGCAATTGCAAAACCAATACCATAAGAAGCACCAGTAACAAAAGCTACTTTACCTTTTAGTGAAAATGTATCTAATACACTCATTTCCTGTCTCCTCTTTTTATATACAGAGTACTTGAATTTAGTATTTTTGTTAGATAAGTATATCTCATTGTCTGACAAGCTACAATCAGACAATCTAAGTATAAAGGAAAATACAAAAAAGTATACGCCTAAATTCTGTACTTTACCGTCTTTTTTTAATTATTACTGCAAATACTTGAATAAATATTCATAAACAAGTATAGTAAACACGCAACAAAGGCGTTTGCAAAAGGACACGGATACGTGTGTCTTTTTGCAAACGCCTTTTTTCGTTTCAGGGGAGAGACTCAATGAACACAAAGAATAATACGCTATATGATTCACGTTTTGAACATGACAGTTGTGGTATCGGGCTTGTTGTCAACATCGACGGTCACGCCTCTCGAACCATCGTTGACAATGCACTGAGCATTGTAGAAAAACTTGAACACCGTGCAGGTAAAGACGCCACTGGCGAAACAGGAGATGGTGTCGGTATACTGCTTCAAATTTCACATGACTTTTTTGTCAAAGCAACACAAGAACTCGGCATCACGCTTGGAGAAGCGCGCGATTATGGCATCGGCATGTTCTTTTTTCCGCAGGATCAGAACTTACGTGCACAAGCCAAAAAGATGCTGGAGTTTTTAACCCAAAAAGAAGGCATGGAATTTCTCGGTTGGCGTGATGTTCCTATACAAGAATCCGTATTAGGTCAAAAAGCAAAAGATTGCATGCCAGTCATATGCCAATGTTTTATTAAACGCCCCGAACAAGTAGCTCGTGGCATTGAATTTGACAGAAAACTTTATCTATTGCGCCGTCAATTTGAACACTCCCAATCACATACCTATGTTGCTTCATTCTCTTCACGTACCATCGTCTACAAAGGCATGTTCCTGGTAAATCAACTTCGTCTCTTCTATACCGACTTGCAATCAGAAGCTTATACATCCGCATTGGCTATCGTACACTCGCGTTTTTCTACCAATACCAATCCAAGTTGGGAGCGAGCACATCCCAACAGATTGATCGCGCATAATGGTGAGATAAATACCATCCGTGGCAATGCAGACCGTATGCTCGCCCGCGAAGAAACACTTTCAAGTCCAATGCTGCAAGGTGAAGACATCCGTAAAGTATACCCTGCCATAAATACATCCGGCTCTGACTCAGCAATGCTTGATAACACCCTCGAGTTTATGCTCATGAATGGTATGCCACTGCCACTTGCCGTTATGGTATGTATCCCGGAACCATGGCGTAATGACACCACAATGAGCAAAGACAAGCAGGACTTTTACCATTACTGGGCAACCATGATGGAGCCGTGGGATGGTCCGGCTGCAATTATTTTCAGTGATGGAGATCTGGCTGGAGCCGTACTGGACCGCAACGGTCTGCGTCCTTCCCGCTATTACATAACAAAAGATAATACCTTGATACTTTCTTCTGAAGTCGGTGTCTTAGACATTCCAGAGGACCATATCATACAAAAATCACGTGTCATGCCAGGACATATACTCCTCGTTGATACCATCAACAAAAAAATTATCTCAGACAAAGAATGTAAAGACCATTTTGCTCACGCTCATCCATATGGTGAATGGCTCGATCAACACCTGCTCACCTTAGCGCAGCTTACAATTCCCAACAAAAAGATTCCCGTATCCAGCCAGGAAGAACGTGACGTCTTATACAAGGCATTTGGATGGACCTACGAGGATGTCCACGAAATGATACTTCCAATGGCAAAAAATGGCGTAGAACCCACAGCTTCCATGGGCGTTGATACCCCCCTGGCTGTTCTCAGTGATAAGCACCCTCCTCTTTTTTCATACTTTAAACAGTTGTTCGCTCAAGTTACTAATCCTCCTATTGATTCCTTGCGTGAAAAGATTGTTACAGATACCACAGTATATGTGGGATCTGACGGAAACTTGCTTAAACCTGAGAGCAAAAGCTGTGGTGTTCTAGAAATTAGAAATCCTATTTTAACTGGTGTCGATATCATCAAGATCAAAAATCTCGACAAGCAAGGCTTAAAAGTTTCTACCGTTTCTTTGTTGTATTATACAAACACATCACTTAAAACTGCACTTGATGAACTATTTGTTTCTATAGATAGGGAGTATCATAGTGGTTCCAATATCATCATTCTCAGCGACCGTGGCGTAGACCGAAACCATGTAGCAATTCCTTCGCTTTTGGCCGTCAGTGCCGTAGAACAATACCTTATCCGTACCAAAAAACGTACAGCCATATCTATCATTCTCGAAAGTGCTGAAATTCGTGATGTACATCAAGCAGCAATGATTTTAGGATATGGTGCACGGGCAATTAACCCCTACCTGGCTCACGAATGTATTGCTGAGCTTATCGATAAAAAGGTACTCGACAAAGACTATCATACTGCCATCGATGACTATAACAAGGCCATTGTCACTGGCATCATAAAGATTGGGGCAAAAATGGGTATCTCTACCATTCAGTCTTATCAATCAGCACAAATATTTGAGGCTGTCGGTATTGCTCAAGATGTTATCGACACATATTTTACCAATACGGTCAGTCGTATCGGAGGTATTGGGCTCAAACAAATCGAAGAAGATATAACCTATCATCACAACAGTGCCTTTGACCCGCTTGGCTTAGCCGTAGATACGACATTAAAAACGAGTGGTAATCACCGCTACCACAAAGGTCCTCAGTGCGAAAACCATTTGTACAATCCAGAAACTATTGCAGCTTTACAGGAAGCTACTCAAAAAGGTGACTACACTGTCTTTAAGTCTTATACCGCACAAGTAGACTCTCTGGAACATCCACACACACTGCGCGCACTACTTGATTTTAATACTGCACAGGTACAACCTATATCTATCGATGAAGTAGAAAGTGTGGATCAGATCGTACAGCGTTTTAAGACCGGTGCAATGTCATACGGCTCTATCTCAGAAGAAGCACATAAATGCATAGCCGAAGCTATGAACCGCTTACATGGTAAATCCAATTCTGGAGAAGGTGGCGAAAATCCTGATCGCCTTGGTACAATATATAACAGTGCTATAAAACAAGTTGCCTCAGGCCGTTTTGGTGTTACCGAAGAATACCTGCTCAGTGCGCAGGAAATTCAAATAAAAATGGCACAGGGAGCAAAACCTGGTGAAGGCGGACACCTGCCAGGTAAAAAGGTATACCCGTGGATTGCAAAAACACGATATGCCACTCCAGGTGTATCACTTATTTCGCCCCCACCTCACCATGATATCTATTCTATAGAAGATTTAGCACAGCTTATCTATGATCTCAAAAACGCAAACCGCAAAGCTCGTATTAGTGTCAAACTCGTTTCAGAAGCGGGAGTTGGTACTATAGCTGCAGGGGTTGCAAAAGCTGGCGCTCAGGTCATTCTCATTTCTGGGCATGATGGCGGTACTGGTGCTGCGCCACTGAGCTCCATTCATCATGCAGGCTTACCATGGGAAATGGGTGTTGCAGAAACACATCAAACATTAATACAAAACGGTCTACGCAGTCGTGTTGTCATCGAGACCGACGGTAAACTCATGAGCGGGCGGGATGTTGCCATCGCTGCATTACTCGGTGCCGAGGAGTTTGGTTTTGCCACAGCTCCACTTGTCGCACTTGGCTGCCGCATGATGCGTGTCTGCCAAAAAGATACCTGTCCATTTGGTGTTGCAACACAAAACAGTGCATTACGCAAACGTTTTACCGGAAAGCCAGAGTATGTCGAAAACTTTATGAAGTTTGTCGCACAAGAACTGCGCGAAATCATGGCATCACTTGGCGTCCATAGTGTTGAAGAAATGGTTGGCCATACAGAATTACTCAAAGTAAAGGAAAAGGCACCATCTTCCAGAGCTAACCTCATAGATGTATCCCGCATATTAGGACAAACACCAGAAACCAGCCAAAAAACACACTTTGTTGCAGATGATTGCTATGACTTTAAGTTGCATCAAACTATCGATGAAAGCATCTTATTAAAAAAGTGCGAAAAAGCACTCGCACATGGCAAAAAAAGTAGTGTTGCAATCACCTTATCTTGTACCAATCGTACAGTCGGTACGATTCTTGGATCAGAGATTCAGACAAAATATGGCAGCACCCTTGCAGACGATTCGTACATCATACAGTGTACAGGAGGTGCAGGTCAGTCATTTGGCGCATTTATTCCTAAGGGTCTTACCCTCCGATTGGAAGGCGATGCAAACGACTATGTAGGTAAGGGGTTATCAGGCGGTAAAATCGTTGTCTATCCAAGTAAGCAAGCCAATTACAAAGCAGAAGACAATATCATCATCGGAAATGTCGCACTCTATGGAGCTACCAGCGGATATGCATTTATTAACGGCATGGCTGGCGAGCGCTTCTGTGTACGGAACTCAGGAGCAATAGCTGTTGTAGAAGGCTGCGGGGATCATGGTCTGGAATATATGACCGGTGGTACAGCAGTCATACTCGGACAAACAGGCCGCAACCTTGCCGCAGGTATGAGCGGAGGTACCGCATATGTACTGGATATGCAGCATCGTCTCTATCTGTCTATAAACAAAGAGCTTGTATCCATGTCTGAAGTATCAGATCAGCATGACATCACCATCTTAAAAGACTTGATTGGACGACATGTACAAGAGACTGGTTCCCCACTCGGACAAAAAATACTGACAGACTTTGAGACGTATCTGCCACACTTCAAAAAGATTATTCCAAACGATTATCGCTGCATGCTGACAGAAATAAGCCACGCAGAAGAGCGCGGATTATCACATGACGAAGCCGTATTGGAAGCTTTTGAAAAAATAACTGCTTGATACATAGCTATCTGAATAGAAACAGAGTATAATAAGTCATGACTTTGTCTCGACCTATATACTCTGTTTTTTTTCTTTTACTTCTTTTTGTAGCACCAATTAGCACGGTCTATAGCCAACAAGCACAAAGTAAGACCATTGTTATAGATACAACAAACCAAACACAGACACTTCCGTCTCCTCCTCACCCGCAAGGACGTCCCAGCGTTGCGCTTGTCCTCTCCGGTGGAGGAGCACGAGGTTTTGCACACCTGCCACTTTTGGAACTGCTTGAAGAGCTTGAGATACCAATTGATATGATTATAGGAACAAGTGCTGGCTCTATTGTTGGTGGCTTATATGCATCTGGCTATACCATCGATGAATTAAAACAACAATTATTATCGTTAAACTGGAGTAAGATTTTTCAGGATAAGACGCTCATGCCCTATGAACAAAACTTGGGCAATCACAGCAGAGACAATACACCGTTTTCACTCGAGTTAAACAAATCTCAAAACAAAGGCTTGTCTCTTGCTTTAGGACAAGGACTCCTTACCGGTCAATACACCTATGACCTGTTTAAAAAGCTTACGGTCAAAATCCCCTCCAATACTCATTTTGACTCCTTACCAATTCCTTTTAGAGCCGTTACGGTAGATTTGCTCTCAGGCAATCTCTATATCATACACAGCGGTGACATTGCAGAAGCCATCCGCAGCAGCATCAGTATACCGACTTTTTTTCAGCCTTTTGCCTTAGATGATTTATATCTTATTGATGGTGGCACTCGAGACAATACCCCTATCGATGTTGCTTCAAAAATGGGCTATGACATAATCATCGTATCCGAAATCAGTGACAAACTACACAACAGTATTGATTCCTTTGATTCAAATCCTATCACGGCAATGCATCAAATGATCAATATAGAACAGGCCGTAAAAAACCGGGATTATTACTATGGTCAGGCAAGTATTATTGTATTTCCAGATTATGGCAATAAAACCATACTCGACTTTGACAAAGCACAAGAGATTTATGACAGCAGCAAAGTATCAATCAATCAGTACCGGCCTGCCCTCTCTCAAATCAAACAGAGAATCACAGCTGAGTCAGACACTCCCGAAGCAACAATGCAACAAAGAAAACTCTACTGCGATATGCCTGAAATTACGGTTGACGACATCGTCATTGAAGGAGCTGACGAAAAGGACTACAAGTTTATCACCAAGCAGTTTAAAAAAATACAAGGCAAAAAGCTTACTAATGATACCATCAATAATTTTTCTAACGAGATATATCGAACAGGTCTTTATACGTCTGTAAATGAGCGTATCATACATACCGATGACGGAAACACATTAGTACTAAAAGTACGTCAAAAGAAAAAGGAAGAAACAGTTGTACTCTTTGGTTTTAACCTAGCCGGCAGTTTTGCACAAGACTCGTGTACTGATTTTTCTGTCTTTTCTGATATACAAAGACGCAATATCAGTGGTGACGGCTCCGTTTTTTCACTGCGGGGTTCCGCACTGACCAATACAAAAGTTGAAACCATGTTTTTACAGCCTATCACCGCTTTTGCCTATCTCAAGGTCGACGCGCTCATAGAAGAAAATACAAAAATCGTATCATCTGGTTTTGAGAGTTTTCCGCTCGAAGCTCATAGACTCTCTCAAAAGAAAGGTTCCCTCTCACTAAGTATACCGCTTTTTACCTGGCTCACCCTTTCTGCAGGTAGTACCATCGGTACATATGATACTCGCAACATTTATACCAATGGTGATTTCTGCTCAGCCATCGATATCTTTGGTAGTTTTGCCATCAATACGCTCGATTATAATATTTTTCCATCAAAAGGATTTGAGTTAAAGGTACAAGATACGACAGTCAAACCTTTTAGTCAAAATGATAAACACCCTATTTTTAATATCATAACGACAGACATTTCTATTGCCATTCCGCTCACACACCAATTTAGTCTTATCTTTGGTGGTTACCTTGATATAAATTATGACGAATTTTTGGAAGATTATGATGAGCTAAAGCCAATCTATGGCTGCAACTTTGCTGACAGACGCTACTTTCCTCAGATAGGATTCATTGATGAGTATGGAGTTAATGAATACACCTTTGAAGGAGGTATCCAGTTTGCTCCATGGGATCAGCTCACTATCTTTGGCGGCAAGGCATTTACCGCACTCACCTATGCGTATGGCTCGATATGGGATCGTAAACGGAATATAGGAACAGAAAAAAGCTGCTGGAGATCTTCCATGGATTTTGGCGTACGAATTACCAATGCCTTTGGTATTTTGTTAAGTATTGGTGTTGCAGAAAGCAACGAAAAAACGAGTCCGTTTATATCACTGGATATAGGTAAGGTACGTCTATAAAAAAAAACGCCCTCGGCACTTGCTTTGATACAAAATACCGTGGGGCATCCGGACGCTATAGACAATTATATTTTATTTCACAATCTACCATTTGTCTATAAAAACTTAAAAAACTCTTCACCTTTTTTCATAAGAGTAATCAAATCATCATCAGATGGAGTTCCCTGCCACTCAAATTGCTCCATTTGATCCCATTTAAGGGCAGCAGTCTTTTCTTCATACTCTTTCTTGGCTCCACCGATCCATCCCCAGCTGCCAATACGGAATGCCTTTTTGCCAGTAAGGTGCTTACGGGCAAATAAATCAAGGACCTGTGCCATAGGTGGAAAAAGCTTATACTCATATGTTGGGGCCGCAATGATTATTCCTTTTGCAGGATAACAGGCTGCAAGAATTTCAGAAGAGTCGGTTTCTGGTACCCGTAACGTTATAATGTGATATGTATCACCTGCAGCTTCTTTTATACCGTCAATAAGTGCATCACAACCACGTTTTGTATGTCCGTACATTGAACTGACAAGAACAACAATTTGATTTTCGAGTTCTTTACCAGTATTATAACCGGCATACCGAGCATACCGCTCTATGACATGTTCAGGATGAACTCTCCACACAATACCGTGACTTGGTGCTATTGTTTTAATCGATAACGATGACAGTTTTTCGATTGCCTTTGTCACAAACAAACTAAAACTGGATACTATAGTTGCGTAATAACGCAAGCTTTCATATTCAAAAAAGCGATGTTCCTTTTCAGAAAATTCATCATCAAAAATACGGTTACCAGTTGCACCATAGCCACCAAACGCATCACAAGAAAACAAGGTTCCTGACTTTGGCTCAAAAGTCGCCATTGTCTCAGGCCAATGTACATTAGGTATCTCGTAAAACTCCAGGACAACATCATCTCCTAGATCGAGCACATCGCCTGTTTTAACTTCCTGTATTGCAGCTACTGTCTCGGGGACTTTTAAAAACTGACGTACCAAAGCTGCACCTTTTGCAGTCGTTACAATGTGCACACCAGGATTTTTTTTGCAAAACTCTGGCAACAATCCGGTATGGTCAGGTTCCAGATGATTAAGAATAAGATAATCAATAGATACGGGTTTACCAAATCCGCCTATATATTCATCAAACCGTTGTATTGCCTCGTCCCAGTTTGCTGTCAAATCAATAAGTGCGGTCTTTGCTCCAGAAACAAGGTAGGAATTAAGCGTAACCCCATGAGGAATAGGCCAAATTCCTTCAAATAAGGGATGAGACTGAATGTCCATATGCAAGACAGAAATATACGGTGTGATTGTTTGAATTTTCATACTTTTATTATAACCGTAAATAGTAAAACGGACAACGTATCATTGACACAAAAGCGCTACCACAATAGAATACAACAAGATTTGGGGATATAGCTCAGTTGGTAGAGCGTCGCGTTCGCATCGCAAAGGTCACCGGTTCGACTCCGGCTATCTCCAAAAAGCACTTCCTCGTGGGAGTGCTTTTTTTTATAAATCACAATGTCGGTATCAAAGTCGGCAGGTCATAGATAGAATCTGCATGAATGGTTCTTCCGCCATCGACCATCTTTATTTGTGAGGCATCAGGCAAGAGCCCCAACTGATAGGAACCTGCACCAGTACCAACCTGTATTGCGGTTCCTCCTATATTTTCATAGCCAGCGGTATATTTTTTTTGGTCGTCAACAAACAGGGTATCAGCGACCGTACCGCCTGCACGCTGTAATGCAATTTCAAAGGATCCTGGATATGGCTTGCCCCGAAGCTTACAATCACGAATATCTGTTATGGCAGTAAACAAATCTCGTACTCCTAGATACGACAAGACGCGCTCGGCATGTTCAGAGGGGGCATTTGTTAATACTGTTATTGGTACTCCTAACGATTGTAAAAGAGGACGCAGCTCGGGAGCTTTTTGTAATCCTTCCGCCTCGTTTTCTGGATGTACCGCAGCAAAATAGCTTTCTGCATCAGTAAGTCCCTCACTCATCAGCCATTCCAATGTAGAAGCATGGCCTTTGATATGTGTTTTTCGATAGGTGACAGCTTCGTCATAACTCAAGTGAAAAAAATCCGCAACAAATTGTACCATGTTTCGGGAGATGGATTTATTCATTTCTGAAGTACAGGGATACAAAGTATCATCAAGGTCAAAAATAATATGTTTTACTTCCATATAATAAGTCTATCAAAACTGATGATATAATGTCCACAGGCTGTACATTGTATACATAGTATGCAGCAGACTTTATACTTGACGATCCCTATTTGAATAACTACCTTTTAACGTAGAGGAGTTGTTTTATGGCAGATGTACAGGTATCAGAAGCGCTCAATCTCACAAATCAAATTCTAGAACACGTTACACAAGCAGAGCGTTCTCTTTCCAGTGCTCGCAACTGGGGCTTTTTTGATGTGCTTGGTGGTGGCTTTATTACAGACTTAATCAAACATGCAAAGCTCAATAATGCACGCAATTCGATGGATACGGTACAATATCTTTTACAACGCCTGCAACAAGTTTTAGGAAATATCCAGATTCCAGCTGATTATCGTATGCAAATTGGTAATTTTGCCACTTTTGCAGACTTCTTTTTTGATGGTGTCTTTGCAGATGTGTACATGGTCAGTAAAATCATGCAGAGTTTAGATGAAGTCCGCCGATTAAAAAATAAACTGTATGAGCTAAAGGCACGATTAGAAGGCCTAAGATAAGTGCATACGCAATGTAATAAGTAGGAAGTAAGTTCTTTTTAATACCCTAGACTCTTTCCTGTTCTCTTAAAATACATCTCTCGCCTATATTCATCAGCAATGTAGTCTGGACCGTTAAGCCACATCCCTGAGTCCTGGTCAAAAAGCATCCTTGCAGTTTCAGACTTCATAAATTTATCAAATGCGCGGATTTTTGAAATTTTTTGTTTTTTTGCAATAACAGTAGCAGACATAGCGGCGAGAAGCTCCATTCCAAATTCATATTTACTTTGCGCCATAACTCTACCTACCTTCAATCTTTATTGTTTTATAATTCTGAAATTGAAGTGTATCTACTGCTTTTTGAGTTCTAAAACAAATCTGGTCAGACAGATTGTTAGGAAGAAGAAATTTAATTGCTGTTTCATCAGCTTCATAAGAACCAATCTCTCCATAAAAACCATTCATATAAGCTGTAAGAACCTGATTTGTTGCATCATTAGCAATCTTACCGGCCAGAATATCGTAATTCTTCCATTTTAAAAGTTCATCTTTAAGAATTGTAGTCTGTCTGTGTGCTGCAACACAATGTAGCCAATCTTCATCAGCACCAGAAAATTCAAAATATGAAAGTCCTTTTTGATCAAAACCTGTATATTTGAAAATTGAAATAAAACCAGTATCAGGTTTTACCTCTTGTATACCATTTTTTATTGCTTTTGCAAGTGCTGTTTTTACAAATCGACAAGCCTGAGAATAACTTGTTGTCAGATAAAAACCACTGCCAAAATCTTTTCCTGGAACACATTTTTCCAGATCAATTGTATCGACTATTTTATAGCTGGCATGATAAAGTTCTATTCCTTCGGAAAGAATCATATTTTTGCCCCCTTATTCTTCAAATATCCCGCGATATCATCAAGGTTAGCCTCATCTCCCTGAATATGGAAAAAACCGTAGCAGGTTTTGATGTAGTCATAAACATCATATTTATTAAAAAGTGTACTACATTCTTTAGCATCAAGATTCCATGAATTCTGAGCAAGACGAAAAAGTCGCACCTGTATTAAAAATAAATCATCCTTTTCTTTCTTTGTAAGCACTTCTTTTTCTGACATATACAGCTTCCTCTTAGTGATAAATGTATCACAAGATTGAGCTTTCAAGCAAATCATTTTTTAATTGATTTTTGCATACTTCCGGCACGGAAACATATCCATATCCAGTATTACTAAAGACACGCTTTTAGTACTTTCCATGCATTGCTTGACACATCATCAGTATATTCATCTGTGCAAATCAAAAGCTCCATGCTCGCCTTGTCCTGCCGAACGAATCCGCCGTGCAGATTGTGCTTTTTTAGATATGTTTGTAGTACAGCGCACTTTTTCGGCGAGAAAATATCGATATCTTCACTTACGCCTGTTTTATCAAATCCGCCTTTCGTTTCAACAATCCAAGTTTCGCCTTTGACGCTTAAAATGTAGTCGGGATAGAAAAGTTTTTGTCGGTTTGAGTTGTCTACATATACAATCGAAAAATACTCATCGCCCTTGTCGCCGTTTTTGTACCACCAATCAACAGAAGAGCAGTTTTCGCAAAATCGTTCAAAAAGCTTTTCGCTTGCGCTTCGTGATTCTGCGCTAGACAAATAGCCCGTGTACACATTTTTCTTGAACTCACTTTGCACTTTGCTAGAAGAATCAAAAGTGAACAAAGCAGACTGCGGAATGAAAAACGGCTTTTCACTCACTTGCTCAAGTCCAAGCGTTGTTGTCTGCGCACCGTTTGCCATGGCAAAGCGGAAAGCGTGGCGGAGTGCGTCAAAATTGTTAATCACGAACGCATACCATTCTTTTATCGAAAGCTCCAAAAGTTTGTCTTTGTATAAAAACTTGCCTTCGTTAGCAAAGAGTTTGCCCAAAATCGTGACCACACTTGCATATTCCAAGCCGATTTCAAGCCCGATTCTGCCCACGCGGTTGTGGAATTCTCGTCCGTGAGTGTGAGTGTTGAGCTTTTGGCGGAATTTTACGACATTGAGATTATCGCTTGAAATATCCGCAATGCTTCTCGCTTCACCCGAAAAAGTTGTGTGCTCAATCTTTTCGCTGAAAACAAACTTTTCCGCATTTTCAGTTCCCGTTTCAAGTCGCGTTTTGTTTTGCTTGCAATCATCATCAAGATTGTATGTTGTTTTTAGATACTCCGTTATCGACTTCAAAGCCATTGCGTCGTCTTGCGTGTCGAGTATCTGCGTGCGCTGTTCTTTTATGAGCGAAATCTTTTTGTATTCGTTCTTCAGGAAAATCGTTTTTGCACTAAGAGCGTTCTTGCCAAGAGCCGCCTGTGCTCCTTGTGTGAATTTGCTGTCGAAAGTGTAAAGATAACAGCTGTCGAGCGCGTCGTTTCCGTAGTGGTGAGCCTCTGGCATTCGTCGTATTCGCCCGATTGTCTGAATCTCGAAAGTTTCGTCCATTCCTTCGCGGAGTTTTACGAGAATGTGCGCGCGTGGACAATCCCAGCCAGTCGCCACCGCCTGCTTTATGATGACCGCGATTTGCTTGCCGTCATTCTTTTCGATGGCTTCAAGATTATCGTGACGAGCAGAAAGCCACACTGCAAGAAGTCCGTTCTCGATGGAAATATGCTGACTTTCAAACCAAGAAATCACAGTATCAAGAAGTACATCAGAATTATTCGGAAGCTGCACAATGATAAGCGGATTCACATTCGATTCATATTTTGAAAAAGAGCAAACAAGCTCATTTTGCTTTTTGAGAGCCTTTTCCAAAAGATACTCCGTCGGGTTCTCGGTGTCTACCAAAGCAGGAAAATCTCCGTTTATCACAAGCAACTTTTTTATAAGCCCCTCGGCAATTACATCGGCTTCGCTTATTTCAATCAACTTTGCGCTTTTGTCGATAATCGGCGTTGCAGAGCAGCGGATAATTTTGTCCGTCTTGAAAAGCTGCACGATTGCGTCGGATTTTTCCGTAAAGTTCTGGTGGCTTTCGTCAATAATCACCTCGAAAGAAAGACCTGCGTTATGCGCTTTTTCAATCCATTCAAGAAAGTTCGTGCGCTCGCTGTCTTTGAGTGCGTTGTTGCTCTTTTTGGTGAGCTTTTCCCAGTTGATAAAGCAAAAATCGTTCTCAGAAAAGCCCGAAGTCATCACGTCGGAAAGCAGTTTTGTGGAAGAGTTGTGAATGTACAAATCCATTTTGCGCTTGCTTTGCTCTTCAAGATTTCCCTTGCCGGGAGTGAGCCACACAAAGACCGTGCGCGCGTGCCCTGTTGCATATTCGTTCATAAAATGCGTGAGCATAATCGTCTTTCCGCTTCCCGTCGGGCTTTTGAGGATAATGTCGCAAGAGCCTTCTTCCATCGCAATCAAAAGTTCACGAATTGCATTCAACTGAAATTTCATTAGATTCATATTTTTTTTCTTCCTTGTTCTGTCATGCTGAACTTGTTTCTGCATCTGGGTCTGGAGATTCCGAAACAAGTTCGGAATGACGGTTTTAGCCGTTCAACTCTGGATAGTAATATTGCGGAATGATTTTGACGGAGATTTCTTTTTGCTTTAAAAGCTCTTTTTGCGCTTTAGAAAGCAGAACATCGTGCCCAAGATATACAGTTCGACTTCGCTCACTGACCTCAGTTTCGACTTGGTTGCTGAGCGGACTCGAAGCAAGCGATTGCATAAACTCTTCCAGCTCCTCTTCCGTCAAGACAATGGCGACAGCCTTGTCGTGCTCAAAGTCCACGGCGTTTTCAAGTTCCACAAGTTCGCGAACGTGCAAAAGCAATTTGTCGGCGTATTCGTAGTATTCTTTCTCCGTGATTTCAACAAAATCCACCTTGAAGTATTTGAGCGATCCGGGAAGCTCGTCAGAATATTTTGACCCGTCTTTGCGTTCGCCAGTGATTACCGTTTTTAGACGCTCGTAGGTGATGTCGCGACATATGCCGTTTTCGTTGTTGGTGCAGAGAATGAATTTGCGCTTTCCGCCGTCTTCTGCATTGAGCTTGAGGACAGCGTGCCCAGTTGTGCCAGAGCCTGCGAAGAAATCGAGAATAGTAGAAGATGATGATAATCCCATAATTTTTACAACTTCTTGAATAAGTTGTATCGGCTTTGAATAACTGAAAATTTTACTATCACCAAAAATGTTTTTTATTTCAGTTGTACCATTTTGGTAATTTAGTTCTTTTTTATCCCAAATGGATTTAGTTTTTGTTTTACGTTGTCCATCCTTATCGAAATAATCCTTTTGATAAATATCCCAAACGTTTTCGTCACCGCGTTTCACTTTTTTTGCAATTAGATACCTTGAGTCTTTTTCAATTTTTTCTTTACTCCAACGCCAAGTACCATCTTCATCTGTGGAGGGTTGTATTGGAAGTGCAAAATCAGAATAATTTTCTTTCTTAGCCAAAGAAACTGAAAAATCATTTGGATTAACATAAATTGGAAAATAAAGATTTGGTCGTTCTGACCTTCTCCAAAAACCGCCTCTCATTCTTAGCCCTAAAAGTCGATATTTTCCATGTTCATCTTCTAATTTGTATTCACCCATCATGTCATCAGACAAATCTTGTCCTACAATATTAACCAAATCAATGTTTTTTGCATAAACCAAAAGATATTCATGTAGATTTGCAAGTTCAGCATCAGACATAGAGCCACGCGGGTTACTTTTAATAATAATATTTCCAATATAGTTTCTTTCCCCAAACACTTCATCGCATAATAGTTTCAAATTACATTGCTCATTTTCATCTATTGAAATAAAAATTGCGCTACTCTCTGAAAGTAGTCGCTTTGCTAGAACTAGACGAGGTTTCATGAAAGAAAGCCATTTTGAATGCCTATAAGAATCTTCCCCGTCCACAAAATCATCATCGTAGATAAAATCCTTGTTGCCAGTGTTGTACGGCGGATCAATGTAAATCACATCGATTTTGTCCTTGTGAGTCTTTTCCAAAAGCTGCAAACTCGCCAAGTTGTCGCCCTCAAGCAAAAAGTTCATCTCGCCGCCGTTGCCGACGAACAGCTCCTTTTCTTCCGTCAGAACAGGCAGATTGTTTTCAAGTTTTTCGTCAATCGCTTCTTTGTGCTCTTCAAACACAAGCCCATATTTCTGCCCCTTGATTTCTGAAGTGAGTTCATTTAAATAGCCTGCAAGATTTCGAGCATTTTCATCATTGAGCGATTTATTCAAAAAAGTGCGAATCTGCTCAATCTTTGTGAGCAAATCTTCACGTTTGAGTTTTGATAAGTTTGTAGACATGATAGTTCCTTATAAAACGGAGTATGAAAGGAAAAATTCTCCATATTATAAAGTGTATCGGTATTATCACTCCATTAATTTAGAATTATTAAACAAATACTCAATTAGTATGAGTGTATGGATAATTTTTATGATGATTTTCGTATGAATATGAAGTATTACCGGGAACTAAGAAAATTAAGCCAGTCAGAATTAGCAATACAAGCTAATAGTTCAAATGGAATGATAGGTAATATAGAATCTGGCAAAGCAAAACCCTCTTTCGATAATATTCTTAAAATTGCAGTTGCCCTCCAAATCCACCCCGCAGATCTTTTCCTTCGCAACGCTTCTACCACCGTCACTAACACAAAAAAACTTTTGAAGACAGAATTGATTCCACAGATTGAGGAGTTTGTAGAAAAGCGATTGTAAACACTTTCAAAGATATGATGAATTTGTTAGTAACATAACGTATGTTACTAAACCGCTATGATTGTTATTTTAAATTCGTTGAAACAGTAATCAATTCTTTGCGTACATGAATTATCTCATAGTTGGTACGGGAGATATAGTATATGGTACGGTTTATAAACTCATCCCAATTGTATTTGTAAGCCATGAGGTATGCTCAATTATGTCTTTTCAGAGAGTATTTTGCGTACATATTCAGTTTCAATTGCATACATATTGATAATCAATTGCATACATATTGATGATCATTTGCGTACATATTGATGAT
Source organism: Treponema sp. (assembly GCA_024695475.1). GTDB lineage: Bacteria > Spirochaetota > Spirochaetia > Treponematales > Treponemataceae > Treponema_D. The sequence continues at coordinate 41,291 of JAILIC010000109.1, forward strand.
CATTTGCGTACATATTTATTTTCAATTCTGTATATATTGATTCACAATATGTACGCGTAGAAACATCTTTCTAGACTAAAATGATTTTATTTTTAGACAATCAAAAAGATTCTGTACGCTTACATTTGATAAAGCTAGCAAACCAATACAAATCCTCCGGCGCGAGCTTATGAGGCAAAAAGTACTTACTCAGATACAACAGATTAAAAAAATAACTCATTTTTTTGTTGCATTCTCAAAAGTCCCATGGTATCATAATAGAAATTATAGATTTTCTTTTTATCTTTACAAATTGTTGCCGTTTCCGAGATAGTAGAGAGCGAAACAGCATCTGTTCGTAATTGTTGAATAGGTGTGTGTTTTGCTTTTTTGTTTTTAAACAGAGAGTTAAAACCCTCCTATTTTCTGGAGGTTTTATGCAATACGATGTAGCCGTTATTGGTTGTGGTGTCATCGGAGCAGCAGTAGCGTACAGTTTATCAAAGTACAAAGCATCTGTTATTGTCTTAGAAGCTGAAAATGATGTTGCTAATGTAACCACAAAAGCAAATTCCGGTATTATGCATGCCGGCTATGATCCAGAGCCAGGTACCCTTATGGCACGTCTTAACGTCGAAGGTGTTGAGATGGCAAAGGACTTATGCAAAAAGCTTGATGTTCCTGTAAAATGGACAGGTTCCCTCGTTGTTGGTTTTAATGACAAGGAAATGGAAACCGTACGTGCTCTCTATGAGCGCGGGGAAAAGAACAAAGTACCACAGCAGGAGCTCTTAAATGCGGAGCAGGTACATGCAAAAGATCCTGCCTTGTCTTCTGAGGTAAAAGGTGCATTGTACAATCCTACTGCCGGTGTTATCTATCCATGGGAATACGCACTCGCCTTTATCGAAACTGCAGTACGTAACGATACCGATTTAAGACGAAACTTCCGTGTTACCGCTATCGAAAAAGAAGAAAAACAGGGATACATCATCAAGAGTGCCAGCGGCGAGCGCGTACGCGCAAAGTATGTTGTCAATGCCGCAGGTTTGTATTCTGACTTTATCCACAATCTCGTTTCAAAACCAAGTTTTACTATTGTACCTACAAAGGGTGAGTATTACCTGCTTGATAAAAACGTTGGTGATCTTGTTAACCATGTTATCTTCCAGTGCCCGTCTGAAGTAGGTAAAGGTATTCTTGTTTCACCTACCGCAGGTGGCAATATCATCGTTGGTCCAAATGCTGTCGTCAGTCCAAAAGATGACGTATCAGTCACTCAAGAAGGACTTGATTATGTTGCTTTATTTGCAAAGAAGTCAGTACCTACTCTTGATTTACGTACTTCTATCCGTAATTTTGCCGGTGTTCGTGCAAATCATAAAGGCTCAGACTTTATCATCGAAGAAGCAGAAAATGCAAAAGGCTTTATCGACCTTGCCGGTATTAAATCCCCTGGTTTAACGTCTGCTCCAGCTATCGCCCTCGAATGTCTGAAATTGCTTGAAAAAGCTGGTCTTGCACTCGATGAAAAGAAAGTATACGTCGATACACGTCGCAGAATCAGATTTAACGAGTTATCTGTCGCTGAAAAGCAAGAGTTGGTAAAACGCAATCCTCTGTACGGTAGAGTTATCTGCCGCTGCGAAACCATTACCGAAGGTGAAATTATTGATGCACTTCGCAGTCCTGTTCCTCCAGTATCAGTTGACGGTGTAAAACGACGCTGTGGTACTGGTATGGGTCGCTGTCAAGGTGGTTTCTGTGGTCCACGCGTCATGGAAATCTTGATGAACGAAGCACATATCAGTTATCGTGATCTGCTCCAAGACAAAGCAGGATCAACAATGCTCACTGGTATTACAAAAATGCAGGAGGAATGCAATGAGTAACTCTCTTTATGATTTGATAGTTGTCGGTGCAGGTCCTGCTGGTTTGGCAGCTGCATTAGAAGCATGGAACAAGGGCTTAAAAAAGATTCTTGTTGTAGAACGCGCAAAAGAAGCCGGTGGTATTCTGGTACAGTGTATCCACAACGGTTTTGGTTTGCATCACTTTAAGGAAGAACTGACTGGTCCTGAATACGCAGGTCGCTTTATCGATATGGTCGCCAAAACTGGTATTGAAGTACGTCTTGATACTATGGTACTTGAAATAACCAAAGAAAAAGAAGTACACATGATCAATACCCAGAATGGTTACGAAATCCTCAAAGCAAAGAGTATCGTACTTGCCATGGGTTGTCGCGAACGCACCCGTGGTGCAATTGGTACTCCTGGTACCCGCCCTGCAGGTGTGTACACAGCAGGTACCGCACAGCGCCTTTTAAACATCGAAGGATATATGGTCGGTAAACGTGTACTCATTCTTGGTAGTGGTGACATTGGCTTGATCATGGCTCGCCGTCTTACACTTGAAGGTGCAAAAGTACTGGCATGTGTTGAATTAATGCCTTTCTCAGGCGGTTTAACACGAAACATCGTACAGTGTCTTAATGACTTTGATATTCCTTTGTATCTGGCTCATACCATCACCGAAATCAAAGGTGACAAACGAGTTACTGGTGCAGTCGTCATGCAGTTGGATAAAAACCGTAAGCCAATTCCAGGTACCGAAATGGAATTTGACTGCGATACCATTTTGCTCAGCGTTGGCTTGATTCCAGAAAACGAGCTGACACAAAAAGCATCTATAAAAATGGACAATCGTACCAAAGGTGCCATCGTTTACGAAGATCGCGAAACCTCAATTCCTGGTATTTTTGCCTGCGGTAATGCAGTACACGTACACGACTTGGTAGACTATGTTACCGAAGAAGCTGAAATCGCCGGTACTGGAGCTGCAAACTACGTACTTAACGAAAATAGAAAGGCTGACTCTGTTATCGAAATCGAAAATGGCAATGATGTCGGGTATACTGTCCCACAGCATATACGACCAGCTTTTGTAGAGTCATCAGTAGGTGTTTTCTTTAGAGTACGATCAGTACATACTGAACCAAGTTATATAGTTATCAAGTCAGGTGATACCGAAATAGCACGTCTCAAACGAGATCATCTTGCTCCTGGAGAAATGGAACGTGTTAATCTTACTCCTGCACAACTTGCACAGGCACATGAAAAAATTAGTATCAGCATCGAACAAGGAGGTGCTCAATGAAAAATCTCATCTGTATCTGCTGCCCAAGAGGATGTCACCTTTCTGTTGACGAAAACAACAACTTTGCAGTTACCGGTAATACTTGCAAACGTGGAGAAACATACGGAAGACAAGAAGTAGAAAACCCACAGCGTATTGTTACCAGTACTGTTACCGTTGCAAACGGCGCATATATCCGCTGTCCGGTAAAAACCGATAAAACAATTCCTAAAGGATTGATGTTTGAAGCGATGAAGAGCTTAAATCATATTCAAATACCAGCTCCCATTGCACTTGGACAAGTAATTGTTGCCAATGTTTGTAATACTGGTGCAAACTTTATCGCTACAAAGGCTATAGATAAGCAATAATACTATAGAGACCATGGATATAAAACACCTCTACTAACACATGTTTGTAGAGGTGTTCTATAATAAAAAAAAGGAGGAACCATGTCAAAATATATTATGGCTTTTGATGCCGGAACAACGAGCAATCGCTGTATCCTGTTTGATAAAAAAGGAACTATATGCAGTGTTGCTCAAAAAGAGTTTAAGCAAATCTATCCTCAACCAGGCTGGGTAGAACATAATGCAAATGAAATCTGGGCTACTCAATTGGCTGTTGCTACTGAAGCCATGCAAAAAATCGATGCAAAGGCAGAGGATATAGTTGCCATAGGCATCACTAATCAACGAGAAACGACGATTGTTTGGGACAAAAATACTGGCGAGCCTGTATACAACGCTATCGTCTGGCAATGTCGTCGTACATCTGAGTATGCAGACTCCCTCAAAGCACAGGGATTAACTGATACTATCCGTGAAAAAACAGGCTTAATCATCGATGCGTATTTTTCAGGAACAAAGTTACGCTGGATACTTGATAATGTACCTGGAGCTCGAGCTCGAGCCGAAAAAGGAGAACTCCTTTTTGGAACAGTAGAGACCTGGCTTATCTGGAAATTGACTGGTGGAAAAGTCCACATAACAGACTATTCAAATGCTTCCAGAACAATGTTGTTTAACATCAATACATTACAATGGGATGATGAAATTCTTTCTATATTGAATATTCCTCGTTGTATGTTGCCAGAGCCAAAACCATCCAGTTGCCTTTACGGTGAATCTGATCCAAGCTTTTTAGGTGGGCCAATTAAAATTGCTGGCGCAGCCGGTGATCAGCAAGCTGCTTTGTTTGGCCAAACCTGCTTTACCCCTGGTGAAGCAAAGAACACCTATGGTACTGGTTGTTTTATGCTCATGAATACTGGTGAAAAACCTGTCATGTCAAAAAACGGATTACTTACTACGATAGCATGGGGCATTAACGACAAAGTTACCTACGCGCTTGAAGGCTCTATCTTTGTTGCAGGAGCTGCCATTCAGTGGCTTCGAGACGAGATGAGAATCATCGACACCGCGGCTGATTGTGAATACATGGCAACAAGAGTCAAAGATACAAATGGCTGCTATGTTGTTCCTGCCTTTACAGGATTAGGTGCTCCCTATTGGGATCAATATGCTCGTGGAACCATCGTTGGTATTACTCGTGGTGTAAATAAATATCACATCATTCGTGCTACGGTACAATCCCTTGCATATCTTACCGCCGATGTACTTGATGCCATGAAAAAAGATTCTGGTATTGAGCTTTCATCTCTTAAAGTTGATGGTGGAGCAAGTAAAAACAACTTTCTCATGCAGTCTCAGGCTGACTTTATCAATGCACCAATAAGCCGTCCCGTCTGTGTCGAAACCACAGCCATGGGTGCATCCTATCTCGCAGGACTTGCGGTCGGTTTTTGGACGAGCATCGAAGATGTTGTTGCAAACCGTGCTATAGACAAAACATTTACTCCGCAGATTGACAGCAATGAACGAGAAAGGCTACTAAAAGGTTGGCATAAAGCCGTTAAGTATTCCTTTGACTGGGCTAAAGAATGAAGTTACCTTACTAAGCAATAGTTACAACTTCGCCGTCTTCTTGGTATCCAAATGAAGACGGCTTTTTTTTATTTGTGGTTACTGTATCAGCAGATAATCGTTAAATACGACAGCAAGTGCCCCTATGTAATCGATTTTATTACTAAGAGCAGAATACATAAATAAGGATTTGTCATCATACGGTGCAAGGGCTGTATATGTATCAATAAACTTTTTATACACCGATGTAAAGTTAAACATATCACCAAAAATGACAACGCGATCAGGGGCAAGCAAGGTTACCGCATTAGAAACAGTCTGTGCTAAAAGCTTTATTGCATCATCAAGAATATGTACTATGGCCGCATCTTCTGTCATAATCCAAGATTCAAAGGAGTCTTCTGTAATCTTATTTTTATCACCATGTACTTTTTCATATAAAAGAGGGGTATGTTCTTTTGAAAACAGACTCAACACTTTTTTGGTCATTGCATGTACCGAAACCATAGTTTCAAGACAACCAGATCTACCACACCAACATTTTTCTCCTCCTGGAGAAACTACCATATGTCCCAGTTCGGAAGTAATACCCTTTTGATTATCATAAATCGTATGATTTATAACAATGGAAGAACCAACACCAGCACCCCATTTTACAAAAAAAATATTATCTTCAACCTTACCTGTTCCATATACTAATTCGGCTTCAGCAAATGCCTTAACGTTATTTTCTACAATTATTGGTATTGAAAGTTTTTTTTCAAGACAGGCCTTTACCGCAACAGATTCACGCCATATGCTCTGTGCTCGACAACTGATACCATCACTGCGAGAAACGGCCCCTGGCACAGAAACTCCTGCACCAATAAAAGGAATTCCATCATCAGCAACACTATCCATAAGTTCATTAGCAATATCTGCAATAGACAAGATAAATGTTTCAGGGTCGGTATTTCTATCTGTAGGAATTTTCTTTTGCTCGACAAGTGTTCCATCTAATTCACAGACACTTATAGTCACTTCATGTACTTCTATACAAATTGTCAGGACTCTGGCAGCTCGATAGTTTATATCAACTAAGATTTTTTTTCTGCCAGATCTTCCAGCCTCTTCAATTTCACCACGCTCTTCCAGTATCCCATTGGCGATTAATTCGCTTGTTATTTGTGTTACCGCAGCTGGTGTTAAATCAAGAGCAGAAGCCATATCTTTACGCGACATTGCTCCAGCATTATTCAACAACTTTAAAAGACGGCTTCTATTAATGTTTTTTACATTTATTGAGTTAATTCCTGCATATACCATATCATTTTCCTAGTAATACCGTCTCTTCTTCTTATTCTATAAGATTATATTAACTCTTTTTAGTCAATATATAAAGGACTTATATAGTGGGGAACAGAAGTACTCCGCCCCCCACTTCACTTTTTAATATGAACTAACCGCCAGATTAAGCATATGACACAATGCTGTAAGCTCATGAACTATATTTCCATACACAACAACAAAGTGAGGTTCCCACCCATCTTTTACGGCAGTTGTGACAATGTCTTTTGAACAATTGTCGGTCTTCACAACAATTGACGTACCGTTAAATTGTTTAGGCTTATCAAGAATTTCACCAGAAGCAATAAACATACGGAACGAGCCATCAGGTAATCGTCCAATACGGAATATTGTTGATTCTGGTGCAGGAGCACATCCAAATTCCATGGTTGGGCCTATCTTACGGTTACAATGAACTCCGGCACAAGCACCTGTATCCTTACGAGCAAGAGAACATGCAGCCATGCCGCAATGCCAAAAAGTGATAGTGTTTTCGGATTCGTCTAACGATACCGGATCTCCAAAGAAACATGCACTACCTGTTAGTTTAGAACCGATATACATAGAAAGCGCACCGTAAATATCTGACTCACAACTAGCGGCAATGCCATCCATATTTAATAAAGACAATACGGAACATACCGGTGTACCAAAAGACGTAAAGAAATCTGGCCAGCAGCGAGAAGCAAGTGCACCTATCTTATTTTCCGTTACATACTCGCTGTATGCCTTATACAAACGCGAAAAGTCTTTTACATTTTTATCAGGCATTGTTTCCAATCCTACAATGCTTTTTTGAGCCTTTTCAAAATAAGGTTGGGCTTCGTCATCAGTATACGCTTTTGCTTTGTCAATTAATTCGCGTGCTTCTATGCTTATTAATTTGGAACCAAATGTCTTCATCATATCAACATCAAGAGCCCGCCCAAATCCAAAGCCTTCTGGAGTATGTCCTATCGCTGCAATACGTAGCTCTTTCAGTTCTGTCCGGATCTTTGCAGCAGCAACAGTACTTTTTATCTGTTGTATAACCTCCTTTTCTTCAGGAGAGCCAAATACATATTCAAACTGTTCTCCCTTTCTAAACTCATGTATCGCATTTGCTGCAGAAAAAGCGCCTGTTAAAGAATTAAGGCGCAAACGTCCTCCGTCAATCACAGGTTCACGTAAAGTCCACAGCAAAACAGGAGCAGAAAAACTTTTGAGTACTTCAGAAGCATATGCTGCATTTGCAAAAGTGACATTTTGCAAGACAATTAAGTCAGGCTTTTTGCCATCAAGATATGCGGTAAGTGCATCAAGAGATAACAATATATCATTTGGACAAATGGTATCCTTACATATCGATGTTAATAACTGTACTGATTTATGTAATAAATCACGGGCTGAAACAAGCTCAAATGTCGGTACCCCAATCGGTACATATAATACTTGAAAATTCATGATATCATTACTCCTAAGCACGAGCAGCTTCATCCAAGCTCTCGTGTGTTTCTTTCATTTCTTCTGCCTGTGCTTCGTTAAGTCGTGCAACTTTTTTGTTAATACGAATCATAGAAACAACAAGTAAAACGGTCAGCAAAAGTATTACCGCAGAAATAGGACGCTTAAAGAAGATAAAGAAATCCATATCATAGCTCATCATGCTCGTCACAAAATTACTTTCCATAATGTCAGCTAAAATCAATCCCAGCAGCATTGGTATAGGTGACATATCAAAAAGCTTCATGATATAACTTAAGACAAGCATCAATGCACAGAATACAATTTCTTTACTGTTTCCTGTTCCTGCGAATGCACCTGCAAAACAGAACAACATGATTACTGGTGCCAAATACGTATAACGTACCTGTACCACTTTTGCTACAGCACGGGTCAACAATTTGCCAAGCGGAAACAAAAACAAATTTGCAACCAGACACCCCACAATAATGGTGTATGCAGACAATGCCTGTTTTGTAAACATTGTTGGTCCAGGCTGCAACCCATGAAGAATAAAAGCACCTAACAACAATGCAGTAACACCATCACCAGGAATACCCATTGTCAACAATGGAATCATGGCTGATCCTACAACAGCGTTATTACTTGATTCGGCAGCAGCAATACCTTCAAGGGTTCCTTTGCCAAATTGTTCTGGATGTTTTGAGCCTCGTTTTACTTCGTTATAACACAAGAACTGAGCAACACCGCCACCGACACCAGGCATGGCACCAATAAAAGAGGCTATAACTGTTGAGCGTAAGCAGGCTGGCAGTATCGAAATAACTTCATGCTTAGTAATACCTTTACGGTCAATTTTATGAGCATGGAACATTTCGCCACCAGAGAGCTTAAATTCGCCAAGCTTTTCTACTACTTGAGTTAAAGCAACAAGTCCTATCATAGCCGGCAACATATCAATACCAAATTGCAAGGCTCTGATACCAAATGTAAATCGTGCAACACCAGTTACTGCATCAACCCCGATACATGCCATGAATATGCCGAGCAATCCTGAAATGATTCCCTTTGCAAGAGATTCACCACTGACACCCGCAAGTAACGAAATACCGAGAATTGCCATTGAAAAGTATTCAACAGAAGCAAATTTTCCTACTAGCTTTGCTATAAAGGATGCACAGATTAACAGCAGTGCTGATCCGAAAATTCCCCCGAAAGTGGAAGCAAATAAAGAAGTATCAAGAGCAAGTAAGGTTCTTCCTTTTTTTGCAAGCGGATATCCGTCAAACGTTGTCGCAATTGCAGAATTAGTGCCAGGCGTATTTAACGTAATTGCACTGATAGAACCACCATACATACCGCCAACATACACTGCCAATAAGGCGATAATTGCTGTACTGGCATCTTTAATCGTATACGTAAGTGGTAAAAACAATATAATACCAAGAGTGACAGAAAGACCGGGGATACACCCAACGACCATTCCTACTACCATTCCACCAAATATAAAAGCAAGATTTGTTGGGGTAAATACCGCAACAAATGCCTGCATAATATAACTAAAATCTCCCATAATCAGCCCCCAATCCCGGGAAGGGAAACATTAAATACATATTCAAAAAGGAAATACACAATAACTACTGCAGCGACCGTATAGATATACACTGGAATTTTACGCTCACCACAGAAAAACTGGATAGCGCAAAAAACAACTATACCTGCAGGGATAAAACCAGCAACCATTGTCAATCCAACAAATACTAACAGCCCTGCAATAAGGATTAAAATCGGGCGTTCTTTTTCCCAATCAAAAACTAAGATTTTTTCTTTTTTTAACACAAGACTTTCTATAATCAGCACAACGGACAATATCAGAATTCCCACAAGACAAATTCCAGGGATAATTCTCGGGCTTGGAGCTCCTGAATCATACATTGGCAACCTAACTTGCATTGGAAGAATTAAAAGCATAATGATGCTCAAAACCCCCATACAAATTCCAGTAACTAAGTTTGTCCGTATATTTATTTTTTTCATCGTTAATGGCTCCGTACAGTCATAAAGAAAAAACTGTGGAACAACCTGATAAATAACTTCAGTAACAGTTCCACAGTTTTTATACAATCCTATTTTCCGCTCAAAGTCTGGAATGCTTTTATAGCTTTCTGACAAGCTTCTTCAAGATGAGCAGTTGCATCAGCACCATAGCACTCATACTTGTTAAGCATGATAGAAGCAATAAAATCACTATACTCTTTAGAAGCCCAAACATCTCTTGCTACTTTTTCTACAGCAGCAACCCATGCTGGATCAGCACCTTTATGTGTAGCAATATAACCACCAGCAGCAAGGATAGAACCACTATAATCTTTTGAAGCATTCAATTCAGAAGCCTTTGAAGGACCTGCAACTGTTGGAACATCGATTGGACCATTTGGACCAACAAAACCAGTAAATGGACGATCTGAGAATGCAAGCAGAGGAACCAAGGTTCCTGCTTCTACGTCGCTTTGTGCAGCCTGTGTTGTACCTACGAATACATCTACTTCACCATTGGTAAGACCCAATTTCTGTGCAGCACCACCATCATATGGAACAACTTTAACAGTACCACCCTCTTGTGCAATGAGAGAGCCAAGTGCGAGGTGTGGATCAGAAAGTGGGTTACCACCTGACATTTTTATACCACCAGCTTTTGCACGATCAAGGACTTCTTTGAGTGATGTTCCCTTTTTGGCATACATAATCCATGTACGATCATCCACTGTAGCTACAGGAAGAATCTTAGTACGGTCAAAGTCAACGAGTTCAGTGTTATATTTTTTACCTAAATCATGACGATACGCAACGCCATAGCCGAAAATGAGCAAGTCTTTTTCAGAAGCAGCTTCCTGTGAAAAAGCTGTTGCAGCTGCAAAACCATCACCACCAGTCTGCTGATTAACAATGAAGTTATACTCTGGATGCAGTTCATTAGCAACCTGAGCAAATTTACGTGCAATAACATCAGCTGTACCACCTACACCATAAGGGCAGATAATCTTAACAAGTGGGCGTACTGACTTTCCGCCAGAAGCAGCATTAGTAGAATCCGCCTTTCCAGATGCATAAGCACTCTGTTGGTATACTCCCAAACCCAATACAGCAAACATTCCCAATGCTAATGCTTTCATTGCTTTTTTCATTCTATTCCTCCTTACATGAAAAAAAACACTTTTTATGATAAAGGCTATCTGTAAATATCAGCTTTTTTTTTACAGAAGCATTATCTACTTTATTAACAACGTTGCTCCCGATATAAACAGCAACACATACGTAAGCAACATAAATAGTCTTTGATTCATTCTTTTATATAATGCAGTTCCTATCATCATTCCAACAAACAGTAAAGGAACCGCAATTAATAACACAGGCAACAGGGACATTGTAAAATAGCCGTTATGAAAATCATCAATAAATATAATCGTATTAAGTACTATCCATACTGTTGAAATCGTTGCCCGAAAAACAACCTTGTCATTAATGCGTTTAATCAGATAACTTATCAATAACGGTCCACCGCATACAAAAATACCATGAACAATACCTGCAAGAGGCAGTAAAGCTATCATCACTTTATTGTTTTTTCCAGGAGCAGTATTCTCTGCTGCATTACGGTTACAGAGCATTGTAAAAAGACCTTGGATAGCTATAAGGATAACAAAAACACCCAATCCCTTATAAAGAATATATTCTTTTCCTGCGAAGTATTGCTTACACCAAATCCCTGTAAAAATGCCGACAGTCATACATGCAGCGATAATACCAAATTCCTTCCAATTTACAGACTTGCTATTACCTACAAACACATAGACACCAGATAACACCCCCAATACATTAAGTACAGGCTTTGCAATTCCATATCCCACAAGCAACAGGCTGGCAGGCATTGCAAGAATAGTTCCTGCAAAACCGGTGATTCCTTGAATTATATTTGCGAGTACAATAACTGTAAAAAACAGGGCATATCTCATATGCTTATCCAATAACTCCGTATTTTTTTTCTATATCGGTAAATAAATCAGCATATGACGACTTAGCCCGCCAGAATACTGGAGGAAAACCAACTTTTGCTTCTACAGTATTCATACCTTTACCATACTTTTTCCCTGTCCAAAGATGGATCCACTCGTCATCAGGAAGATACACATTCCATTCTTTTGCAGATTCCTTAATCACTGGTGCTACCAGTACATCACGTCCAAACAGATATTCAAATTCCTGAGTATATGCAGCAGCATCAGATTCGTAATGTAAGAATAGCGGTCTCTGTACTGGAATACCTTTTTCGGCATTTTCTGTAACTAATGCCTGGATATAAGGCTTTAACTCAGTATGGATTTGTACTAAGCGAGCAACCTGTACGATGCTGTCTTCATCGTTATAAAACTGGAAGTTTTCATCACCGCGGTTACCTTCATGAGTTCTCATTACAGGGGTAAACACTGCCATTTCGGTCCACCGTAAAAACAGTTCTTTAGTGCGAATATTGCCATAAAGGGAGGTATATCCACCGATGTCACTATGAGTTAAACCACAACCACTCATTCCTGCGCTTAACGCAGCTGTTATTACCGTACATAAACCATCATGACGAGAAAAATCAACAGACTGATCCCCAGCCCAAAGCAAGGTACAATATTTTGCAGAACCAAGTCCTCCGGCACGCATAAAGTACACTATCTGACCAAGCCGTCCACTTTCTTTTACAGCCTCGTAATTACATTTTGCCCAACGAGCTGGCCACTTATTATGCTCAATCATTGCAGATTCGCCATTTGCAAGCTTTAGATCATCAACAGGCAAATATTCTCCAAAATCAGCCATCCAGCCGTCAATGCCAATATCGATGGAATATTTTTTTATAACATTTTTAAACCATTCTGTTGCTTCGGGATTAGTAAGGTCGATGACTCCACATAAAAACTCGCCAAAATCAACAAGATAATCACTACCATCAGAATGGACTGCAAAATAACCTTTTTCTTTTGCTTCTTTATACAACATTCCATCATTGACTAAATAAGGATTTACATACCCTAAAAACTTAATACCCTGATTATGTAACTCCTTTATTCGTTCAGGCAAATCTGGATACATCTGCTGATGAAAGTGCCAATCCCATTGCAAGCGTTTACCAAAACTGGTAACACGTTTTCCACACCAATCCTGACACCAAACGCCTGCAAGTTTTACTCCACGATCTAATACCTTTTTTGCCAAACCAAAAGAGCGTTCATTGCCCCCTTGTACACCAAGGATAAGACCATTATAAATCCAATCTGGCAGTTCTGGCTGACGTCCCAGATATGCAGTTTCTTTTTCCAAAAGTTCAGTAAACGTATCTGCAGCTTCTATACGAATTTCTTGTGGTACCTGCCAAACCTGTAATTCATGAAAATCTTCATTTCTAAAATCAAAATCTGCATAAGCTGTTGTATTAACATTTACGTAATACTTTTTTGAAGATATAAAGAGCGGAGCAGGATAGTTTGTATTGTAATAATCTCCGCCTCCCATAGTATCAACATCAGTACGCCATGTTATGTACGTTGATTTATCACGTCCTACACCTGGTTCAGAAGTCCACAACGGAAAATGTCTTCCGCGAAGATCAAAATACGACATCTGTTCACCACAACCATAGCAATGTTCTGATTTGTCAGCAGCAAAACGTAACCAGAACCGGTTGATTAAGTGATCAGATGTATGGAAGTGCATCAACACAAGCTGATCTTGAATAGTTACATCAAGGCTTACACTGGATTCAAAATCTATATGCCAGATATTTTCTTTACAAGAAACTGTCTTTACCGCTAAAGGAATCCGCTCCTCTACGTAGTCTTCTATTTTGAAGTTTCCTTGTCGCATCTGTACAGATTCTACTCCCTTACCTATATAAACACAGGGAGCAGTTGCTGAACTTTTCAGCAATGTATTTCCATTATGCCGTAATTCAAATCCATCAGACTTTTTGATAACTTCCATAACAACCTACCGTCAGTATTTTACTTCTTTATTAGGTCCGATTACCCCAGCGACTGCACCTTGCTTTATCAACGGCTCACGCTCGGGATGCGCAATCACCCATTTATTTTTTTGTAATAACAGTTTTCCTTCCTTATCAACTCCAACACTATCTTTACTCTGGATAGGAAGCGGTGTGTTAGTTCCTTTAGGAAGAATGACAATACCCTTAAATCCAGTATCAGATGTCTTGCATGGAGATAAGTGTAAGGTCGTTTGATACATCTCTATTGCCGTACCTTTTGGAACAAAAAATACCTGGACATTTTCTACATCATACGTATTATCCTGAATATCCCATGAATGGCCTAAACAAAGGCAAAAGTCTGTAACTGCAATATTAATCTCTGACCCCTTATGATATTCAAAACCATTGAATGTAGAATTACGTCCATTACAATAACCTATCTGTATATCCATACCACCATATAGAATATTTTTTACCAAAGGACAAATTTCAGCAGCTTCCATTTCTGGAACTGAAGGAACATATACATTTCCTTGCTCTGGAATTGATGTATTTTCTTCCATATAATCAAGCAGTTGTGAGAAGTCATAGCCTTCTACAATTCTGCCATATGTTTTAAACTCTGCATCAGAAAGAGCAAAAACCTTAAAACTGTTAACGGCATTAAGATGCTGTATATCCATTTACTTGCCTCGAACTACTTTTATCGTAGCTGAAAAATCTTCCTTACCGTATCCGCATTCCATAGCTTTGTCATATACACGAATAACATTGTCTTCACCTGGCATAGCTACCTTACTTTCTTTAGCGAGTGTCTGGCAAATATGTACATCTTTGTGCATATTCTCTACAGAGAATGCAGTTGTAAAATCACTCTTTTCGATAACATCTTTTTTGCTATCAAGATAAAAGTTTTGCCCACCACCATAAGAAATTGCACGTGCAAAATTCTGTATATCTATACCATTAGCAAGTGCCAGTGTTATTGTTTCGTTTACACCATTTTGAATCTGGGAGACAAGTGCATTATGTAAAATCTTCATCACAAGTCCTTTACCATTTGGTCCCATGTGAATAATATTCTCACCCATGTATGCAAGAATTGGTTTTATAAGATCATAGGTCTCATCATCTGATCCGACATAGATTCCTAGTTTTCCTGCAATAGCAGCAGGCTTTGACTTTACAACCGGTGCATCAGCAAAACGAGCCCCTGTCTGTTTTACCATATTTGAAATTTCTATAGAAACAGAAGGATCTATAGTACTCATATCAATACAGATTTTACTCTTTCCTAATTTAGGCAAAATTTGTGTGTATACGGCTTTTGAATGTTCTGATTTAGGAACCATAGATATAATGACATCAGATTTTTCTGCAAGCTCAACATTATCCGCACAAGCAACAGCACCGAGAGCAGCTAGTTCTTCAACTTTTGCTTTTACCATATCGAAACAAAATACGGTATCATTATGTTTTTTTACAATATTAGCGCACATGGATTCACCCATGATACCAAGACCTATAAAACCAATAGTCATTTTTTAGCTCCTACTCTGTTTTTGTGTTATCCCAGGCTTCGCAGAAAGTACCAATTCCTTGTGTCGTATATGCGTGCTTCATACAATCCTGATATACAGCCAAGCCAGTAGTAACAATATCTGCACCACTTACTGCACAGTCAACAATTTGTTTTGGTGTTCTGATTGCCGCACAAATAATTTGTGTCTTTCCATAGAAACCATAGTTTTTATAAATATCAACAATATCTTTTATATACTGTCTACAATCTTCACCATTAGCTTCTTTCCATCCAATAAATGGAGACATAAACAAAGAGCCATTCTTTGCAGGTAAAAGTGCCTGAGCAGGTGAAAATACCAATGTAACATTAGTTCTGATTCCTTTCTTTTCTAGCGTACGAGCAGCAATAATTCCTTGCTCTGTAGCGGGAATTTTGATAACAAAGTTTTTGCATAAAGGAGCAATCTTTTCTGCAGCACTAATCATTTCGGCAGCAGTATCAATATGAGGATTAATCTCTACAGAAACAGGAAATTTATCCCAACCCTCAATACCTGTTTTTTTTACCCAATTAGCTATATCAGTAATTGCGGTCATAAACGGTTTACCACTCAACATAATATGTCTTGGATTTGTTGTGATACCATCTATACCAAATGTGTCATAGGCATACACGATTTCGTCCATCTTTGCACTATCTAAAAAAAACTTCATACTATTTCCTCCGTTGATTAATTAAGTTAATCAATCACTCTATAATGATGGTACATCTGAAGTTTTCAGTTGTCAACAAAATTCGCTTATAAAATAGTTACTTTAATGCAGGGCACCTTGACATCTGATTCAAACAGAAGTATAGTTACACAAACAAAAGTTTGTTTAACAAACACTTGTTTGTAACTGAGTATACACTATGACAGCAAGAGAAAAAGAAATATTAGAATTAATAAGAAAAAATCCCCTCATTTCGCAGCAGGAATGTGCTGATGCTCTTGGCATAACTCGTTCCGCAGCTGCTGGACATATCATGAATTTATCACGACAAGGATATATAAAAGGCAAAGGATATATCCTCCAGGAATCTCCTTACGTTGTCGTTATCGGTGGAGCAAATATCGATATACAGGGCTTTCCTTTTAGCCCACTTATTATGCACGACTCAAACCCTGGTCTCATTAAGCTATCTTGCGGAGGCGTTGGTAGAAATATTGCAGAAAACCTTGCCCGACTCGGCTGTGACGTACGGCTCATTTCTATACTCGGTGATGATGCTTTTGCTCACCAATTACGTACCGAAACCGAAGCTGCAGGTGTCGATATATCAAACTGTATTACCGTCCATAATGACACAACATCAACCTACTTGAGCATACTCAATACATCTGGTGATATGGAAATTGCATTAGCTTCAATGGAAATCCTCAACAAGCTTACTGTCAGTTCTATCAAAACAAAGGCAGATGTCATCAGAAACGCAGCAGCCGTTGTATTGGATACAAACCTCAATGAAGAAGTCATTAGTTATATATTAACAACCTTTCCTGATACTGTTTTCTTTGCAGATCCTGTATCAGTCACCAAGGCGCATAAATTAGTACAAAATCTTGGCAATCTGTATTGTATTAAGCCAAATATCCTTGAAGCTGAAGTACTCACTGGTAAAAAGCTTTCAACAGTTGAAGAAATTGAACAAGCTGGACATGATTTATTGTCACGTGGTGTACAGCAAGTTGTTATAAGCCGTGGTGAAGATGGACTGTACTGTTGCAACGAAGATGAATCTTTCTTCCGCCCTGCACCACAAGTACATATTAAAAACTGTACAGGTGCAGGAGATGCCTTTATGGCAGGTTTAGTATACAGCTGGTTACATGGTATGACCTTGCAAGAAGCAGCAGCATTTGCCGAAGGTGCTTCAAAAATGACATTAGAGCATGAAAACACCATCAATCCCACACTTTCAGTGGAGAACATATTAAAAACGATAAAGTAACGTACTAGAGACAGCCTTCAGTACCTGCTAAAGGTCTGAAACAAGCCTCGATACCATATACACAAGGAGTTATTATGAAAAACGATTATCTTGACATTAGACCTGATGTTCTGGAAGCAGTAAAAAGCGGAAAACCTGTTATTGCTCTTGAATCAACAATCATCTCACACGGTATGCCTTACCCACAGAATAAAGATACTGCTCTTGAAGTAGAAAAGATCTGCCGTGATATGGGTGTTGTACCAGCAACTATGGGTATCATCAAAGGACGTCTCAAAGTTGGTCTTACACCTGAAGAAATCGATTATCTTGGCAAAATGGGACAAAAAGTTACCAAGACAAGCCGCCGCGATCTTCCTTTTGTTGTAGCTAAAAAACTTGACGGTGCAACAACTGTTGCAACCACTATGATTATGGCACAAATGGCTGGCATCAAGATTTTTGCTACAGGCGGTATCGGTGGTGTACATCGTGGTGCACAAGAAACTATGGATATTTCTGCTGACCTTCAGGAACTTGCCCATACAGAAGTTGCTGTTATCTGTGCAGGTCCTAAATCAATTCTCGATATCGGTTTGACCCTGGAGTATCTCGAAACACAGGGTGTTACCGTAGTCGGCTATGGTACCGATGAGCTTCCTGCATTCTACACACGTAAGAGCGGTTTTGGTGTTGATTACAGAGTTGACTCTGCTGCAGAACTTGCTTCTGCAATCAAGACAAAACATGACCTTGGTTTACAGGGTGGTATGGTAATTGGCAATCCAGTACCAGAAGAATTCCAGATGGATCCAGAAGTTATCAACAAGGCTATAGACGAAGCTCTTGCTGAGATGAATAAGAAAGGTATTCATGGTAAGGCAGCAACACCTTTCATGTTGGCAAAAGTTGCTGAAATTACCGGAGGTGACAGCTTGGCAACAAACATCAAGCTGGTTTTCAACAATGTAAAAGTTGCATGTCAGACTGCCATTGAATTATCAAAACTCAACTAAGTTATTACAGATATACAAAATACCAAATTAAAAATACAAGGTAATAATATATCAGTAAAAAAAGTTATGCCGTCTTTTTACAGACGGCAATTTTTTTTATCTTGGGTATGGTAGCTTTAGAACTATATTATTTACTCAACTTTGCTTTAAGCTGAGCTAATTTGTCATTATTCTTAAATGCTACCAATGCAGAGCCTTTAGAAGCTACATAGCGATATTCAGGAATTAAAGGTACTTCGACAGTAGTACCATTGAATGATACTGATAACTAGTGTGAGGCTATCGATTTTGTAGCTATAAGGTCGCTATCATATCCTAAAATATTATGGATAAGAACTGTGCCTGATTGCACTGGAGCCTGTACCGTGATTTTACGAATCTCACTCATGACATCAAATAATCGTGTCTTTGGTACTGGCTTTGTTAAACGTACACTCACTAAAGGCAATTCGCCATTTTTGACAAGCACACTCGAAGAAACTGTTCGCTGTGGTTCCGTCATTTCCTGTATGGCATAGTTCTTACCTTTAACACAGGTAAAGCCCTCAACTGAAACCACTTTATTATCATTATCCAACTGAATAGTTAATGGACATCCATTTGGACAAATTATACAGGTCAATTCTTTTGTCATTGTACACATACCTCCAGAGAACCACTTGTCTCCATCTTACTTGCCGGTACAGAAATATGAATCATTTCGGCAGGCAGTGTCTTTTTCATCTTTTTTTCTACAAGGCAGTTGCCATTTTGCATTACTTTTAATACACAATCTTTCAATGGGTGTGAAACACGTAATGAGAATACAACATCCTTGGTACCACTGATTTTTTGTGGTAATACATGGTTGATATTTTTGTCATAGGAGACGGAAAGATTACACTCAGGCAAATCGCCATTTGTAATATATTCCGCTACAGAGTCTGCCAAGTTTTCTGCTTCAAGAGAAACAAAATCGACAAGATCATGTACATGCAATACATTTCCTGCCGCAAAAAAACCTTTATGATCAGTCTGGAAATACTCATCAACAATAGCGCCTCGTGTTCTGCCATCAAGTGTAATACCAGCGTCCAAGCTCAACTCATTTTCAGGAATAAGTCCAACACTTAAAATAAGCGTATCACAAGGTATATGTTCTTCTGTACCAGGTATCGGTTTAAGATGCTCGTCAACCTTTTGTACCGTAATCTCCTCAACACGTTTATCACCTTTGATATCTGTTACCGTGTGGCTCAAATACAAAGGAATATCAAAGTCTTCCAGACATTGACGGATATTTCTCGGCAACCCAGACGGTACGCTCATCAGCTCATATACTGCCTTAACTTTTATACCCTCCAGAGTCAGACGTCGTGCCATAATAAGACCGATATCACCAGAACCAAGAATGACAACCTCTTTACCTATTTTTCTATTGAACAAATTGAGATATGCCTGTGCAACACCAGCAGTATATACACCCGCAGGTCGCTCTCCAGGAATTTGCAATGCACCATGAGTTCTTTCTCTACACCCCATTGCAAACACAATTGCTTTTGCTTTAATCTTGGTCAAACCTTCTGGAGAAACAGCCGTAACTTCATGATTTTCAGAAACATGATATACAGTAGTATCAGTTTTATATGGAATGCCCAAGGCATTTACCTCATCAATAAATCTACCTGCATATTCTGGTCCCGAAAGTGTAGTCTTAAAACGAGTCAAACCAAAACCATCATGAATACACTGCCGTAAAATACCTCCAAGCTGTTTTTCACGCTCAAAAATTAAGATATTGCGTATTCCCTTTTTATGTAACTCTACTGCGGCAGCAAGGCCTGCAGGACCACCACCAATAATCAATACATCAACTGTTTGCATACATGCACCTACCTTGTTGTTCCTGTAAAAAAATATGAACCACTACGTTCATAGACAATGTCTTGAGCTTGCGTATGAAGTTCTGATTCAATAAAATCGGTAATACGCATCTGACAGTATCCACCCTGACAACGCCCCATCATGGCTCGAGTCCGGTATTTTATTCCAGTAACGGTATGTACACCGAGAGGATTATGTATAGCCTGTATAATTTCGGCCTTGGTTATTTTTTCACAACGACAAATCACCTGACCATAATCAGGATTTTGCTTAATGAGTTCTTCCTTTTGCTCATCTGAAAGTTCATCAAAACGAGGAAAGGTTTTTCGTATCGGATTAAACTGATCATTTGGGGTCAGTTTTTCATACTCTTTCATCATATCAATGACCATTCTGGCAATAGGAACAGCTGCCGTTAAACCAGGTGACTCAATACCGATAAGATTAACCGCATTTGGAGCTATATCATCTTTAATTTCTATCTTAAAGTCTTGAATAACACCATTGTCATCAACAAGCTTTGGCAAAATACCAGAATAGTTTCTGATACAGTCACCTCGTTTAATACATGGCCAGATTCTACTTGCACTTTCAACAAGATAGTCCAGATTCTTTTGGAGTACACCATAGTAAGCAAAATCCGTAACAGTATCAGCATTAGGACCAATGATAACATTACCATCAGTCGTATTAGTAACATGGATACCCATATAGGTATTAGACGGTACTGGATAGACAGGCATTGGCAACAGAGGCCCTGTACGCTTATCCAAGATAATATAATCACCCTTTGAACCGATGATTTTATAGCCCTTTATACCGAGCATGTCAGATACCTTACCACAGCCAAGACCAGCAGCATTAATAACCCACCGTGATTCAAAATCCCCTTTAGAAGTAATCACATGATACTTTTTGTCAGATCGCTGAATGCCAGTAACTTCAGTATCAAAAAAATACGAAGCACCATTTTGCACAGCATTTTCAGCTAATGCAATTGTATAATTGAATGGATCAAGGATTCCAGAATTTTCAGAGAACATGGCAAACTTGCCAACAGCCATAGGAACAAGCTGGTGCAAACGATCCTCATCTATCAACGAAATCTTTGTCGCACCATTCTTTTTTCCCTGCTCAATCGTACGCTCAAGTGTCTTTCGTTCTTCCTCTGTTGTACCAACAAGTACTTTGCCACAACGATTAAAATGAAAGCCCAGCTCTTCAGATAACTGTGTCATCATTTTATTACCCTGAACACACAGTTTTGCTTTAAGCGTACCTACATCATAGGCAAATCCACCGTGTACAACGCCAGAGTTTCTTCCACTGGTTTCATTACACACATCAAGGTTCTTTTCCAGAACTGCTATTTTTAATTTGTAAGCAGACAGCTCACGTGCTATAGCACTACCTACAACACCGCCCCCCACTATAACAACATCAAAACTTTGTACCATTTTCTGCTCCTCACAGATGCCATCTAAAATATATTTTTAACTAGTAGATTAAGTTCACAAGACCTGTAGAGATCCATGGACAAAACGCTATCAGTAACATACAAATAAAAAGCATGATATAGAAAGGCAATGCTTCTTTAATAAAATCCTTTATCGTACACTTAGTAATACCGCAAGTAACAAATATCAATGTTCCTACTGGAGGTGTTACACCACCACATGCCATAGTAAATATGTACACCATTGCAAAATGGATATCATCGATTCCATAAGCACGTGCTACAGGTGCCAACAATGGAACAAGAACTATCAAAGCGGCATTACCTTCGATAAACATACCGACTACGATAAGGAACATAATGACAACAATAAGGAATAAATACTTATTGTGAATCGTATTAAGCATTAATTGCGTAAACTTTTGCGGTATTTGTCCACGAGTTAAAACCCACGCAAATGCAGATGCCGCACCTACAATAACCATAATCGAAGCAGTTGTTGCTACTGTCTCTTTGAGACCAGTAACAATATGCTCAAGTTTTAATTCCTTATAAAGCAAACCAAGCAGCAATGCATAGATGATAGCAACAGATCCAGCCTCAGTTGCCGTAAAAATACCAAGACGTATACCACCCAAAATAATGACTGGCAAACATAATGGCAGGGCTGCTCCCTTCAAAGCTTGCACCGGTTTTACATTCTGTACTTCAAGAGGTTTGTATCCACGCTTTACAGAAATAAAGGCAACCAAAATCATCATTGCAATACACAATAGGATTCCGGCACCGATACCTGAAATAAACAATTTACCTATCGAAACGTTTGCAA